>NZ_JANJXQ010000133.1 GCF_024708915.1 Thiobacillus sp.
CGCGTATAATTCCGCTTTGCGTTAAGGAAAGCCCATGCGTGTTCTGCAAAAAGCGCTGACGTTCGACGACGTTCTGCTCGTTCCCGCCCATTCCGCCATCCTTCCCCGCGAAGTCAGTCTGTCCACGCAGTTGACCCGCACGATCACCCTGAACCTGCCCCTGCTGTCGGCTGCCATGGATACGGTGACCGAGGCGCGCCTGGCGATTGCGCTGGCGCAGGAGGGCGGCATCGGCATCATTCACAAGAACATGAGCGCCGAATTGCAGGCGGCACAGGTGACGGCAGTCAAGCGTTTCGAGTCCGGCGTAGTCAAGGATCCGATTACCGTCGCGCCGCAGATGACGGTGCGCCAGGTGCTCGAAATCACCCGCGCGAAGCGTATTTCCGGCCTGCCGGTGATCGACGGCGGCAAGGTGGTCGGCATCGTCACCAACCGCGATCTGCGCTTCGAAACCCAGCTCGACCAGACGATCGCCAACATCATGACGCCGAAGGAACGGCTGGTGACGGTGAAGGAGGGCGCCGGCCGCGACGAGGCTTTGGCGCTGCTGCATAAACATCGGCTGGAGCGCGTGCTGGTGGTGAACGACGCCTTCGAACTGCGCGGGCTGATTACCGTCAAGGACATCCAGAAATCCAGCGAGCACCCGCAGGCATGCAAGGACGCGATGGGCCGTCTGCGTGTCGGCGCGGCGGTCGGCACCGGCGAGGGTACCGAAGAGCGCGTGGCCGCACTGGTGGCCGCCGGGGTCGACGTGATTACCGTCGATACCGCGCATGGCCATTCCCGGGGCGTGCTCGAACGGGTGCGCTGGGTCAAGCAGAACTTTCCCGACGTGCAGGTCATCGGCGGCAACATCGCCACCGCCGCCGCCGCCGCCGCGCTGGTCGAACACGGGGCCGACGCCGTCAAGGTCGGCATCGGTCCCGGCTCCATCTGCACCACGCGCATGGTCGCGGGCGTCGGCGTGCCGCAGATCACCGCCGTGGCGAATGTGTCCGATGCGCTGGCGGGCAGCGGCGTCGGAGTGATTGCCGACGGCGGCATCCGCTACTCCGGCGATATCTCCAAGGCGCTGGCCGCCGGCGCCGACTGCGTCATGCTCGGCAGCCTGCTGGCCGGCACCGAGGAAGCGCCCGGCGATATCGAATTGTTCCAGGGCCGCTCCTACAAGTCGTATCGCGGCATGGGTTCGCTCGGCGCGATGCAGCAGGGTTCTTCCGACCGCTATTTCCAGGACACCGAAAAGAGCGCCGAGAAACTGGTGCCGGAAGGCGTCGAGGGCCGGGTGCCCTACAAGGGCAGCGCGCTGGCGGTAATCCACCAGCTGATGGGGGGGCTGCGCTCGTCGATGGGCTACCTGGGCGTTGCCAGCATCACCGACATGCACGCCAAGGCCGAGTTCGTCGAGATTACTTCGGCCGGCATACGCGAATCGCACGTGCACGATGTGCAGATCGTCAAGGAAGCGCCGAACTACCGAGTGGAATAATTCAGTCGGCGCCGATCGCATAGGGGGACGCATGGGGAACAACCGCCTGGCGGCAGCCTTGGCATTGGCTTTGGGGGTGGTGGTCGCGGCCTGGCTGCTGGCTGACAGCCTCGTCAAGTTCAAGCAGTTCGAGCGCAGTGTCGAGGTCAAGGGCCTGGCCGAGCGCGAAGTCCCCGCCGACACGGCGATCTGGCCGATCGCCTTCAGCGAGGCGGACTCTGACCTGCCCCGCCTCTACCAGACCCTGCAAAGCAAGAACGCAATCATCGTCGGCTTCCTGCAGTCGCAGGGATTCAAGACGGAGGAACTCTCCGTTTCGGCGCCTTCGATCACCGACCGGCAGGCGCAGGATTACGGCAATGCCGAACTGGCGAACCGCCTGCGCTACACCGGCAAGTCCGTGATCACCGTCTACACCCGGCAGGCGGATGCTGTGCTCAAGGCCATGCCCGAACTGGCGGTTCTGGGCGAGCAGGGAATCGCGCTCAACACCGGCGATTACGAGAACCGCGCACGCTTCCTGTTCACCGGACTCAATGCGCTGAAGCCCGCGATGATCGAGGAGGCCACCCGCAACGCCCGCCAGGCCGCGGAAAAATTCGCCAAGGATTCCGACAGCACCCTGGGCAAAATCAAGCGTGCCAGCCAGGGGCAATTCAGCATCGAGGACCGGGACGGAAGCACCGCGCACATCAAGAAGGTGCGCGTGGTTTCCACCGTGGACTACTTTTTAGCCGACTGAACCACCATACAAACCATATGCACCAGAAAATCCTCATCCTCGATTTCGGTTCCCAGACCACCCAGCTTATCGCCCGCCGCGTGCGCGAGGCAGGGGTGTACTGCGAACTGCATCCCAACGACGTCACTGACGCTTTCGTGCGCGAGTTCGCGCCAGCCGGGATCATCCTGTCCGGCGGCCCCAGTTCGGTTTACGAGGAAGAAACCCCGCGCGCGCCGCAGGCCGTGTTCGAACTCGGCGTGCCGGTGCTGGGCATCTGCTACGGCATGCAGACGATGGCGGCCCAGCTGGGCGGCCAGGTGGAAAGCGCGGCCCGGCGCGAGTTCGGCTATGCCGAAATCCGCGCGCACGGACACACCGCCTTGCTGCGCGACATCCAGGATCGCGTCAACGACGAGGGCCACGGCCTGCTCGACGTGTGGATGAGCCACGGCGACAAGGTCACCGCGCTGCCGGACGGCTTCAAGGTCATGGCGTCGAACGCCGCCACGCCGATCGCCGGCATGGCCGACGAAACGCGCAGGTTCTACGGCGTGCAGTTCCACCCCGAGGTCACGCACACCCTGCAGGGCAAGGCGCTGATCGCGCGCTTCGTGCACGACGTCTGCGGTTGCGGCAACGACTGGAACATGCCCGACTACGTCGACGAGGCGATCGGCCGCGTGCGCAGCGAAGTCGGCAGCGACGAAGTGATCCTGGGGCTTTCCGGCGGCGTCGATTCCTCGGTGGTCGCGGCGCTGCTGCACCGCGCCATCGGCGACCAGCTCACCTGCGTCTTCGTCGACAACGGCCTCCTGCGCCTGAACGAAGGCGAGCAGGTGATGGCGACCTTCGCGAAGAACCTCGGCGTCAAGGTCATCCACGTCGACGCGGCGGAGCGCTTCATGCGCGAGCTCGCCGGCGTCGCCGACCCCGAGCAGAAACGCAAGATCATCGGCCGCGAATTCGTCCACGTGTTCCAGGAAGAAGCCGAGAAACTGCCCAAGGCCAAATGGCTAGCGCAGGGGACGATCTATCCCGACGTCATCGAATCGGCCAGCGCCAAGACCAAAAAAGCGCACACCATCAAAAGCCACCACAACGTCGGCGGCCTGCCCGACACGCTGCATCTGAAATTGCTCGAACCGCTGCGCGAGCTGTTCAAGGACGAAGTGCGCGAACTCGGCATCGCGCTCGGCCTGCCGCACGACATGGTCTACCGCCATCCCTTCCCCGGCCCCGGCCTCGGCGTGCGCATCCTCGGCGAGGTGAAGCGCGAATACGCCGACCTGCTGCGCCAGGCCGACGCCATCTTCATCGACGAACTGCGCGCCCACGGCGACGGGGAAATATCCTGGTACGACAAGACCTCCCAGGCTTTCGCCGTGTTCCTGCCGGTCAAGAGCGTCGGCGTCATGGGCGACGGCCGCACCTACGACTACGTCGTCGCCCTGCGCGCCGTCGTCACCAGCGACTTCATGACCGCCCACTGGGCCGAACTGCCCTACACCCTGCTCGGCAAGGTGTCCAACCGGATCGTGAACGAAATCCGCGGCATCAGCCGCGTGGTGTACGACGTGACCGGCAAGCCGCCGGGCACGATCGAGTGGGAATAATTTCTATGCCTTCTTGGTCTATCGGCATCTATCAATATGTTCATGTAACATATTGAAAATAAATATAAAACATATCGAAGGCTATCGTCATCTATCGCTGGTAAGCGGACCGAGATGACGGTAAGTCTGACGGTAGCCAGAAGGCCTCCTGATGTACTACAATTTATACCGTCAGCCCGTTTTTGACGTGTGACGGTAAAAAAGTCTGGCGAAGCGCTAGATTTCATGCGGGTTTCAAGCGGGTGTGCAGTCTGAATTGCGGGTGACGGTAAAACGTTCCCGCACAGGAGAACGCCATGCTTACCGATACTGCGCTGAAGAATCTCAAGCCCAAGGAGGCTATGTACAAGGTGGCCGACCGGGACGGGATGTACGTTACTGTTTCCCCGGCCGGAACCATCACCTTTCGCTACGACTACCGGCTCAACGGCCGCCGGGAAACGCTCACAATCGGGCGCTACGGGCCAAGTGGCATTTCCCTGGCCAAGGCGCGGGAACGTTGTATCGAGGCTCGCCGTGCGGTTGCCGAGGGAGCGTCTCCCTCGCAGGAGAAGCAGCGACAGAAGCGTCGCGTGGCTGAAGCAAAAACTTTCGGAGAATTTACCGTCAGGTGGGCGGAGGAGGCGCGTATGGCCGACAGTACGCGTTCGATGCGTCAGAGCATCTTGGATCGCGACATCCTCCCCGTCTTTCAGAATCGGCTTCTGACCGAAATCACCGCAAACGATCTGCGTGACCTATGTAACAAGGTCAAGGCACGGGGCGCACCGGCTACGGCTGTTCACGTGCGCGACATCGTCAAACAGGTCTACGGTTTCGCCATCCTGCATGGCGAGAAAGTACCCAACCCCGCGGACGATGTGGGGCCGTCGTCGATCGCCACCTTTGTGCCGAAGGATCGCGCACTCTCACCCAGCGAGATCCGCATCATGCTCTCGCAGATGGAGCATGTTGCATCCTATCCGACGATCAAGCTTGGTCTGCGCCTGATTCTGCTGACGCTGGTGCGCAAGGGGGAGCTGATTCACGCGACGTGGGATGAAGTGGATTTTGAGAAGGCTGTCTGGAGTATTCCCAAGGAGCGCATGAAGACATCCAAGCCGCACAATATCTATCTCTCGCAGCAAGCCCTCGACATCATGGTGGCTTTGCGCACCTGTGCCGGCGGATCGCGTTACCTGATCCCATCGCGCTACGACGCGGACAAGTGCATGTCCAATGCCACGCTCAACCGTGTCACCCAGTTGATTGCCGAAAGGGCCAAGACCAACGGACTGACTCTTGATCCCTTCACAGTGCACGATCTCCGGCGCACTGGTTCGACGATCCTCAATGAATTGGGCTTCAACAGCGACTGGATCGAGAAGTGTCTGGCTCACGAAGACGCCCGCTCCTCGCGCGGCATCTACAACAAAGCCGAATATGCCGAGCAGCGGCGCCACATGCTTCAGGAGTGGGCTGACATGATCGATGCTTGGGTCGCGGGCAAGCCTCACACGCCGACGCTGCTACCGCCCTCGATGCCGGTCATGACGACACAGGCGATTTGACGGGGCGAGTCTTTCGCTGGCGTACATCGGGAGATGGCGCGCGTTTGATCTGTGCCTGTTCCGAGGCAAGTCGGCGTTCGGCCAACCAAGCCTCTACCTCGGCCAGATCCCAGACAACGCAGCGAGCCGTCAAGTTGAATCGCCTGGGGAAATCGCCGCGACGTTCCATCTCATAGATGGTGGTGTCCGCCAGCGGAACCATTTGACGCAGCTCGCTACGGCGAAGCGTGCGCCGATACTGGGCCGAGACAGGCAACGACTGTCGTAAGGAAACATCTCCAGGTCCTGGGTTGGAAGAGCTTTTGCTCATTCTGACATCGCGTTCCATGATCGGCTCCCGGTGCAATCGCCATGCTGGGGGTGGCGATTAGTTGCCTACATGGTGCACGTTCCAGCATCTATCGAAAACCTGCGCGGTCGCGTCATGGCGTAGTCGCGCCAGGCTTTTCTGGCCTTGCAGGGCGTGCGCACGATGATCTGAATCCCCGATCCCTCGCCATGAAGGCCTCCAGCATATGGGGGATCAGTGTTGCCGCATCGACCGCCTCGCCATAGGCCTGCGCGTGCAGCGCGGCGTAGCGGTCGAGGTCCGCCTTGAGGCTGGCGTGGCACGTGAAGGTCAATTTGATGCTCTCGGTCTTGGGCAGCGGACCCAGCCGCAGCTTGCGCGTGGTGCTCATCGTGAAGTTCCTCGATTGAAGAACAGCGGCTGATAAGCCCGCAGCACCAGATCCCGATTGACGATGATGCGGACTGGCAAGCCCGGCCGCTCCGTCAACGTGGGCTGGATGTTGAGGTTGCGCCGGGTCATCTCTTGGCCGGCCTGGTTCACGCTGTCCTGCAGGCTGTCGCGCCCAGCAATGATGACCCGATTCCCGTCTTGGCGGCTCTCTGGCGCGGCCAACTCGGCACCGACACCCAGCAGCGTCGTCAGCGCTGCGCCGGCAAAGATGCGGTCCCAATGCCAATCGACGCCATCCTCCAGGCCGGCGTAGCCGGCCGGGTCGGTGCCGGCCAGGTTGTCCAGCGTCAGCGAAGACGTGTCGGGCAGGATGATCCGATTCCATACCACTTGCACCCGGCTTTGCCCGTAGCTCACCTGGCTGTTGTAGCGGCCGAGGACGCGCGAGCCTTGCGGGATTAGCAGAAACTTACCGGTGGCCGTGTCGTATATCGACTCGGTCACCGTGGCAATCACGTCGCCCGGCAGATCGGACTTGATGCCCGTGACCAGCGCGCCAGCGATCACCGTGCCGGCCATGACCTGATACGGCGAAGCCGGCATTTTCAGATTTCCGGAATTACGGGTTTCCGTAGTTCCGGCTTTCAGGAACGCCTCTTTCTGGTCCTGCCGGTTCTGCACGGCGGTCGGATCGGCCGGCTGAGCCGCTGTCGAGGCTGGCCCTGCGGCCATTGGATCGAAGCCCGCAAGGCCGGACGCAGGATTGGCAGCAGCCACCTGCGTTGACGCAGCAGCGGCGCGCTGGTTGCTGGAGCGGAAAAACACCGATGCCGCCGCCGCTTCTGCTTCCTTGCTGTGCGCGTCATGCTGGGCGGTAGCCGGAGCATGGCCGGGCGGCGTGTAGGTGGGCGCCGCAGGCTGCTGCGATTTCACGATGGCCGGCCCCAGGTCGCCGGGTAGCGGCGGCCCAAGCTCGGGTACATGCGGTGGCAAAGCCGGCGGCAGTTTGGAGTAATCGGTCGGAAGCCGGTCCAGCCCTTCCGAGCGCGAGACACGATCCACGTTGTACAGCTCGGTCTGATCCCCCACGGTTCGTTTGCGCGGTTGCAGCGACCACATCGTGGCGCCCAGCACGGCCACGGCGAGGCCGCCGGCCAGAATCGCCAATGTGCGCCGGTTCAGGCGTGTCACCGGACGCGGCTGGGCGCGCAGCGCCACCGCCTCGGGGGCTACCTTGCCCGCCTGCGACATGGCAAGGTCTGGGGTGTCGTCCAGGCTCATGGTCAGTTCCTCCGCGCTACGCCGTCCGTGCGCTCGATGCGCACCACGTCGCCCTTGTCACCACCCAGGCGCAGCTCGGCTGCGCCGAACAGCCGATCGACGATGTAGTACGGCGGACGGAAACGGTAGTTCACCAGTTGCCCATCGCCCTGAGCGCCGATCACGAACAGCGGTGGCAGCTCGCCTTGCGCGATGCCCGGCGGGAACTGGATATAGACCTTCTCGCCGTCATCGAAGGCGCGCAGCGGCTTCCACGGCGGCGTGCTACCGCTGATGGCGTAGCGGAAGCGAATCTTCTCCAGCGACAAACCGGTATCGATCGGTGCCGTCGCCTGCGCGGCCTGCGCCTGACGCTGCAAGGCCAGCATCCGATCCTTCGGGTACTCCCACGATACCGAAGCCATCCAGGCACGTTCTGTCGAGGTCAGCTCGATCAAGTAAGTGCGCCGACTGGTGGTTATGACCAGATTGGTCTTGAGACCTGAGCGGATCGGCTTGACCAGCACGCTGACGCGCAGGGCATCGCCTGTACCACTGGAGGTGTCACCGACAATCCAGCGCACCGTATCGCCAGCGGCAACCGTTACCAGCTCCTCGCCCGGTTGAAGGGAGATCACCGTAACCCGTCCCGGTGCCGCATAGACCTGGTACAGCGCGCCATCCGTGAAGGGCCAGACCTGAATGGCGTTGACGTAGCCCTCGCGCGTGGGCGCGATGCGCGCCTCGGCGTTGGCACGCGAGACCCGCAGCTTTTCATCGGCGGGTTCAGGCGCAGCCTTGGCTTCGCTGCCCTCTGGCAGCGGTTTCATCTGCGCCGGCATCGGCAACACTTTCGGCACCTCGACCACTTCGACTGGCTTGGGCGGTTCGGGCAGCGGTTGCGCCTGCACCGGCTGATCGAGCGAGATGACCGGTGGCGGCGTGCCCCGCGTGGTGCAGCCCTGCAACGACAGTGCAGAGGCTGCAAGCATCAACACAAAAGCGTAATAGCGGAAAGACTGGTTCATGGCTAGGCTCCTTCGGCGGCATCGAGTTCGCGGCTCCACGACAGGCCGTTGACGTAGATGCCCAATGGGTTCTTGCGCAAACGCTGCTCGGTGCGCGGGGTTTGCAGGACGGTGGAAATCACGGCGTTCCAGCGTTCGGTGCCGGTCGGCGCGCCGTTGACGAAGCGCTGCTCGGTCCAGCGCACGTTGAAAGACGCATCGCTGGCGCGCACGACGCTGGTGATCTGTACCGTCACCGACTCTTTGCCAACGCGCGCGAACGGGTCATGGGTACGCGCGTACTCGTTGAGTACGCCCGCGCCGCGATCGGTGGTGTAGTCGTAGGCATCGAGCCAGTTCTGCCGCACGACGATGGGATCGATGGACAGCGAACGAACCAGCACGACGAAGTGCGCCAAGTGGTAGGCGATCTGCGCATCGTTCGGTCGGTACGGTGTGGCAGCCTCACCGACCGCCCGAACCTGGCCAGCCTGATCCACCTCTACCACGTAGGGCGTGACGATGGACTGCGCCGAGCGCCAGACCAGGCCACCGGCCATCAACAAGGCAAGCACCAGACAACCGAAGGCCATCAACCGCCAGTTCTTTGCCTGCACGCGGGCCGAACCGATGCGCTCGTCCCACGCTTGCGCAGCGGATTGGTATGGAGTGGCAGGCTGCGGTGTATCGGCATAGCGCACCTGCGGTCGTTTGAATCGCATGGTTTGTTCTCCTTATGAATCGGAATCGTGCAAGCTCGGGCCGCTGCTTGAACCACCGCCGTCGCCTCCGCGCAGAGTGTGGGCGGCGGTCGTGGCGGCATGGCCGATCTGCTGGCGACGATGCAGGCGATTGGCCCAGGCGGGTTGGGCCTGTTGCCGCTGGTTGGCAGCGCCGGCATTGGCTTCGCCGGTGGCAGATTGACCCGTTGCGGCGGCGCCACCGGATGCAGACCCAGCTTCGTCAGAACGGAAAGCGGCCGCTGCGCGCTGCCCGAGGGAGCGCATCCCGGCGGTGGCCTTTTGGCCGACTGCCTGCGCACCGGTCTTGGCGACGTTGCCCACGCCGGCAGCGGCGCCCTTGAGACCACCGCCGGCCGCTACAGAACCCGCTTGATATGCCGATCGCGCACTGCCTGTGGTCGAGGCAGCGGCACGCGCACCGCTGCCAGCTATCTTTGCGGCGGCGGGTGCCATGCGTGCCCCGGCTACAACCGCGCTGCCTACGCCGGTCGCGGCAGCACCGACCGCGACGGCTGCACCGGCCGCGCCCAACGCTGCACCGGCCATTGCACCCGCACCAAGCTGCGGCGCACCGGACACCAAGCCCGTAGCGATGCCAGGGCCGAAAATGCCGAGCGCCAGCATGGCGAGCGAAGCCAGCATCACCACCAGCGCGTGGTCAATGGATGGCTCACTGGGTGTGACCTGGAACTCGGCGAACAGCCCCGTACCAATACCCACGATCACGGCCAGCACCAGCACCTTGATGCCCGAGGACACCACGTTGCCGAGCACCTTTTCGGCAAGGAACGCCGTCTTGTTCCAGAGTGCGAACGGCACCAATACGAAGCCGGCGAGCGTGGTCAGCTTGAATTCGATCAGCGTGACGAAAAGCTGCACCGCCAACACGAAGAAGCAGACGATGACGGTCAGCCACGCAAGGAACATCACGACGATGGGCGCGATGTTGATGAACACCTCCGGGAACCCGGCCATCTCGCTGATCTGCTGCAGGATGGGCGCAGCGGCGTCGATGCCGGTCTTGGCCAAACGACCCGGCTGCAGGAAGGTCGCCATGGTCAACGTCGAACCGGACGCCGTCAGGCCGAGGCCAGCGAAGGACCGGAACACGATGCTCGCCAGCCAGTTGAAGTTGCCGATGATGTAGGCGAAGGCGCCGACGTAAAGCACTTTGCGCAGAAGCTTGGCCATCACGTCGTCACCCTGGCCGGTGGCATGGCCTAGCGCCCAGTAGAGGCCGGCCAGGGTCATATCGATCGCCACCAGCGTCGCAGTCAGGAAAGCGACTTCGCCGTGCAGCAGGCCGAACCCCGAATCGATGTACGTGGAGAAGACATTGAGGAAACGGTCGATGACGGAGACGTCGTTCATGGCCGCATCCGTCAGTTGCCGTAGAAGTTCACGGACTGCGGCGTGTATGCTGTGCCGCTGCCGAGGAAGCGGCGCGTCACCTCGCGTCCACGCTCAACGGCGGCGGCTTGCCGAGCCAGTTCCAACGAGGCTGCGCGCCCCTGTGTGAGCTGGAGCTGCTGTGTCTGGATGGACTGCTTGGCTTGCAGGGCCAGGAGCTGATTGGTGGCTTGCATGGCCTGCAAGGCGCCGGTGGCTGATTGACTCTGGTCGACCAGATCGGCCAGCACACCCTCATCCTGGTTCAGGTTCTGCGACACCTGCGCCTGCATGCGCATGGCGGTCTGCAAGCCCTGGAGCGTGTTTTGCCAGCGCTGGTGCGCGTCCTGGAACATCTGGTTGCCGCTCACGGTAGCGGCGTACTGCTCCGGGTACAGTTGCGCGAACTGCTGGTCCATGTTCTGGATGTCGAAGGCCAGCCCTCGCGCCTGGGCGATCAGTTGCCGCGTGGTGTCCAGGTTGCTCCGCAGGCGATTGACCACGTTGAACGGCAGGCTCGCGAGGTTGCGGGCCTCGTTCATCAACGACTGCGCTTCGTTCTGAAGCTGCTTGATCTGGTTATTGATCTGCTCCAGCGTGCGAACCGCCGTCATCGTGTTCTGCACGAGATTGGTCGGATCAATGACGACCCATTGCGCTTGTGCGACCGGCATGGCGCCGACGAATGCGAAAACAAGAGCAGCGGCAAGAAGACGTTTTTTCATGGCGAAACCTCCAGAGGTTGGGAAGCAAGGAAGGACGCGGCCGAGGGAGCGGACGGCAATAGGTCGGCCGCCCAATCGAGGCTGCGGTGACGCAGCCAGGCACCGACGAAGCCCGGTGTTCCGGCATCGCGCAGCACGCTGTCGATAGCGCGCTGGTCTTGGGGCGTCGAAGCGCCCGCGAAGGCGAGCGTGACCGGCCCGAGGTCCAGGTCGAACAGACGGTTGCCGAGACGCGACTGGTAGTAGTAGTCGCGCTTGGGCTGCGCGGTGGCGACGATCTCGATTTGCCGGGCATTCAGCCCGAAGCCCTCGTAGATGGTGCGAATCTGCGGCTCGGTCGCCTGCGGATTCGGCAGGAAGATGCGGCTCGCGCAGCTTTCGATGATCGCGGGCGCGATGGTCGAGTCTTTGATATCGGCCAGCGACTGCGTGGCAAAGATGACGCTGACGTTCTTCTTGCGCAGCGTCTTGAGCCATTGGCGAATGCGCGCCGCAAACACCGGGTCGTCCAGGAACAGCCAGGCTTCATCGAGGATCAGCAGCGTTGGCGCGCCATCGAAACGCTCATCGAAGCGCGCGAACAGGTAGCCCAGCACGGCCAGCACCGCCGCCTTGCTGTGCATCAGTTCCTCCATCTCGAAGCCCTGAACGTCGCCCACGCCCAGCCGGTCGCTGTCGGCATCCAGCAGCTTGCCGTGAGCGCCGCCGAGCACGTAGGGCGCGAGCGCCTGGCGCAGCACGTTGGATTGCAGCAGCACCGATAGGCCGGTGAGCGTGCGCTGCTCCACGGGCGCGCCTGCGAGACTGCCGAGCGCCGACCAGATAGCCACCTTCTCATCGGGGCCGATCGCAATGCCTTCATGCCGCAGGCGGCCTTCAACCCACTCGGCCGCCCAAGTGCGATAGCCTTCCCGGTCGATGCGTGCG
The DNA here is from genome assembly GCF_024708915.1 of Thiobacillus sp. The sequence continues at coordinate 12,116 of NZ_JANJXQ010000133.1, forward strand.
AGCGGCTGAAACGCGATCGCACCGTCGGCGCCCAAGTCGTAGTGCTCGCCGCCCAGGCCGAGAATGGTGGCGCGCATGGAGCGCCCCATGTCGAAGGCGAAGATGCGCGAGCCGGGATAGCGGCGGAACTGCATCGCCAGCGTGGCGAGCAGAACCGACTTGCCCATGCCGGTCGGGCCGGCCACCAGCGTATGTCCCACGTCGCCGATGTGCGTCACCAGCCGGAACGGCGTCGCGCCCTCGGTGCGCGTGACGATCAGCGGCGGGCCGTCGAGGTGGGCGTTCTTCTCCGGCCCGGCCCACACCGCCGACACCGGCATCAGATGCGAGAGGTTCAGCGTCGAGACGATGGGCTGGCGCACATTGGCGTAGGCATTGCCCGGCACCGAAGACAGCCAAGCCTCCACAGCATTGAGCGTTTCAGGGATGGTCACGAAGCCACGCCCCTGGATGACGCGCTCCACCCTGCGCAGCTTTTCGTCGGCCGTGTTGGCGTCAGGGTCGAGCACTGTCACGGTCGCGGTGACGTAGCCGAAGGCGACTTGGTCGCTGCCCAGTTCCTGCAAGGCCGAGTCCGCGTCAGCGGCCTTGTTGCTGGCATCGGTATCGACCAACGGGCTTTCCTGTTGGAAGATGGTTTCGCGTAGCAGCGCAAGGACGTTCTTGCGCTTGGCGAACCACTGCCGGCGCAGGCGGCCCAGCTCTTTCTCGGCCTCGGCCTTGTCCATACAGAGGAAGCGCGTGCTCCAGCGGTAGGCGAAGCCGAGCCGGTTGAGGTCGTCCAGAATCCCCGGCCAGGTCGAGGTCGGGAAGCCGCGCACCGTCACCACACGCAGGTGCTGGTCGCCCAGCATGGGTGCGAGGCCGCCGACCAGCGGTGCATCGGCCAGCAGCGCGTCGAGATGGAACGGCACTTCCGGCACACCGATGCGGTAGCGATGCGCCGAGACAGTCGCATGCAGGTAGGTCAGGGTCTGGCTGTCGTCGAGCCAGGTGATCTCCGGCATCACGCCGTCCAGCAGGTCATAGATGCGGTCGGTTTCGGCGACGAAGGCCGACAAGCGTTCGCGCCAGTCCACGCCTTGCGTGGGCGTGTTCTCGTAGAGCATCTTGGCCGCGCGAGCGCGGGACTCCTCGGGCGGCAGGCATAGGAGCGTGAGGTGATAGCCACTCTCGAAGTGGTTGCCCGATTCCTCGAAAGTCGCGCGCCGCTCCTCGTCGACCAGCCAGGACAACGGTTCTGGGAAATCCGAGTGTGGATAGTTCGCCGCCGGCCGGCGTTCGGCTTCGACGAACAGTGCCCAGCCCGTGCCAAGCCGGCGCAGCGCGTTGTTCAGCCGCGCCGTGGTGGCGATCAGCTCACTCTGCGTCGCACTGTCCAGGTCCGGCCCACGAAAGCGCGCCGTGCGCTGGAAGCTGCCATCCTTGTTGAGCACCACGCCCGGCGCGACCAGACCGGCCCAAGGCAGCCAGTCGGCAAGCAAGGCCGGGCGCTGGCGGTATTCGGCGAGGTTCAGCATGGCATGGTCCTCACACGTCCAGCAGCGGCTTGTGTTTCAGGTGCGTCGCAAACACCTGCATGAACTGCGGATCGACGCGCGCTCCCCACATCGCCAGCGAGTGGCCGACGATCCAGAGCACCAAACCCGGAATCCACAGTTGCAGGCCTAGGCCCACGGCGGCGGCCATGGTGCCGTTGGCAATCGCCACGGTGCGCGGTGCACCGCCCAGCAGGATCGGCTCGGTCAGCGAGCGATGCAGCGGAATCTCGAAGCCCGGCAGGTCGTTGGCCGTGCTCATACGACGGCCCCGCCGGAGAAGCTGAAGAACGACAGGAAGAACGAGGATGCGGCAAACGCGATGGACAGACCGAAGACGATCTGGATCAGCTTGCGAAAACCCCCAGACGTGTCTCCGAAGGCCAGCGCCAGGCCGGTGGAAATGATGATGATGACCGCGATGATCCGCGCCACCGGCCCCTGGATGGAGTCGAGGATAGACTGCAGCGGCCCTTCCCAAGGCATCGAAGAGCCGGCTGCTTTCGCCGTTCCAGCCGTCATCAGCATCGCTGCGGCCAGCAGCAGGCCGTGATGGGCAGGCTCGGCCAGACGGCGCAGGCGGACGAGGATCGAAGCCGGATTTGCGGAAAAGCGGAAAGCATGGGTGTGCGTCATGGCAGTTCTCCAGTGTGGTTGGGGGACGGGGAAGGAACGACGGAAGAAAGTGGCAACAGCTCGGGAAACGGTGTTTCCAGCATGTCCGCCAGGCGATAACCCGCGCCATCGAAGCCGGCGACGCGGGCAATGGTTTCGATGCGACGCTTGCGACCGCGGCCGACGATGAATACGACGACGTTCACCGCCTCGGCGATCAGTGCGCGCGGCGGATTCACCGCGACTTCGAGAACCAACTGTTCCAGGCGCAGCAGCGCGCCCAACGCGGAGCCGGCGTGGATGGTGGCGATGCCGCCGGGATGGCCGGTGCCCCAGACCTTGATGAGATCCAGCGCCTCGCCGCCGCGCACCTCGCCAACGACCACGCGGTCGGGGCGCAGCCGCATCGTGGCGCGCACCAGCTCGGCCATGGACACGACGCCCGCGCGGGTGCGCAGCGGCACGTGGTCGCGCGCGGCGCATTGCAGCTCGATGGTGTCTTCGAGCACCAGCACGCGGTCGCCGGTGACGGCGATCTCTGCGAGCAAGGCATTGGCAAGTGTGGTTTTGCCGGTACTGGTGCCGCCGGCAATCAGGATGTTCCGCCGCTCGCGCACCGCGCGGCGCAGGAACTCGGCCTGTGGTGCGGACAGGATGCCGTCGGCCACGTAGCGATCCAGGCCGATGATATTCACGGCCCGCTTGCGCAACGCAAAGGCAGGCCCCGGCGCGGCCGGCGGCAGGATGCCCTCGAAGCGTTCGCCCGTTTCGGGTAGCTCGGCGGTCAGCAGCGGTTGGCCGCGATGCACTTCAGCGCCGACGTGCGCCGCGACCAGTCGGATGATGCGTTCACCGTCTTGCTCGGACAGTTCCACGCCCAGCGGTGCGCGGCCGGACGACAGGCGATCCACCCACAGTGACCGGTCAGGGTTGAGCATGATTTCCACCACGTCCGGGTCTTCCAATGCGGCGGCAATCACTGGTCCCATGGCCGTGCGCAACATGCGGATACGGCGATCCAGCGACGTGGTGATGGGCGACTGCGGAACGGCACTCATTGGGCACGCTCCTGCGCTTCGGCCAACGCAGCCGCGTCGTCCAATCGAACGCTGTCTGGCTGCAATTCCTCCACAACGTCGCGCACCAGACTGCGCCCGCGCAGCAGGTGGCGACCGAGCTGTTCGACGAACTGCTCGAAGCGGACCTTGCCCTGGGCGCGGGCCGCGTCCTGATGCGCCTCGGGAACCGGCGTGCTGACAGTGAGGAAGTAGCGGATGAACAGTGCCAGCGTCTCGATCTCGATGTTCTGATCGCGCTCCAGTCGCTCGAACTGGCGTGTCAGCCGGTCGAGCCGCTTGGCGATGGCCGCCTCGCGCTGGTCGCCCGCGTCCGGCGATAGCCAGGACGCCAGCGCCGCCGCGACGATGGACGACTTGGACACGCCTTTCTTGGCGGCCAGTTCGTCCAGACGCTTCGCATGCTCGGGCGGAATGAACAGGTTGAGGCGGTATTGGCTCATAGCTGGATTCCGTCGTCGGGATCGAGGGACGCCAGCCGGGCCGTGCGCTGCATGGCCGGGTCAAGCTGGCGAGGGAGCGGCAGCGGCAAGTCGTCGTCATCGAGCAGCGCGAGGTCGTTGCTTGCTGGCTCTTGCTCGGGGCTGTACGCGGCAACCTCGGACAGCTCGGGTTGCCGACGTGGCCCGCCGTCGTCGGCGGTGCTGGTTACGCTGATGGTCAGGGCTGCGGCTGTGGTTGGTTCTGTCGGCACGGCCGGGATTGCGATACCGCTCCAGTCGTCGGGACGCAAAGGCGGTGCGTCGGTGTAGCGGTTGGCCGCAAGTGTTGGCGGCGGCAGCACGCGCCGCTTGAAGTTGGCATCCGCGAAGTAGCGCAGCTTCTTGGCCTTGATCGGCGCCACGCTGGACACCATCACCACAGCTTCGTCGGGCGGGAGTTGCATCACCTCACCAGGCGTCAGCAGCGGGCGGGCCGTTTCCTGGCGCGACACCATCAGGTGTCCCAGCCACGGCGCAAGCCGGTGACCGGCGTAGTTGCGCTGCGCGCGTAGTTCGGTGGCCGTGCCCAGCGTCTCGGAGATGCGCTTGGCGGTGCGTTCGTCGTTGGTGGCGAACGTCACCCGGACATGGCAGTTGTCGAGGATGGAATGGTTCTGGCCGTAGGCTTTGTCGATCTGATTGAGCGACTGCGCGATCAGGAAGCTGCGGATGCCGTAGCCGGCCATGAACGCCAAGGCCGTCTCAAAGAAGTCCAGGCGTCCCAATGCCGGGAACTCGTCGAGCATCAGCAGCAGTTTGTGGCGACGTGCGATGCCGTCGCTGCCGTCGAGCGATTCGGTCAGGCGTCGGCCGATCTGGTTGAGGATCAGACGCACCAGCGGCTTGGTGCGGCTGATGTCGGATGGCGGCACGACAAGGTACAGCGAGACGGGATGCTCGGATGCGATCAGGTCGGCGATACGCCAGTCGCAGCGCGAGGTGACTTCGGCCACCGTGGGATCGCGGTACAGGCCGAGAAAGGACATGGCCGTTGACAGCACGCCCGAGCGCTCGTTGTCGCTCTTGTTGAGAACTTCGCGTGCGGCCGAAGCGACGACGGGATGCGGCGTGTCACCGAGGTGCCGCGTCGTCATCATCCGATGCAGCGTCAGCTCAAACGGGCACGCCGGGTCGGACAGGAAGTTGGCTACGCCACGCAGCGTCTTGTCTTCCCCTGCATAGAGCACATGCAGGATGGCACCGACCAGCAGCGCGTGCGAAGTCTTTTCCCAATGGTTGCGGCGTTCGAGTGCACCTTCGGGATCGACCAGGATGTCGGCGATGTTCTGCACGTCACGCACTTCATGCGCACCGCGTCGGACCTCCAGTAGCGGGTTGTACGCGGCTGATTTAGGATCGGTGGGATTGAACAGCAGGCAGTGCGAGAAGCGCGAGCGCCAGCCTGCGGTGATCTGCCAGTTCTCGCCCTTGATGTCGTGGATGACAGCAGACGCGGGCCAGGAAAGCAGCGTTGGCACCACGAGGCCGACGCCCTTGCCGGAGCGCGTCGGCGCGAAGGTCAGAACGTGTTCTGGTCCTTCGTGCCGTAGGTACTGATCGTCATACAACCCGAGAAAAACGCCGGCTGGCTGATTCAGCCCGGCTTTGCGAATGTCGGCTGCATCGGCCCAGCGCGCCGAACCATAGGTCGTGACCAGTTTCGATTGCCGCGAACGCCACACCGACATGCCGATGGCAACCAGCACGGCGCCCAGGCCGCTGCCGCCTGCGATCGCGCCGCCGATGTCGAAGACATGCGGCGCGTAGGCATCGAAGAAGAACCACCACTCGAACAGCCGCCAGGGGTGATAGACCGGCGTACCGAAGAAATCGAACCACGGCGAGCCCAGGCGTAGCTGGTAGCCCAGGGCGGCGGCTGTCCATTGCGTGGCTCCCCACACACCGGCGATCACGATGCTGAATACAGCAACGATTTGCCCGAACAGCACACCCTGACCTTGCATCTTGACCTCCCGATTTCTCCTGCGCGGCAAATGGCACGAAAACATGCCGCACACGCGAGATTCGGGTCTGGATCAAGGCCGGTCAAAGACCGTTATCGGGACAAAGATGCTTGATAAAACATCAATTCATGTAGCGGCGAAGTCAATAAAAACGCCGCAAGCGACGGAGCGTTGCAGCGTATCGAGCAAATAAATGCGGTTTTGTTGCAAGTCGTCCAAGATCAGAACTTGGGCTGCTCCTTCGACGGCGTGTAGGGTGTTTTGCCGTCGCCGAGAAAGCGTCGGTTCGTCGCTTCAGCCACTCGGTTGCAGAGTTCATCGCCGAGCTTCTCGCGATCGGTCTTGCACTGCTGGCGCAGTTCTTTCAGGCGTTCTGGATTGGCTGCGAGCGATTCAACCGTTTCGTTTGGCACAGACCTCCTACTCGCCTCGGTCGACTCGGGTTTGCCGCAAGCCACAAGCATTGCGGTAAGCAGAAGCGGGGCAATTTTTCTCATGGCCCGATTTCCTCCGTCGGATCAGGTTTTTCTCTTGCTGCAGATATCTTTCCGTTTGAAGGCTCAACGGCATAGACCCTTTCGATGAAACGGATCAGAGCATCCGAAGGTTCGCTCCCCACTCGCAGTAGGTAAGTAGTGAGCGTGTGCGAGCCACCGGCCAGCGGTCGCGCTACGACGCTTGGTTCACGGCTGGCGGCTATTTGGGAGGCGCCGGCCAATCCCAGTGCAAAACCCGCTGACACCAACGTCATCATCAGGTCGAAGGACGCAACCCGTTCGGCGATCAACGGTTCTTGATCAACCCGGCGCAGCACGCGTTCGACTTGGCGAGCATGTCCCTCGCATGCGTTCGTGTCGCCGAGTACCAAGGGGTAGCGCAGCACCTCATCCAGAGGCACTTGCTTGTAAGCAAGCAAGGGGTGGCGTGCAGGCACTGCCACCATCAATGGATCATGCCAGACGGGTTCCGCAATAAGTTCATCGCCGACCTCATTCGATTGAGCGAACCCTACGTCATACAGATCGTCGTGCAGCCCCTTGATCTGTTGCGACAAGGGAACCACCGCGAGGCGAACCTCGATCTCTGGCTCTTCCTGCCGGCTAAGCGCCAGAAGGGCAGAAAAGCACGTCGGTGTAATGCAGTCAGACAAGGCGATGCGCAATTGACCGTGGAAGCCGTTGGTGGCGGCCTTCACGCTGTCGCGAGCCTGCTGAATGGCAACGAAGACACGTGGCACGTGCTGCAGAAAGAGTACTCCCGCGCGCGTCAAACGGGTGCTGCGCGTAGTACGGGAGAATAGCTGAGTGCCCAACTCCTCTTCTAGATCCCTTATGGCACGTGACAGAGGCGACTGCTCGATATGCAACCGCTCGGCCGCGCGAGCGAAGTGGAGTTCTTCCGCTACCGCAAGAAAGCAACGAAGGTGGCGAAGCTCCATCTATCTCCCCCTCTCGCTCTTTTCCCACAAGGACGCCAGTGCGCAGGAAATGTCAATTGTGTAGCGTTGCGGGAGATGAACCATATGTGCAGGGTAAGCATTCCTCCTACAACCTGTATGCTAAAAAGGGGATAGGTCAATGTGTTCCTAAATATGCTCTTGTAGAGCCGGAATCTACTTGTTCTGCGAGTCGGACGGCTCTGCGATCAGAAACGGGATATCTTCGCTGGATTTCATCTTGGTGGCGATAGTCAGACCAGCAAGCGTGCACAGCAGACCGAGCAAGTACACAACTCCAATCGTATATGCATCAGCGAGAAGGCCTGCTAGCGGTATAGCTGCTCCGAATGCCAGATCGAAGAAAGCCAAGTACCCAGCCATGGCCGCGCCGCGGTTTTGATGGGACACGCGCCGCACCGCTTCCACCCCGAACGCAGGTACGACCAGAGAGAACCCGGCTCCACTTAATGCCGCGCCTAGTAACGCCACATATTCGTTTGAACCAAAGAAAAGCAATGCCTGGCCCGTTGACTCGATTATCAATGACCAGATAGCGACTTTCACGCCGCCGTATTTGTCTGGTAGCCCGCCAAAAAAAACTCTCACCGCGACATAGGCGAATCCAAAGCAGGAAATGGCGAAAAAGCCGGAACTCCATCCGTTATGTTGGAAATACAAATTGACGAATCCCAGAATTGCCCCGTAGCCGACACTTGCCAACAACAGGCCTAGTCCCGGCTGCGCGACCAAGCGTAGCGTATGGCGGAATGGTGCGCGTATACCGCCTATTGGGCCGTATGGACACAGACGAACAGAAATGGATATCCCTACGATGGCCAACAAGATCGATACCCAGGCTACAGGTTCGAAGCTACCTGAAACGCTCAGCAGACCAGCAAGCGGCGCTCCAACGGCGATGCCTCCATACATCGCGTTGCCGTTCCAAGCCATGACCTTGCCAGCATGAGCGGGACCAGCGTGTCTTATTGCCCAGCCAAGCGCACCCGTTACGATATAGCTCTCCGCGATGCCGAGTATCAGCCTGGCAACTATGAGTACAACCAATTTGATAGAAGCGCCATCGGCCATCGCTGACAATAGATAGCCGATTCCAGCTAGCAGGAAAAACAGCAAGCCACGTTGAAGAGCAATTCTTGGTCCATTTGTGTCGACTGTGCTGCCAGCAGCAGGACGGGCAAGCAGCATCGCTACGTATTGGGACGCCACCACCATTCCGACGACGAATGAGCCAAATCCGAGCTGCGCGCTGACATAGACGGGTATTACGCTAATCGTCGCGCCGATGCCGACAAAACAGAAAAATACAGCCCACACTGCCGGTGCGATGCGCGCTAATCTGAAGTCAGAGTTCATGCGGCAACTTCATCGCCAAATTCTCTTTCGAGAATTTCAACCGCACTACGTATCTCATCACACCTCAGATCATTGATGAAATCGCAGGCACCGATGGCTGTCGGAACTGGAATCGACTGCTTTCCGTCTCGGTGCATTACTCTTTCACTGACCCCGTCCCAGAGCAAGTCGGGCGTGATATGACTGCTCCACATCGGGATGCCTAGGGATTCATACAGGGCGACAATGCGCTCAAACTCCCGGATAGAGAGGATTCCCCTCTGAAGGGATAGGTACGAGGACAGCAGTATGTCAATCGCAACTGCCTCGCCATGCATGATTTTGTAGCCCGACTCGGACTCGATGACCAGGCTGAAGGTATGACCGAAGTCCACTTTCCGCTGCAGCTCTGTTTCATACAGGTTGGGAGACAATTCGCGGACCATCCCCGTAATGGACTTGTCGAGGACGACTTGACCCAACTCGTCCTGGAACTTGTTCAAGACGAGCGATTCCCCTCCGCGTTCCATGTCCTCGAAGAGACCAGCATCGAGAATGACAGCCAATTTGATGATCTCCCCGATGCCGTTGACAAGATTCCGCTTGTCCAGTGTCCTCAGAAACGCCTTGTCGAGAATGACCCCTGCCGGAATTTCGAAGCTTCCCATTCTGTTCTTGAATGCTCCGAAATTGACCCCGGTCTTGATGCCCACGGAAGCGTCGATATATCCCATCAGAGTGGTAGGTACTTTGAGGTGAGGAATACCCCTCCGATACGTGCTGGCAACAAATCCAGCAAGATCAGTTACCACGCCGCCCCCAATGGCGATGATCGGCTCACTACGTCGTTTGAGATCGTATTGGCATAAGTCGCCGAACAAGGAAATGTAGTTCGTTTCTGACTTGTGCTTATCCCCAGCATTGACCACCCTGATGTTCGCCGCCACTCCCCTTTCGGCGAAATAGCATTCAATTTGCGAACCGTACAGGCCATAAACATTCTTGTCGACGATGATGAATCGCCGCGCACCGGGGTGGGCGTCGCCCCCGGACAGCAAGGCATCGTTATCGATGTCGAAAATGCTCTCGGTTCTCGTAATTGAATATGAGTAGCTTCGTTCACCTTTAACAGTAATCATGGCGTATTTCCCAAAGTGCGTGTCATCGCCGCCGCGACGGAGCCCGCGATGGATTTCGCTCCGGGCAGGTCATGATTTTTCGCCATGCCGCAAAGGATTTCGTTTCGATACGGAACTTCTTCCATTTCCATGATTCGATTGAGTGCGATGGTGATCGCTTCTTTCATGAATCCGCTCTCAAGGGGATACGCCGTCGTGAGATAAAGGCCCGTCTGACATCCCATCGGAGCGACGCAAAGAAATCCGGGTACAAGGCCAGGCAGAATCCAGAGAAGGCAATGTTCCAGGGTATGGAGCGCGTTGGCGGGGAGCGCAACCGTATTGGGCTGACATAATCGCAGATCGTAGAGAACTGCAACACCACCTTCCTGTCCCATTTGAGCATCGGCAACCCGAATATATGGCGCGACCACTTTTCGATGATCGATATGACCAAAACGGGAGGCATCCCAGCCGAAATACCCGATTACATGAGAGAGGATGAACTTTGCGGAACGTGGGGCGATGTCGCGCCAAAGCGACGCGTGGTTATACAACTCGACGGTGCAGTATCCCGCGTATCCAGACGTGATGAGCGCGGAAATGGTCTTCGCATAATCGATTCTCCCGTTGCCGAATAAGTCGTGGTAGTGGACTTTGCCCTTGATGGTGTTGCAGACCGTTTCCACAATTACTGGCGGCCGCAACGAATTGCCAAGGCGAAGACAGGCAACCGCGTCATAGGCACGCAACACTCTTTCGTAGTCGATGCCGGATATCGAGTCCAGGTAGGCAAGAATCTCGTGCTTTATGGCCACAGTCTCATTTGCATTCAAATGCGCTTTATCAATGATCAATGCTTCCACTGCGTTGTATTGGCGAGCAGCGTCCTTCGCCGCGCTTTCGGATGCGACAAATATCCGCCTTGCACCGTGAACAAACAGATACAACCCGATATTGTCAATGTCATATATTGTTGCTGCCCCGCGGTCTGACTCAGGGCCCAGAAGCCTTCCGACATCCGCAGTGGACGCGGCTTGGTACTTTAGATTGAAGCCTTCTTGGATGTCGGCGATATGCACGTATTTCACGTCACGGGCAAACGCACGTATTGTTTCGAGGTAGTCTTCCTCGGAGCAGAACACATGGCCGACATCCATGTGCAGCCCAAACCTGGCGTCGTCAACTTGGCCAATCAACTCCCTTGCGTCCGCGATTGTTTCGATGAACATTCCGGGTTCGGGCTCGATTACCAAGTTCACGGTGCTCCGAATTTGTGCCAGGAGGGCCTTGATTTCGGCGGTTAAGGTTTGCAGAACGGCTGACCGCGACAAGCCAGCGTGTTCATCGCGAAGATATCCGCTTTGGAACGATACGAGAGGTATCCCGATCATGTCGGCCAACTTGATTCCTTGTCCGATCAGCGCGCTGCGAAGGGCGCGGTTTTTCTCATCGATATTGATCAAGGACGGTTCATGCGGAACATTGGATAGAAACTTCGTGGTCGCGGTGGAAATGCATACCGGCTTAATCAACGCGTGTGCAAAATACTCACGCAATTCTTCGACCCTCGTTTCGGATATTTGGAACGGATCGAATTGACCGCGTTGAAAGGAGAGTTCAACGCCGGAGTAGCCAAAGGACAGGAGGCTGTTGCACACCTCTTCCACTGGGAGCAAGTCGGCGCTATTTAGGCTGTAACTGAGTTTGAACATCACTGTATTCCTATGGTGCTAGCTGCGCCGGAACGATATTTCCGGCCACTTCGATCCAGCAGGCAACGATCGGATGCCCATCGACAACCATTGGCGGGCCGGCTCGATGCGCGTGAATACCTGCTCTACGTAAGAGTCGTTCAATCCCAATCGGAGATACGGTAATCAATCGTCTTGCGCCATGTTCTGCTGCGCATGCGATGGATTCCCGGAGCAACTGGATAGCTATAGACGACGAATATTGGCCCAATGGCGATGTCATCCTTGAGTTGAAGTCCACTGACGCAAATCGGGAAAGCTCCCAGATGTCAGGCGAGCATGGGTGGGGTAGCCCATTGAGAAGTTGGGGAAAGACTTCGCTTAGAAGATAGGGGCGGGTCGTGGGGAGTAACCGAGCGCATCCGAAGATATGCCCATCTTCATCTTGTGCCACCACGTAGACAGTATCTGACCGGTCAAACTGATCCTGCTCTCCCTCTCCGAGGGTTGGAAGCTGCCAGCCGAGCTGTTCTATGAATACCTTGTGGCGGTAGTGAGCGACCTTTGAGAACAGGCCCTGCGGAAGTGTTCGTGGTGCGCCAGAAATGACAACCATATACCCCCCAAGCAATGACGATAAGATCAGGGGGATTGGACTGTGCCACTGGAAATTACGTAACTGGCAACCTTGACAGGTTGCTAGGCGTAGCGGGCGACGATATGCTCGTCAACCTCAGTCTGCCAGCGCATTAGGTCGATTATGGATTCAAGCAAGGCCGCAGTTTTGGGGGCTCCCAAGTCGCGCAAATGCTCATCGATAAGCATGACGTTGCTATAATGGCGACCTAACCGGCAGTACGAGTACTGAAGGGTGGCTTGTGACACCCCGAGCTGCCAGTCCCATCCTAGACTGAGTAGCGGTTTCGATGTGCTAACCCACTCGGTGTAGCCGTAAGTGATTGAGAGGCGCGCTCCTTCACCGGCAGAAAATACAGTGTCTTCGTACACGCCTGATATCGAGTGGGAAAACTGAATAGTCAGCAACGTATCCAGCGTTAGGCGCACATAACCGTCAGCGGAGAGGGTTATCTGAGGGGGCTTGGTACGGATCCCGGCATCGGTTTGTCGATCCTTCATGGCATATCCGCAAGAGTCTGACAGTGATTACGGTACATGACAGGATTGCCGAACAACAGTGTCAAGTCTGACAGTTGAATTGTGGCAACTAAATATTGGCGGCATTGTCACAATGACAGACAAATAAAGAAATTGAGGGTGTTTTTCAACGGAGCATTCGTGGAAGCCTGGCAGGAAGATCAGCTATCAAAGCTGCACTCCATCCACTGCGAGAATAAATTGTTTGATGCGCTCGCAGAAGTAGCCCGCGACTTGGGCTTCGAGCATTGCGCCTACGGTCTGCGCACGCCGCTTCCTATTTCATGTCCGAAAACCGTGATGTTCAACAACTATCCGGCGGCTTGGCAAGTCCGGTACAACGAACGCAATTACCTTGACATTGACCCGACGGTACAACACGGCATACGTTCCCTGCGACCCGTCATCTGGTCAGATGATCTTTCCGTTCCAGTTCGTGAATTTTGGGAAGAGGTCTACTCGTTTGGGTTGAGATTTGGTTGGGCGCAGTCCAATCGCGACGCGAGCGGAACAGTCGGAATGCTAACACTCGCTCGCTCTGGCGAACCGCTATCCGATTCCGAACTACGCGACAAAGGCTTCAAAATGGCTTGGCTCGCCCAGATTGCGCACTTGGGAATGTCAGAACTCCTCACCCCAAAAATGATGCAGGAATCCACGGTTCAACTCACTGAGCGTGAAATTGTGGTGCTGCGCTGGACAGCGGAAGGGAAGACGTCGGGCGACATTTCCAGCATTCTTGACATCACCGAGCGTACGGTAAACTTCCATATTGCGAATGCGATGGTCAAGCTGAATGCGGTCAACAAGACTGCGGCCGTCATTCGTGCGGCGATGGTGGGCTTGTTGTATTGAGCCTCGTGACTCCGAGATTGCATACTCACTTTACATGCTCCCATGCTACTCTATGGTCACGTCTTCAGGGCGGGGCGAAATTCCCCACCGGCGGTAAGTTCATTTATGGACGAGCCCGCGAGCGCTTGCGGTTTCGCAAGGTCAGCAGACTTGGTGCAAAGCCAAGGCCGACGGTCATAGTCCGGATGAGAGAAGATGTGATACCCGTACGAGTTCCAAGAAATTGGCGCTCGGTGCGGGTGTTTACGTTTGCCCTGAAACGTTTTTCGCCACTTTATTTTTTTGCGAGGAGCGTTTCATGCTTGTTCAATCACTTCCCTCCAATTTTTCTGCTCTTACGGATGCCAGCCAGCGCATGAAGGATGCTCTTCATGCTATGCGCATTGGGCGTCCGGTGATTCTGATGGACGATGCCGATAGGGAGAACGAGGCCGATCTCATTGTGGCCGCCGAGAAACTTACGGTGTCAACCATGGCTCTCCTGATCCGGGAATGCAGCGGAATCGTTTGTCTCTGCCTGACAAAGAACGTTGCCAGGCGACTCCAACTTCCTCCCATGGTCACGCAGAATGAGAGCAGATTTAGCACCGCATTTACAGTGTCAATCGAGGCGCGCCACGGTGTCACCACTGGTGTGTCCGCTGCGGATCGAGTTACGACCATCAAGGCGGCAGTTGCCGATGACGCAACCCCCGACGACTTGGTGCGCCCTGGTCATGTGTTTCCGTTATGTGCTCATGATGATGGTGTATTGGGTAGGCGCGGCCACACGGAGGGCGCTGTTGATCTAGCCCGATTCGCCGGGCTTAATCCTGCTGCGGTGTTATGCGAACTCATGAACCCAGACGGTACGATGGCAAAGGGTGAGGATATCCGTCGATTTTCTCTGGAGCACGGTTTTCCTGTCATTACGATCGGCGACCTGATCCATCTGAGATGTTAAGAAGGATTCTGATTACGTAGAGTAAGTGTCCTGGTCTGGACTAGAGGCAACAGTTTTGTGGCTTATCCAATTGCGAGTCCGCGTTGCCGTCCAAGTTCCCAGGACACGCCATTGATACCCATCACCGCCGTCACGGTTTGCCCAAGATGCCGCTCAATCACGGGCTTCCACGGCACCAGCGAGAAGCCCATGCCGTCATCGAGCATCGCGTAACGGCCGCTAGCGAGTATGACGCTGCGGCGATAGATCCCGGCCACGCGCTGCCCCTCGGACACCGGCCGATGCTCCAGGCCGGTTTCTGTCGCTATGTCCTGCGCGACCTTCGTAAGCTCGCGCCCGCGAAGCGTCGCCAGCAGGTTGCGCGCAAGGATCACACGCTGCCCGCGTCGCTCGACCAGCCCCTGTTCGGTCAGGAAGTCGGCGCGCAGTTGCAGCGCGTCCTTGACCTCACTGCCAAAGCCCAGGTCGCCCAGTCCCTTGCTGCCGCCGATCAACTGCTGGTCGAGCCAAGTCGCACCGATCACGCGAGTCTGCCGCTCGATTGGCAGGTGCGATTTCAGCTCTACTGCCACTCCGCCGCCCAGGCGCTGGGTGTCGTATTCGCGCCCCCGCTCGGCCAGGTCGTTGGGCACACGCCAGACGCCTTCAGCCATGCGCTCCACGACGCCGGCGCGGCGCAGGGCTTCGAGTCGGCGGACGTGGGCCGCGACCACCTCGCGTGGGTCGCGGTCAGGCATTGCCTGGCTCTGGGCGACCGCGAGGTGATGGTCGGTGCGATAGATGCCAGCCGTCGCCAGCGCGGCGATGTTCCGGTCGGCCGCGCGCACGTCGGCCGAGCCTTTCACCTCCACCACGGCACCGGTCGGATACTGTTCCAGTTCCGACTGCGGCGGCAGCGCGACGTAGTGCGCCTTGCCATCGATCCCGTCGATGACCAGATAGCCCTTGTCGTACAGCTCGTCGGCCAGCCCTTTGCCGGCCACCCGGCCGACGATGGCGCGGCCTTCCTCGCCGGGCGGGAACACGACCAACTCACGCTGCTTGCCGCTTATGGCGCGCTGCATGGTGCGGATGATGTCGCCGCGCTCGCCCATGGCTCGCAGGGTTGGCTCAGCCTCGGCACGGATGGCCCATACGCCGGGTTGCTGCTCGGTCGCCAGCCCCATGCGCTGCAAGCGCTGCAGACGGCCGATCAGCATTTGCCGCTGGCGTTGCAGCCGGGGTTCGGCCAGCGTTTCCGTCCGCACCAGGCCATCCGCGGCCTCGCGCTGCAAGGTGCGATCCAGTCCCGTCCACCTCTCCTGATCGACTTCGCGCTGCATGGCGCGCTGGATGTCCAGCTCGGTGCGCAGCCCCAGCCAATCGGTCGCCAGTTCAGCGGCCCGGCGGCGCATCCCCTCGGCGACGTAGTCGCGGGAAATGATTAGGTCTTTTCCGGTGTCGTCCTTGCCGCGCAGGACGATGTGGGTATGCGGGTTGTCGGTATTCCAGTGATCCACTGCCATCCAGTTCAGCCGTGTGCCCAGGTCAGCCTCCATGCGCGCCATCAGGTGCCGGGTATAGGTGCGCAGGTCGTCGAGCTCTTCGGCATCCTCTGGCGATACGATGAAGCGAAACTGGTGCCGATCCTCGCGCCCGCGTTCCTCGAAAGCGGCGGTGTCCACCGCGTCGGTCGTTGGGCCATAGGCCCGGCCCGGCCCGCCTTGGCGATCAACCCCTTCGCGCTCGATGTAGCGCAGGTGCGCGGCGGTCGAACGCGGCCCAGCCGTGGTCAGATTGACCAGCCGCGCTTTGATCGTCACACGTCGGGCGTTGGGCATGAGCGAGGCCCCGGCGAAGCGGGCTGCGACGTGGCCTCGTCCCAGTCGGGAACCGGGCCGCTGGCCGACTTTGCCGACCGTCTTGCAGAGCTTGGCGCCGGCCTTGTTGGTCTGGCGCAGCACCTTGTTGATGAAGGCGTCGTCGCGCTGTTTCGGCGCGCCAGGCCGCACCCGGAAATGGTCGTCGTCTTGATTGCTCAGGCGGTGCCTCCATCCAAGATCAGCGCAGCCGGGCGGGCGAAGCACGCGCCTTCGCCAATGCCGATACGGCCTTGCGCACTCTCGCGGCACGCTGCCGCCTCTTGGCGCGTGCCGCGCCACCCCCAAGTGCAGACAGGGTTTTCAAGCGGCCAGGTGCCGCGACCTTTTATCTTGCCTTCCGCCTTTGCCCTTCGCTGTCGCTCCGGGCGTCGGCGGCCCGGCGACTCGGTGCTGCTCGCAGCCAGCCCGCCGGCGAACGCGGCCACGGCCACCGGCCGGTTGCGTTCGAGGCAAGACGCTTGCACGTGGAAAGACGGCGCCGGATGGTGCGCGAAGTGCGGTGCGAATACACGTGCACTGTATGCGCAATGACACGGCGGCGGCCACCGGAACGACACGCCGGATGGCACGATGAAGCGCAGCAAATCGTTAGCCATCATCGGAGCGTCTCCAGCCAGACTGGATGCGCAACACCGATCACGTCGGACGCAACAATCGGCCCGAAGTAGCGGCTGTCGAACGACGCCGGGTTGGTCGTGCTCAGCAGGAACAACTCCCCGGGGTGAAGCAGCCGGCATTGCTGCCAGGATGGCAGCGGCCGGCCCATGCGATCGGCAGGCAAGACAGCGGCCACCGGCACGCCGTCAATGCGCACGCTGCGGCCGACGATGCACACTCGCTGCGGCGACACCGCGCCCACGCGCTTGAGCAACGGAATGCGCGCCGGCAGGTAGCCGCGCTGCGCAGCCAGCTCGGCGGCGTCGGCCGGAAGCTGGGCCAGCACGATGCTGCCCACGGCCAATGGAGGTGGCAGCGAGTCGGCCCGGCGGTCGAGCGGATCGACGCGATACCAGCCAACTGCCACGCTGTCGGACGGGTTGTAGATCAGGCGCGGCAGCGGCCGCATGTGGTCAGGAAGGAAGGACGCCCAGGCCAGCGCAGCGAGGCCGCAGGCGGACAGACCCGCCTGCGCGATGCGAGCGCGCAGGCGCGAGCGGGGACGCGGCGCCGTTTCCGTGGCGTTGGCGGACGTGGAAATCGTCGTCATGGCAGCGCCTTCCAGGCCAGCCAGGCAGCGTGCCGTTCGGCCGTGTATTCGGGCAGCGGCAGGCGTGCAGCGAGCCGGTTGCCAAGCGTGCGCCAGTACGCGGGCGACACGTCGACGGCGGCTATGCCCAGCGCCTCGATGGCGTCGATCTGAGCCAGCACAGCGCGCACGGCCGGCTCGCCCTCGGCGTGCAACACCAACCGCGCACCGGGCAGCACGCCGGGGATGCGCTGCGCCGCGTCCAGCGGCGTGCAGGCCTGCATGACCATGAGCTGCCATCGGATCGTCCCGTAGTCGTTGGCATGCCAGCGGATGCGACAAAACATCGCGCCGGGCGGGAACACCGCGACGCGCCGCCAGCGGTCGAGCCGGATGATGCGCGTCGGCTCGCCGAAGCGCAGGTAGAGGTCGATGCGCTGTTCGACGTAGGCAAGCGATACGTAGGTCAGCGGCGCGCCGCCGGCCCGCCCGGCGAGCACTGCGAGTGGCCGCGCAATTGTGGATGACGTGGCTGCCACGGCCGCCAACGCGTGAGTGTTCATGGTGCGTTCTCCGGGAACTCGCGTTCCAGCAATCCACGCAGTAGTTCGGCCACCGTCACGCCCTGCGTGAAGGCCGACACCTTGATGCGCGCCCGCATCGCGGGCGTGATGTCGAGGGTCAAGCGCGCGGTGTAGAGGTCGCCTTTCTGGAGGTCGTTGGCTTCGCCCTGGCGAACCCACGCCTCGGCGTGCGGGTTCGCGGGCGGACGCGCGCCGATGCCGACGCGCTTGCCGCGCGTAGGTGGTTCTGTGGTCATGTCGGCCACCGCAGCAGTTCATCGACCAGCGCGGCGATCTCGCGCGTGGCGGCGCTGTCGGGTGCCGTCTCGCGGGCCAGCCGACCGGCGGCCACGCTATCGGCGAAAACGATGCGCTGATGCACCTCCGAGCGCAGCGCGGGCAACGGCTGGTCGGCCAGCGCTTGGCGCGCTTCGCGGCCAATGATGGTCGTGCTGACGCGCCGATTGATGGCGAAGGCCGCGCGCAGCGCCGGCCGGAACACCTGCGCCTCGCGGATCAGCGCGACCATCTCGGCGGATGCCCACAAGTCGTAGGGACTGGGCTGTACCGGGATCAGCACGCGCTCGGCCGCGAGCAGCGCCGAGCGCGCCAGCGCAGCGATGCGTGGCGGGCCATCGATGACGACGTGATCAGCCCTGCGTGCCAGCTCTGGCGCTTCCTGATGCAGCGTCTCGCGTGCGAGGCCAACAGCGCTGAACAAGCGTGGCAAGCCCTGCTGGGCGCGCCGCTGCGTCCAGTCGAGCGCCGAGCCTTGCGGGTCGGCGTCCAACAGAACGACTTGCTGACCGCGCATTGCCAGCTCACCGGCGATATGTGTGGCGAGCGTGGTCTTGCCCACACCGCCTTTTTGGTTCAGCAAAGCGATGATCATGGCGCGGCCCTCCTTTCTGGAAAGCCGGCTTTTCTTCGCCGTGCGAAACGCTGCGAGCCGTGCCGTTTGGCGGTTATCCACCGAAACGGTGCGCTTCTATTAAAAGTTAAAGAATTTAAGTTAGGGAAGTTAGAGGGTCCGGAAACCAGCGTCGTTATTGGCTTTCCGGCTGTTTCGCACGCCTGATAGCACGATAGGGACACGCCCGATAGCACGATACCCGGCACGCCTGATAGCACGAGGCCATTCACAGCTTCTCCCCGAGTTATCCCCGTGCCGTCCGCAGCACGGGCCGGAAAATCAGCAGTTCGGCCCCGTCGTCCGGCATCCGTTCGATGCCCAGGACGTAGCCCGGCATTGACTGCCGCGCCACCAGCGCACGCAAGTCGCAGGCGAAGTCGTAGGGCTTGGCCGTGCTGCCCGATTTGCGGTGCAGGTGCTTGAAGTCGAACTGCCAGCCGCCCGGCTGCTTGCCGCCGTGCTTGCGCACCAGGCGGTACAGCCAGCGCTCGATGCCACCCGTCAGCTTGAAATAGGCCGGGTCGATGGTCAGCACCAGCGCCGCATCCATCACGCCCGCGTAGAACCAGTCCGGCAGGATCAGTTCGATGCCCAGCGGCGTGCCGCGGGCGTCGGCCAGTTCCTTCCATTCGTTGATCCACGAAAAGCGATGCAGGCGCCGCCCGGTCGTCTCGCGGATGGAGGTGGCCACCGTGGTCGATTGCAAGCGATCCAGGGCCGCCTTGAGGCGCTGGTAGTCGCGCAGCGACGTGCCGCGCCCGATGAAGCGCAGGATCTCGTAGGGCGTGGCGCGCATGAGCCGCGACGGGCGAATGCCAGCGTCGCGCGCTTCCACGATCTGGCTGGCCGCCCAGATCAGGATGTCGGCATCCCAGATCGTGGCGATGCCGTGCTCCTGCGTCCCCTCCACGCGGATCGTCACGCCGCCGGCGCGGAAGTCGATCGGCTGGACGCGCTTCGACTTCGCCAGCGAGAAGAACGGAAAGGCCATCAAATCCTGGCTGTCGCGCGGCGCCATGTCGCCCGGTAGCGCGCGGAACAGATCGAGCTGTTCCCGCTCCTGCGCTGGCCGCTGTCCGGATGGCAGCGAAGGACTTAACATGGCGATGGCCACCGGCGAAGCGCCGATCAGCGCGCACGGCTGTCGGCCGAGTGGTGCTCGGCGTATTCGGGATCGGACGTGGCCTCGAAGCTGCGCTGGTCGGCCCAGGCATCGAGGTCGGCCACCGCGTACATGACGCGACGGCCAAACTTGCGGAAACGCGGGCCGCCGCCGATCACGCGCTGCTTTTCCAGCGTGCGTGGCGACAGGCGCAGGTATTCGGCGGCCTCGTCGTTCGTCAGGTAGCGTTGGGGTTGTGCAGCAGCGGGTTGCTGCTGCGTGGCGGGTGCGGCAGCAGGTCGCAAGGGAGCGGGTCGCATCGGGTAAGCCTCCATCGGTCAGGACAGCCCAGCCGCACCAGCGCGGCCAGATGTAGGCAGTCTCAAGAAAGGGGTGCGTCCCGTTGAGGGTCGTTTTGCAGTGAAGGCAAAACGACCCTGCTCAAGTCACTGGAGTTGAGCCAAGCGGCGATACCCACCGCGCATCAGCGTCAGGCCGCGTCGCACCAGGCGGCGTACGCGGGAACGCAGACCGCCATCGGTATACCAGCCCGTGACCACGGCATCGGAACCGAACAGCCCCTCGGCGACTTCACGCAAGGACGCCCCTGCCAAGGTGGCGTCGAGCGCCTGCAAGGTATGCAGCTCCTGCAGCGCAGTCGGCGCGGGCCGGGGCCGAGCCGCTGCTGCGGGCGTGCCTTCGGGTGCCACGGCCAGCTTGTCCAGTTCGGCCCGGAGCACGCAATGGCGCGCGCAAGGCATGTCGCGCGCGCGGATGGCATAGACGTAGGCCATGCCATCCTCCAAGCCCGGTGCCAACGTCAGACGCAGGCAGCAGCCGGGCCAGCGCGTGGCGAGCATCAGGCGTCGGCCATCATGAACCAGGTGCTTGTGACCGGGGATGCGCCAAAACTCAAACGTGGCGGCTTCCGACGGTGGGTCAATGTCCGGATGAAGCTGCGCTATGCAGGGATGGCCAGAAAACCATGCAGGATGCGCATCGCGCGCATCCAAGGCCGGGTCTTCCAGCATGCTCAGCCCCCAACTGTGGGCGGCGTCCGGTTGGCGGTGACGGCGCAGCCAGTCGCGGCGGTAATCTGGATGGCGGCGCAAATACTCCCAAGCCAGTGCCAAGTCATCCAGATGCAGCACGTAGAGATACGCGGCGGTGGGATACCAGGGTTCGGCGCTTCGATCAGCCATGACGCAACCTCCTGTTGGGCAGGGATCGTCGCCACGGTTGTCGGCACGCTGGGGCTACGCCATCAAAAGCTCAACGCGCCACCAGCAAAGGGATAAACTCAAGCTGTAATGAGCGGTGTCAAGACTGATTGGCTCTGAAGTCTTACGTGGATTGTCCGAATGTGACGGCTGCGCAGCCCGGAAATGGGGCGCAGCACCGGACATCCTGCCGCAAGCCGCTCAGTACATCATGTCCCTTTCGGTCAGGGCCGTACCTTCTTGTGGCAAGAGTGGCGATTCTGATTGCCTGCGTCATAACACAGACCGAAAAAGACACAATGCGCCGCAAGGGCGTGTGTCTGGATGGCCCGCCGCAGTGGGGCCGCACGGATTGATCAGTCGGGGATCGAGCCGTCAATCTGCGCCAATCGGACATACTCCGATAACGGCCGCGATGCGTGGAAATACAGGTCGCGTTGGATGGGCCGCTGACGCGGCCCGACGATGCCTGCCAAGCCGGACAGCTTGACCGTCCCCAATTCCGGCATGCCGATGCCGAGGTCGATGAGGCCCCAGGCCGTATCGCCATCGGCCGGGTCGAGCGCAGCCAGCAACCAGGTCGCGTGCGCATCCGGCGTGAACAGCCTCACCACTGGTAGCGGGTCGATGATCTGACCAGCCGCGCGCACCTCGCCGTTGGCGAGCAGTTGCGCGCGTTGGTCGGCGGTGGTGAGTGGCTGGGTCATGGTCAGGAACCCCACGAAACCGTGGATGCACGAATCCGCCTTTCCGCGAAAGCGTAGAACCACCGAACCGGATGTGCGCTTTCGTGCGGAAACACGGAAGCGCAAGCCATCCAATCCGTACATGCACGGAAACGGAAAAGCGAAATTGTGGAGGTCAGGAATGACACGGATGCGGCTCTCCGGTTCTGGCGAAATCCGCAGATGCGGTTTTCTGTAAAGGCGCAAAGCCGAAAGGCTTACCATCAAATGAACACTATAGATTGTAGCCCTATAGGGCGCAATCGACTGTCATCTTGGTTTTTGAGGGAACCACCGGATGACAGCGAAAAACTCATTGGCGAAGGCACTGAAGACGGTCAGGAGGGCACGCGGCCTGAGCCAGGAAGCGTTCTCCGACGTGTCCAGCCGGACCTATCTGAGTTCGCTGGAGCGTAACCTGAAAAGCCCGACGCTCAACAAGCTGGCCGAGTTGTGCGAGGTGATGGAAGTGCACCCGCTCACGCTGCTGACGCTGGCCTATGCTGGCAACGACCCGGCCAAGACCGATCAACTACTGGCGCGGGTGCGCAAGGAACTGGAAGCAATAGCGGACACGGCCGGATAGATGAGACCGAACATGGGAGGGAAATATGCCTTACTACGCCGGGTTGAAAAAGATCAACGACACCGCGGTTCGCCGACGCACCATCGACGGCCTGCAGCGCCTGCGACCAGCATTGGCCGAGGCCATCCCGAAGCGCACGGCCACCGACACGCTGCTGCTGGCGACGTGGAACATCCGTGAGTTCGACTCCGGCAAGTACGGCTATCGGAGCGATGAACCTTACTACTATATCGCCGAGATACTGAGCCGTTTTGACCTGGTCGCCATTCAGGAGGTGCGGGACGGTCTGTACCCCTTGCAGCGCCTGCGGCGCATGCTGGGCGACGACTGGGATTTCCTCGTCACCGACGTGACGCTGGGCACGTCCGGCAATGCGGAGCGGATGGCCTATCTGTACGATCGTCGCAAGGTCAGTTTCACCGGCTTGGCGGCCGAGTTGGTGCTGCCCAAGGCGAAGAACGCCAAGGAGGAGCCGGTGCAGTTGGCACGCTCGCCCTATGTGGCGGGATTTCGTGCCGGCTGGGCCTACCTGACGCTGGCCACGGTCCATATCTACTACGGCAAGGGCGTGGCCGTTGACCCGCGCCGGTTGGCCGAGATCACAGCATTCGGTCAGACGATCGCCAAGAACGCGGTCAAGCTCTCCGGGGCACCCCAATACGAACCCGGCGCGCCACCGCTGCCCGACAACCTCATCATGCTGGGCGACTTCAACATCTTCAACCGCAAGGACGTGACGATGGAGGCCATCGAACAGGCCGGCTTCATCGTCCCCGAAGAACTGCAGACCATTCCCGGATCGAACGTCGCCAAGGACAAGCACTACGACCAGATCGCCTATTACAAGCACCTGGCGCGCTTGAAACTGACCGGCCAAGCCGGTGTGTTCGACTTCTTCGAGCACGTCTACCGGCTCGAAGACGAAGCGGCTTACGCCGCCGAGCGGGCCGAGAGGCCCGGTCGCGGTTTCAAGGACTGGCGCACCTACCGCATGAGCGATCACCTGCCCATGTGGATCGAGCTGGGCATCGACGACAGCGATGCCTATCTGGGCACGCTGGCGTGATGTAGCGAGAACCAAGCGCCCCGCCGCAATGGGCGGGGCGCTTGGGGTGGCCGTCAGGCCACTTGCGGCTTGTTGCGCGACCAGATCAGGTTGTGCGTGCCGTCCTCTTCCTCGATCAGGCGGGCATAGATCGTCGCCGGGAACGTGGGATCGTCGAGGGTCACGGACACGTAGGGCCGCTCGGCCTTGCTGACTTTCTTCCATGCCGCGCCGACGTCGTATCCGCCTGCCGCCTGGACGCGGAAGTCGGGGGCGTTTTCGCTTTCCTTTTCGTTGGGGACGAGCTTGACCTTGACGTTGAGCGCCAGGGTGCGGATCGTGCCGGTGAAGCCGTCTTTGTCTGCGGTGAAGGTGCCGATGGTGGCCATGATGATTTCTCCTTGCGGGTTAACCA
Source organism: Thiobacillus sp. (assembly GCF_024708915.1). Next base: position 35,964 of record NZ_JANJXQ010000133.1, read on the forward strand.
AGGTCGCGCCCATCGCGTCCTTGTTGTGATCCGTCAGGTGGGGGACGGGCGGGCTGCATCGCTTGCGGCCGAAACGCAGTGGAGGACCGGGAGGCGCAAAAAATTTGTCCCGCGAGGAATGCGCCGAACGCAGTGATAGCGCAGGGGAAATTGTTTGCGCCGGACGGTTGCGGCCATGAAGCCCGAGGCGCAGCTGTGCCCCCGCCAGGATTCACGACAAGCCAAGGACGCATGGGCCGATCGCCCCGCAAGGGGACAGGGCGGCCTCGGCATCCCACCGCAGGCGGCTTCATCGGCTTGCCCCCTGATGCGGGCAAGGTCCATCCCCCCAAACGGCGAGCGCTAACGACCCTGCCGCATCCTGTGGTGGCATGCTTGGGGTGCGGTGTGGAAGTTCCATGGCGGGGCAGGGCGGCGTGTCCGTGAACCATCTCTCGTGATAATGTGGCGACGAACCGCCAGCGTCGAGGACGGCACGCATTCGCACAACCTGCCGCAGCAAGCCACGGCGTATCCGCTGCGCTCTGTCCATCGCTGGCGGGGCGCTGACCTGGCCGATCCGGCGCAAGCCGGTTCGGCACTCTCACAGGGGCGCCTAGCGGCGCGCGGCGGGGATAGGCCGTGCGCCGATCCCTTGGAGGCAAGCGAAGCGCGCAGCGCCACAGGCGCGGAAGTGCGTGAGGGATTGAAGCCGAATGGCCGTGACGGCAAAGGCGGCACGGGGCGCAGCCCGAAAGCCCGGCGGCGCATCGCGCCGACACACCTGCGCAGGCATACACCATGGCAGGAATGAAAATTCGGATGCGTGCCCCGGCAGCATCCTGACCGTATAGCCTATGCTATTCCGTGCCCAGTCTGAATGAGGAGATGAAATGTTGAGTTTTTACGTGACGAATCTACTGATACCAGACGATCCAGACGATCTGACGATCACCACACCCGCAGGACTGTGGACCCTGACCAAGGCGCCAAACTTCGTAACAACAAAAGCTGCCATCACAGGGACGACTTTGGCACGTCAACAGCATTTGCCAGTGGGCGAGACCTATTTCCTTGAAAGCCCAATCAGCATGGACCGAGGTGCAGCCGCGGTGGATCGGGCATTTGATGAGATCACGCCAATCCTGCTGGCAGCGAGCTATGCGACGGGTATGAGTGTGACGATCAACCGATCGACAATGGGCAGTTCCGTATCGATCATGCAACCGTCAGACCACTGGCCTCGCGCACGCGCGCTCGGTTCTGGTTCATATGTCATCAGCACATCCAACGAATTCAGCCGACTGGTCGAGGTCTTCGTGCGGGTTTGGCCAACCATGGGGCAAACCGAAAAGGCACGTTTGCTGGTACATCACTGGCTCGATGCTCTCGCCTGCTGGTCAATGGAAGACCAATACCTGAGTGCAACGACGTTGTTACAGATCATCGTTGCAACCGAAGCCCAGAAGCAGGGGAAGGCAAGCCTGACGTACTACAACGGCCTCGAAGACGCCGCAAATCGCATGGGGATCGCACCGCTCAGTCAGGATTTTAAGAACATGCGCAATGAACTTATCCACGATGGCCAATTGATTGGCTCCCGATTCGTTGGCCCGCGATCAGCTTGTGACCAAGTCGTCGCGGACGTACTGAACTGGTTCGATACATATGTCCATGCCGGGCTTGGGCTTGGACCGGTGGCGAAGACACGTTTCGGGGCGAATGACTTCGCTACGCTGAATGCCTACTCGATCTAAAATTGCCACGAGGAAATATTTTCCTTGAGCACTGAAATATAGTGCGGTGCCGTAATTTGGCTGTTGGATCAGGGATGCAGCAGCGAGAGAAGCGGCAGGGGCTGCTGTCTGCCCCAGCCGCATGGAGAATCAGGCTTTCAACTGGCGCAGGCCATCGGCCAGCAGCCAGAGGGCGCGGTTCAGGCGGATGCCGTTGTCGATGCCCTGCACGGGCCGGGTGGTCTGGCGGCGACCGTTGGCGGCGCGGGCGCGCAGGCCGCCTTTGATGAGGTTTTCTTGCGCGCGGTTGAACACGCTCCACAGGTCGGCCCGGCTGTCGTCGGTGCGACGCGGCATCAGGATTTGGCTTTCCGTGATGGGTGCGGGCTTGTCCTCGTCGTACTTGAGGGCCAGCGCGGCGCGGGCGAACACTTCCGACTCCCCGGTGTCCAGCGTGATGGCGCTCATGGCATCACGGGATTCCTGCGCCCGGTCGAAGCCGCGCAGGACTTCGTAAGCGCCTTCGATCACCTGCGTGGCCGCGTCGCCCTTGTGGGGCACGCGCACATCCGCCACGGTGTCGCCACAGACAAGGCCGTTCTGGCATACGAAGCGGAACATGCCGGCGAGCATCTGATAGCTGCTGGTGCCATCGTGCGAATTCAGCAATATTATTTCGTTGGCCTCGCGACCGTTGATCTGGCTGGCATGGCGCAGCCGGATCATATGCTTGGTGTAGTCGCGGCGGTTGTCCTGCCGCACGCGGGTCTGGCACACCATGAAGGGCTTGAAGCCTTCGCCGCGCAGTTCCTGCAAAACGGTGGCGGTCGGAATGTAGCTGTACCGCTCCGAGACGCTTTCATGCGGGGCCTCCGCGAAGATGGACGGGGCCACGGCCCGGATTTGGTCGTCCGACAAGGGATGTTCCGAGCGCAGCACCGGGGAACGGGAAGCGAAACGGGTTGCGAGTTGCATGGTCTTTCTCCTGACAAAGGGTTTGCTGTTGAAACCACACACCGGATTCCTAGATTCGGAGCCCGCCTTTCGGCTTTCCGGTGGGGTCGGCGCGGAGACCTGGGCCGGCCTCGTTGCCACCGTTTTTCCTGAGTTCATCGCCCGCGACGGTCAGGAGCGCGCGGACGGGAGCCGTCAAGGAGGCAAGCGCCGGGTGGGTGCGGCCCGCAGCGCAGCGAGGACCCGGCCCGGCGCGCCTTGATGGCGCACGGACGCGAGCTACGGTCGCGGACAAGGTGATGGGCGAAGGAAGATGGCTAGACAGGCAATCGGCCGTAGTTGGCGCAGGCCCACGCAAGCGAAGCGCGCAGCGCCGTGGGCGCGAAGACCGATCCCGTTTTGTTCGGTGGTCTTTGATGGAGCGCTAAGCTCGATGCCGCCAATAATTCAAAAAGGGCGCCGCCGAAACCGACGACGCCCGTAGCGACGGCTAAGTCAAGATGCGTCCCGCAAGACGTGCCTCGCGCGCATAGGCGCTAATCGACTTGGTCGCAGTGAAGTTTTGGTCGCGTTCCACTGGGAGTCCAAGTTGCCCCCGGATCGCTACCAACTCCGCCAGGCTTACCCAGCCCAGTTCGGGGCACCCCAGGCCCAGGTCGCAGAGGCCAAACGCATGGTCGTGCTCGTCTGGATCAATTTCCGTCAGCAGCCAGGTGGCGCCGGCATCCGGGGTGAACAGCTTGACCACAGGCAGTGGGTCGAAGTCCTCGCTCTCAAGCGACTGCCGGCCGTTGGCCAGAAGTTCCGCACGTTGTTCGTCGGTGATCAGCTTCGTCATGGTCTTCTCCTTGGAAGGATTCAGGGCGGGATTGCCCGAGACCGCGACAAGCACGGCGCAGCGCAGCAGTCAGGGTTCGCAGACGGCCGCAGGACGCCAGCGTGCAAGGCACGCGCAGACCTTGACGGTGAGAACGTCGTGATAAGGTGAAGGGAACAGCAAGCCAGCCCACATTACGCTCCGCAATCGCCTGGGGGACGTACGGAGTTACTTAACCCCGAAAAGGATCAAAGTCGTTGCCCTTGAAGTAACGGAAGCGTAAAGCCAGCGGGCAAACCGATCAGGCGCAGCCTGTTCGGTGCTCTTGGGGCGCCAAGCTTGCGCGGCGGGGTGGGCGGAGCCGACCCCTGGAGTTGGCAAGACATGTATCGACGGTCGCGGCAAAAAAGGGGCGCAAGGCCCCAGGGGTTAGAGAAGCCCGCGTTCGGCGAACGACAGGATGTTGGCGCCAGCGACTACCAAGTGATCCAGCACCCGCACATCCACCAAGGCCAACGCTGACTTGAGCGTCTGCGTCAGCATTTCGTCCGCCCGCGACGGCTCGGGCACACCGGATGGGTGGTTATGCACCAGGATCAGCGCCGCCGAGTTGCGTGCCAGCGACTCCTTGACCACCTCGCGCGGATACACCGATGTTTGGCTCACCGTGCCGCGGAACATCTCGACGTAGTCGATAACACGGTTCTGCGCATCCAGATGGATGATCGCGAATACCTCGTGCTCCAGTGTCCCGAGTTTGATCCGCAGGAAGTTGCGCACCACCTGCGGCGAGGTCAGCGCCTCACTGCCGTTCATCTGCCCGGACAGCACGCGCAGCGCTGCCTGCAGTACCTCGTCGGCCTTGGCCGGACGGTAATCGCCAGCGACATCGCGAACGAGAAGGGAGGAATCCAAAGAAGAGGAATGTTGCGACATGATCGTGCTCCGGTTCGAATCGGGCGGAATTGCCCGGAACCGGCGACACACGGCGCAGCGCAGCGGTCAGGGGTCGAAGACGGCCGCCAGGCCGCAAGCGGTCAACCGCAGGGCAGGACGCGCAGCCCTTGATGGCGAGAACGACGTGGTACGTTGAAGGGAACAGCAAGACCGCCTCTCACACACCAACAGCAGTGGGTGGCAAGCAGGGCGCGCAGGCCGGAACGCAGAGAAGGCCGGAGGCGTCAGGGACCAAAGCCGAATGGCCGCGATTCGGCACGAAGCGTGGGGCGTAGCCCGCGAGCCCGACGGCGGTACGCCGGGACGCAGGAGCAAACAGGGAAAAAATTCACGAGACATAATGCAGCAATGTGGTGTAATGTGGTGCAAGGTAGCGTTCGAGGCGCCCAATGAAGCAATCAAAGCTTGATGATGAAGTGAATTTGCCACCCATTGTTCGGGTGTCTGTAAGCCTTCCTCGGGGGCTTCACGCCGAGTTGGAGCAAATCGCGCGCGACAAGAAAGTCTCGCTGGCGTGGGTCATTCGGGACGCGGCGGAGAAGTATGTTGCCGACCAGTGGCCTCTGTTGGCCCAGACCAAATGACATATGGACAGCGTTACTCCCGCTCGGCGTTCGGAAATCATGGGGCGAGTGCGCTCGCGCCACACCAAGCCGGAAATGACGATTCGACGGATGGTGCATGCGATGGGCTATCGATATCGCCTGCACGCGAAGGATTTTCCTGGCAAGCCAGACTTGGTGTTTCGCGCCCGCAAGAAGGTTGTATTCGTTCATGGTTGCTTTTGGCACAGGCACGCGGGGTGCGCGTTGGCCAGACTGCCAAAATCTCGCCAGGAGTTCTGGCTTCCGAAGCTCGAAGCGAACCGGCAGCGTGACATGAAGAACGAAAGCGCGCTTCGAGACGCGGGTTGGGATGTGCTGACGATTTGGGAATGCGAGTTGAGCGATATCGCTCGGCTCAAGACAAGAATATGGGGATTTCTCGATGCGTAGCGTCGAACTTTTCGCAGGGGCGGGAGGGCTCGCCATCGGCATGGCGAACGCTGGATTTCAGCACGCGGCTGTCGTTGAATGGGATCACGACGCTTGCGAGACATTCCGCGAGAATCAACGTCACCATGCCCACGCGGTGGAAGGTTGGCCCGTGCATGAGGTTGACGCGCGGACCTTCAATTTCAGTTCGCTCGGTCGGGATATCGAAGTGGTTTCCGGAGGCCCTCCATGCCAGCCATTCTCGATGGGCGGCAAGCATCAGGGACAGCGCGACGATAGAAACATGTTCCCCGAGGCGGTCCGGGCGGTACGCGAGTTGATGCCGAAGGCGTTCATTTTCGAGAATGTCAAAGGGCTCACACGGAAGAGCTTCGCTTCATATTTCTCGTACATCCATCTGCAACTTCAGTATCCGGAATTGGCACGGCGCAAAGGCGAGAACTGGATGCAGCACCGTGCGCGTCTGGAACAGCACCATTCCTCCAACAAGGGGGCGGCGACATACAACGTGTTGTTCAACGTGTTGAACGCCGCCGACTATGGCGTGCCGCAGAAGCGGCAACGAGTGTTTCTTGTTGGTTTTCGTTCCGACGTGGGCGCGCGATGGTCTTTTCCAGAGCCGACACATTCCGAGGAAGCGCTGCTAATTTCAAAATGGATCGATGGCGCCTATTGGGATGAACACGGCATCAGTCGCAAGCGAAGGCAGGAAATCCCGCCACGGTATGCTAAACGTGTTGAACTCTTGCGCTCCACGCCTCGCTTGCTAACGCTTGACCGTTGGCGAACCACCCGCGACGCGTTGAGCAATCTTCCCGATCCGGAGTCCGATCGAGATCACGAAATTCCAAACCACGTGTTCACCCCGGGAGCCAGAACTTATGTGGGCCACACGGGGAGCGCCTTGGATGAACCGTCAAAAACGCTAAAGGCCGGATATCACGGTGTTCCGGGCGGCGAAAACATGTTCGTGAAGGATGATGGCACGGTTCGCTATTTCACGGTTCGGGAATCCGCGCGACTGCAAACCTTCCCGGACGAATACGAATTCCGAGGCTCGTGGAGTCAAACCATGCGTCAACTTGGCAACGCCGTGCCGGTGAAACTGGCGGAGGTGGTGGCTCGCTCCGTGGCGGCCAGTTTAAGCGCGTGCGCGAATCCAACCCGAATCAAGAATTGATCAAAGGACAAGGACTGACATGGCCAACGATTTCGATCTGACTCCCGATCCCCGTGTTCTTCAGATTCTTGGCGAGATTAATCTCGACCAATGGAAGTGTCTGGCGGAACTGATTGACAACGGTGTGGATGCCTTCATCAATTCGAATCGCGCAGGAGAGCCAGTTGACTCGCCGTGCGTGTCGATCAGTTTGCCCACACAGGATCGGGCCGATGCCGCTGTGGCAATCCGGGACAACGGTCCCGGTATGACGATCGAACAGTTGGAGAGGGCTGTCCGGGCCGGTTGGAGCGGAAACAATCCGTTGGACAACCTTGGCCTTTTCGGCATGGGTTTCAATATCGCCACCGCGCGCCTGGGCATGGTCACCGAGGTTTATGCGACGCGCGCGGGAGATCAGGAATGGACGGGCTTGCGGATCGACCTCAATGAGTTGCGTCGCACTCGGAGTTATCACACGCCACGCCTCACCAGGCCGAAGCCCGATCCTTCAGCGCACGGGACGGAAATCAAGATTCTCCAGCTCAAAGCGGATCAGCGTCTGTACTTTTCGAAGAACGCCAATCATCAAAAGATTCGTAGGCAGTTGGCGCGTGTCTATGCGCCACTGCTCCTTTCCAAGGAGAACTCGTTCACCCTGCAACTCAATGGCCAGAACGTTCAGGCGAAGCGCCCATGTCACTGGGACCCGGACCGGTCCGTGCAAGGGAGCGATGGGAAGCCGGTCCACGCCGTGGAAAGTTTCGATTACGCGCTCCCTTCACGCCACTATTGTTTGACCTGCATGATCTCCTTTTCAGGGCAACAAGGCTGCCCGACCGGCGGCCCGGACTGCAAGACAATCGAGGTCAAGCGTCGGCTGCATGGTTGGGTGGGGTTGCAGCGTTACATGCACGAGGAGGACTTTGGCATAGACATCGTTCGGAACGGACGGGTCATCGAAGTCCAGAACAAGGATTTGTTTGTATGGACCGGAGGCGAGAGACCCGAACGCGAATATCCGATCGACGATCAGCGCAATAGAGGACGATTTATCGGCGAGGTGCATCTAGACCATTGTCGGGTGAGTTACACCAAGGACCGGTTCGAACGTGATGACACGTCCTGGGCGGAAATGGTGAACCTAATCCGCGGGGATGGGCCATTGCAGCCTCAGAAAGCTCGCGCCTTGGGGTACGAGCCCCCGGATGCGCCATTGTATCGTCTATTCCAAGCTTTCCGCCGAAGCAGCCCCCAGGGCAAGACTGGGCGTTGGTCTCGGATTCTCGCTGTCAAGAACAACGAACGCGCCATGGAAATGGCCGACTTGTTCTACAAGGGCGATCCAGAACACCAAACGGACGAGAAGTGGTACGCGCTGGTGGAGGAGGAGGATCGTGGAATTGTGGGCGCAACTCCGATCGCCACCGGGCCGGGCTCGGCGGCACCGGCGGCTCCCGATGGCTTTCTCGACGAGGGTGATTCGGCATCGGAAACGGGTGGCACGGACAACAAGATACTCGAACCGGCGAGTGGTACGGATAAGACGGAAACAGTTGTGGTTCCGGTTCGCCAGAAGTTGCATGAACTGTCCCGTGTGTACAAGCATCCTTTGCTCAAGGTCGAATTCACGGTTGAGGCGTTCGTGGTGACCGCGAACGATCCGGATCTGCCGCGCAAGTCGCCCTGGATTCTGAAAATCGAGGATCCGGGCACACGCACATTCCTGTTTCTCTTCGATCCCGATCATCCGGTGTTTCGTTCCGTCACGATGACACCAATGGACGCGGTTCTTTGCGAACTCGCGTTCAAGACTTATGAGTTCCTTCGAGACACGAGTCCCGACTCGGCGGTATTCGCCACCATTCTCGCGGATTTCCGTGGCGAGTACGCCGATGACACAAAACTTGATCCGAAAAGCATCATTGCGTTCGCCGACGCGGCGCTTAGGGAAATCGCCCAATCCATTGGACCCATTGGCGACATAAGCGTGTTTGGTTCGTTGTTCGGGGGATTGCCACAACCCGCGCAGGACAGAATTCGTCGCAAGCTGGCGTCGACGGGTATATCGAGCGTGCAGGCGGTGATCGACTCCGGCGAGTTCCTCGCATATGCCGAAGCCGCCGATATTCGGTCCTTTGTGCGTCAGCACCCGGGGTTGTTTTTCGATGGCAAGTTCTGGGCGCAGCCCTATGCGAGCTTGGATTACGGTGATGAGAAAGTTAACGCGGAAGCTCGTGACCGGGTGATCGAACGATACGACGCATATTTGGCGGATGCTGTTTGGTTGGCTTCACAGAGCCCACGCGATCTTGATCGATGCGATCGGGACGAGTTGATCCGCGCGACTCTCTCCGTCCGCATTCTTGGGTCGGACGGAAACATGTGACATGGAGGGCTACTTCCTCGATTCGCGACGGCTCCTTAATGGTTCCTGGCGCGCCTTTGAGCGTGATGTCGCTCGACTTCTGGTGCAGAACGCCTTTGAGGATGTTCGCATCGTCGGCGGGTCGGGGGACCGTGGCGCCGATGTTCTGGGAGTTAAGAATGGGCAGCTCTGGGTTATCCAGTGCAAGTTCACCAGTGATAGCTATCCCGACCCCCATGCGGTTGACGAAGTGGTCGAGGCGTCACGTTACTATGAGGCGGATAGGCTGGCGATAGCGACATCCCGCGCTTTCGGGCCAGCGCTGAACACGGCGATTGACCGATGGGGGCGTCTTGGCATCCGTATTGATCCGCTGCCGCCCGGCACGCTGATCGAAATGATGCGACGCAGCCCGGAGTACCCGAGGGCTCGGCGCGATCTGCGCGATTACCAGGATGATTGTGTTCAGCGTCTTGGTGCCGCGCTTCGGGAAACAGGACGGGGGCAACTGGTTCTCGCCACCGGCTTGGGGAAGACGGTGGTGATGGCCGAGACAACGGCGCAGCTCCTTCGAGATGGCGTAATCGATTCTGGGCGGATATTGGTACTTGCCGACAAACGCGAACTGGTCGAACAACTTCAGCGTGAATTTTGGCAACAATTACCGAAAAGCATCCCCAGCCATCTTCTGGTGGGCGGCGAACAACCGACATTCTGGGATGGCATCACATTCGCGACGGTTCAGAGCGTTCTACCGCGGCTGGGGACGTTGCCTCAGTTTGGCCTCGTATGGGTGGACGAGGCTCATCATATTGGCTCGGAAAGCTTCCGTCGCGTGATTGACGATCTTGCAGCTCCCATGGTGGGAGGTGCCACGGCTACGCCATGGCGGGGCGATCGCTTCGATATCGACACTATTCTAGGACAACCCGTTGCGAAAATCGGCATCGACGAGGGGCTGCGTCGAGGTTTCCTTTGCGAGGCGGACTACCGTCTGCTGGCGGACAACATCGATTGGGAGTTCGTTCGAACGCAGTCGAGGCATGAATATTCACTCAAGGAATTGAACACTCGTCTGTTGATCCCGACCCGCGACGAGGAGGCCGCGCGTGTCATCGCGGACACCTTCAAGACCGAGGAGCGCCGCAGTGTCATTGTGTTTTGCGCGGGTGTTGAACACGCGAAAACCTTCGCCGCGATGTTGCGCCTGTATGGATTCAAGTCCGCGTTCATAACCGGGGAGATGGAGCCCCGTGAGCGGGAAAAGACCATGGCCGGCTTGCGGCGCGGGATCATCAATGCGGTGACGACTGTCGACATTTTTAACGAGGGTGTGGACGTGCCGGATGTGGACATGCTGGCGTTCATGCGAGTCACCCACAGCCGACGCATTTTCGTTCAGCAGCTTGGTCGAGGCTTGCGTTTGGCGCCGAACAAGAAAAAGGTTGTCGTGCTCGACTTTGTAAGCGATTTACGCCGAATTTCCGAGGTCATTGATCTCCAGAAGTCAATCACGGGAGATGTGGAGCGACTCGATCTGGTGGAGCGGGTGGTTCAGTTTTCCGACCAAGGTGCCGGCCACTTCATGTTCGAGTGGCTCCTGGATCAAGCGGACCTTTTCAATCGAGAGGGGGACGCGAAATTGGAACTGCCAGAGTTCAACTTTCCCATGCCTGTCCCACCAGGAGCGGTCCAATGAGCGCGGCGCTGCCAACCGATATCAGGGATCGTATTCGTCAGAAAATCTGGGCCAAGGCGGATGAGCTGGACTGGCCCAGAATTTCGGACGTCGAGCGCACCACCTGGTATGAGAACTGGACAAAGGACAAGGATGTGGGCGGAGTCCTTTCCCATTTCATGGATGCGAGGAAAGTCCGTGTGTACATTAAGGATTCGCTGCTCAAACCGTATCTCAGATCCCGATTGCAGGATGGCTGGGGGCGAGTGCTGCTCGCCATAGGCATGGAGCAAGGCGACGCGTCCTCCACTAAGTCCTACGATAAGCCGCATGGCCGTCAGCTTCCCGATGGCCGGATCATCTGCTGGGGTAACAGCAGGGAATGGAAATCGATCCTCATATCGGTCTTTGAGCGCGCGTATCGGATCGAGGCGGGAATTCCGTACGCCGTAGTATTGATGGAAACCGGGAATACCACGAATGCGGGAATGCGCGAAATGATATTGGATGCTAGCCAAAGGTTGGGGGTGCGCCACCTCGCCTGGATTGACTGACAACATCCGGTGGTACATGCGGCAACTTCATGACGATGGCGCGGATGATCGCAACAAGGGCTTCTGTGTCCATTGCGGCGCGGCCGGGGAGACTCGCGATCACTGCCCGTCAAGGGTCTTTCTGGACGAACCATTTCCGGAAAATTTGCCACATAGCCCGGCCTGCCTTGGATGCAATAGCAGTGCATCCAAGGATGAGGAATACCTGGCATGTTTGCTTGAGTGCGTCATGGTTGGCGACGTGATTCCATCGATGGTTCATCGCGAGAAAATCGCGAATTGTCTTCGCCGTAGTCCGGCCCTGGTTGAATCCTTACGGCAAGCGCGGAACGAGCTTAACGGGCAAGTCCGCTGGACTTATGACGACCATCGTGTTCGCGCTGTGATTATGAAATTGGCGCGCGGACATGTCGCGTATGAACTCAGCGAGCCTCGAATTGATGAACCATCATCGATATGGTTCAAGCCGCTTTGTGAAATGAGCGACAAGGAATGTGAGTTTTTCGAGCATGGTGAAGATGGTGTGTCTCACGCGATTTGGCCCGAGGTGGGAAGTCGAGCCATGCAGCGAATCCTTGTTACCGGTATTGGTGTCGCGGTCGAAGACGAGTGGCTCCTTGTTCAAGCAGGACGTTACCGATATCAAGTATCTTGGGGTGGCCAGGCGAAAGTGAAAATTGTTATTCGGGAGTATTTGGCCTGTGAAGTGACCTGGGAATAAACGATCAGTGAGGGGAAGCCGATTCAGACCGTGGTTGCCGTGGTCGTGCCTAGAATTTCGCTGTACAGCGAATATTGCCTTTCCGTCGAATATTCGGTATTGTGGCCATATTCGCTGTACAGAAAATAACCATAACCATGATCGAATCATCCGCTGCCGAACAAGCCATGATTGAGCAGTTCCTGGAATCGCTCCGGGAGCTGCCGGACGCGCATGCCGAGTTGGATTCACTGGAACCCGCTGTGCAGGCCGCCGACCGACTCGACGCCAAGATCGATCTGCACGTCGCCGGCAAGTCGATCGTCTTGCTGGTCGAAGTAAAGAAGACGGTTTACCCCCGAGATGTGCGCCAGGTGTTGTGGCAATTCAAGTCGCTGCACCACGGCCAATATGCCGACGCACAGTACCTGCTCATTGCCGAATCCCTTTCGCCTGGAGCGAAGGAACTGCTCAGGGCCGAGCGTATCGGCTATTACGACAGCGGCGGAAGCCTATTCTTACCGGCCTCTGGCGCCTTCGTCTTCATCGACAAGCCGCCTCCGAAGACCTTGGAAAAGTCGGTGCGGTCGTTGTTTTCGGGGCGGCGCGCCCAAGTGCTGCATGCGCTTTTGATCAATCACGAGGAATGGTTCGGTGTCACCGAGGTGGCCGAGCAGGCGCAGGTGGCGCCGTCAACCGCTTCCGATGTGCTGGGCGAGCTGGAGCGGTTCGACTGGCTGGTGTCGCGTGGGCAGGGGCCGAGCAAGGAACGCCATCTGCGTGAACCCGGTGCATTGCTCGACGCCTGGGCCAAGCAGCTTGCCACGCAGCGTGTACCGGCACTGCGTCGCTACTATGTGCCCGGCCTGAAGTTCGATGCCCTGATCGAGCGGCTCGGCCAGGTCTTCGATGCGTATCAGGTCAGTTACGCTGTGAGCCACGAAGCCGCCGCACAGCGCTATGCCCCTTTCCTATCCGGTATCTCGCAGGTGCGGACCCGGCTGCTGCCCGGCGCTGGCGCCGACACGGCGATGGCCGAACTGGACGCGCGCGTCGTCAACGAAGGGGCGAACCTCGCGGTCATCGAAACGAAGACGGCGGGAGAACTGTTGTTCCGGCAGCAAGTCGGCGGTGTTTGGCTGGCGAGCCCTATTCAGGTCTATCTCGATTTGTTGCGCGGCGAGGGCCGGGCCAAAGAGATGGCGGAGCACCTGCGTCGAGAAAGGATCGGTTTCTAATGGCCAAACCCGCAACGCTCGATGGCTACAGCGACCAGTACACGCTCGACTGCGAACGCGTTCTCGTGACGCTGCTGCGCGGGCTCGGGCCATGGAAGGACTCCGTCTACCTAGTCGGCGGTCTCACTCCGAGGTACTTGGTCGCGGCCAGGCCGCCGGTGGTGCCGGCACATGCGGGCACGCTCGATGTCGACATCGTGATTGACCTGCAAATCCTGGCCGATACCGAGGCTTATCACACGCTTGAGGACAACCTCAAGAAGATGGGCTTCGAACGGGCAGAAAACAGCGCTGGGACAAAGCTCTCCTGGCGTTGGCAAACCCGCACGGAACACGGTGCGCTGATGGTGCTGGAACTGCTGGCGGATGCGCCGGACATCGCCGGCGGCAGGGTACAGCCGTTGCCGACCGAAGGCACGATTTCGGCACTGAACATCCCTCATTCGTCCATCGTCTTCGACCTTCACCAAGTCACCGAGATCCAGGCCGAACTGCTCGGCGGCAACGGCATTGTCACGGAGCAGATCAAGCATGCCAACCTGGTCAGCTTCACCTGCCTGAAGTCGTTCGCGTTCGACCAGCGCTTCGAGCGCAAGGACGCGCACGACCTGATCTATTGCATTGAACATGCGCCCGAGGGGGCGGAAGCCGTCGCCGAGGCCTTCCGCAAGGAGCTAGCAGGCAAGCACGGCGACGTGGTCAATGCTTCTCTGTCAATCTTGCGCGACCGTTTCGCCCAGGACGAAAAGACCGAGGGTTACCGCAAGGATGGCCCTGTGTCTGTCGCCAAGTTCGAGCTTGGCGAGGGCGACGAACCCGAACTGCGCGAGGCGAGGGCGTTACGCCAGCGCCAGGCCAGCGATGTGATCGAGCAACTCCTTGGCCGGATCGCATGACAGGGCAGGTGGCATGACATGAGTTTTCCGGCGGACATCAAGGGGTGCATGAAGGACTGCATCTTGTCGCTGTTCTGGCCGCGCAAGGACATTGTCGGCTTCTTCGAGAAGCACGGATGCACCAAAGCCGAAGTTGGTAGGCTGCAGATCGAAGGCGAGAACGGGCTCAAGCGCCATGAAATCGTCGATGCGCTATTCGAAACGCTGGCGGCGCGTGCCGACAACGGGTTGGGACCGTTCCGCGCCATGCTGCAAGCGCTGCTGAATTGGTCGCATTTCGACCCGTACTACTTCGACAAGCTCCGCAAGCTGGATCGAGCATCAGCATCCAGGAACCTCGATCACCTGCGTCAGCTACAGGAGATTCGTGACGCGAGGATCAAGACCGATCGCGAACGACGTGCTGCCCAGGAGACAGAGCGCCAACAGGCCACAGCGTCACTGGATGAGCTGCGTGCCGAATATCTCGATCTGCTCGCCAACAAGACTTCGCGCCAGCAGCGCGGCTATGCGCTGGAACGCATTCTCTGCGAGCTCGCCCGTCTCTCGCGGCTGGAGACCACGGAGGCGTTTCGCGTGAATGGTGAACAGGTCGACGGCGCGGTGAAATTCGAGGGAGAGCATTACCTCATCGAAGCCAAGTGGCAGGAAAAATCCGCGAGTAATGAACCGGTCTATCAGTTCGCGGGCAAGGTGGCTGGCAAGCTGTATGGACGTGGCTTGTTCGTTTCCGTGAATGGCTTCAGTCCAGAAGTCATTCGCAGCCTTGTAATGGGCAAAGAGATTCAGACGCTCTTCGTCGATGGCGAGGACTTGATCCTAGTGCTGGAAGAACAGCTGACCTTGCGCGACATGATCGACCGAAAGGTCAAGGCCGCGCAAACCAAAGGGCTCATCTACGTGCATCCGATTTCCGGTGCGGAGAAGAAAATCTAGAGAATGACGAAGGCATACAATGCCATTCAAAAAATTGTCAGCGACCACAGGGTCTCCGGAATGAATGGCCTTGCCGACAGCTATAGGGGCTTTGCCGATTTGGCCAATGCTCACGCCGAAGGCGCCGACTACAGGGTGCATATACGCCCGATCGTGAGCTCGTCGATCGCCGTCATAGCGCCGCACGGAGGAAGGATCGAGCAGTACACGTCGGACATCGCGCGCGGCGTTGCCGGAGGAGATTTCAATCTCTATCTGTTCGAGGGAATCCGACAAGCCGGCAACTACGCCACGCTGCATCTGACCAGTCATCGATTTGATGAACCGCGTTGTTTGTCCCTCCTGTCCAAGTGCGACCACGTGGTAGCGATTCACGGATGCGGCGGCGATGACCAACGGGTGCTCCTCGGTGGGCTCGATGAGGCGTTGAAACCCGCAGTGGGGCAAGCGCTGGCCGCGCTGGGCGTCGAGGTCCGAAGCGATGGGCACCAGTTCTCGGCAACCGATCCTAAGAACATTTGCAATCGAGGACGCCGCGGTGTCGGCGTGCAGGTCGAGATGACAATGGGACTCAGACGGCATGGGCCACGCGATGCGATATGCGCAGTCATCCGTTCGGTACTGTTGACGTTGCCGCACGAGCGCCAAAGAGGAGTGCAAAGTCAATGATTCTGACCGACAACGAAACCAAGATCGATCTGCTGAACAACGAAGCTATCGCGACCACGATCATTGGACTGCTTCGCGCGAAGCCCGACCATCCGGTGACTATCGGCGTGCACGGCGATTGGGGAGCGGGCAAGTCGAGCGTGCTCGAAATGATCGAGGCAGGGTTCGCCGACAAGGATGATGTCCTATGCCTCAAGTTCAACGGATGGCGCTTTCAGGGCTTCGAGGACGCGAAGATCGCCCTGATCGAGGGGATTGTCACGGGCCTGGTCGAGAAGCGTCCGGCATTGAACAAAGCGGCGGTCGCAGTCAAGGATGTCTTCCGCCGCATCGACTGGCTGAAGGTCGCCAAGAGAGCCGGTGGTCTGGCCTTGACTGCATTCACGGGCATTCCGACGCCCGAGCAAATCGGAGCCATCGTGGGCTCACTCGAAGCGGTGGTGGCGGATCCCGCCAAGCTCGCGACGAAAGAAAACCTCTCGACGGCCATCGACGAGGTGAAGGCCGTACTAAAGCCTGGCGAGTCCAAGAATGTGCCGGAGGAAGTTGAGGCGTTCCGCAAGGCGTTTGACCAGCTCCTGAAAGATGCGGGTATCAAGCAGCTCGTTGTCCTGATCGACGACCTCGACCGCTGCCTGCCCGACACCGCCATTGAAACACTCGAAGCCATCCGGCTGTTCGTGTTCACCGCACGGACGGCGTTCGTCGTCGCTGCCGACGAGGCAATGATCGAGTACGCGGTGCGCAAGCACTTTCCAGATTTGCCCGACAGCACGGGACCGCGGGACTACGCCCGCAACTACCTCGAAAAGCTCATCCAGGTTCCATTCCGCATCCCGGCATTGGGGGAGATGGAGACGCGGATCTACGTCACGTTGTTGCTGGCTGGCGCCGAGATTGGCGAGGACGACGCGGACTACGTGAAGCTGATCGCCGTGGCGCGGGAGAACCTGAAACGTCCTTGGACAAGCGGCGGTCTGGACGCTGCGACCGTCAAGACGGCACTCGGTAAGCAAGCCGAGAAGGCGAACAACGCGCTGGCACTCAGCGATCAGATCGGTCCCATCCTGGCGAGCGGCGCGAAGGGCAACCCGCGTCAGATCAAACGCTTCCTCAACACACTGTTGCTGCGCGAGAGCACCGCGATCGCGCGCGGATTTGGCGACGACATCAAGCTGCCCGTGCTCGCGAAACTCATGCTCGCGGAACGCTTCATCCCAAGGTTGTTCGAGCAGATCGCGTTCGTGGCGGCGGTTCATCCACAGGGATTGTGCGAAGACCTTGAAGCGCTGGACAAGAGTTTGGCGACGGCCGATGGCCAAGAGTCCCATGCCGGTGAGCGGAAGGGGCAGAAGGCCGCCGAGCCTGCTCCTGCATCCGACAGCGCCATGTTAACTGAGTGGAAGTCGTCGGAAACAGTGTGCGACTGGGCGCGCCTCTCGCCGAAGCTGTCGGGACTCGATCTGCGACCCTACTTGTTCGTGACAAAGGACAAGAAGGACTACTTCGGCCCGGTGTCGGTGCTGGGTCACTTGGCCGGAGTAGTGGAGAAGCTGTTCGGCGGCAAGATGACCGTCCAAGGCTATGAAGCCGAGTTGAAGCAGCTCGTGCAGCCCGAGGCCGAGAAGGTGTTCGAAGCCGTGCGTACCAAGATCATGAGCACCGGCACCTTCGACACCAAGCCGGCGGGTGTCGATGGCCTCGTCGTCCTCGTAAAAGCGCAGCCTGATCTGCAAGGCCGATTGATGGACTTCCTGGAGGCACTGCCCAGCGTCAAGTGCGGCCCTTGGGCTGTCAGCGGCTGGCAGGGCGTCATCAAAGACACCGATTGCGCCGCTCGCCTGACAAAGCTGCTGGGGGAGTGGAGCAAGGTCGCCAATAACCTCGGCCTCAAAGCAAGCGCCGAAGCGGCCCTTAAGGACGTGAAGGGAGGGCGCTGATGGGAACCTCGACGGCTTACGGTGGGCCTGGTGGTGGAACACCGCTTGTTCCGTCATGGCTGGGCGGCGCCGATGGCGGTGACGCTCCTGCTGCCCCTGCGGGGACAGGCGCAGGGCAGGACGGCCAGCCACCACCGGATGGCGCCGCGCCGCCGGTGCCGCCGAACCGCCCACCTATTCCCAAGACGGCGGACCCGCAACGCTTCTCCGGTGCTCGCAACAACTTCACGCGATTCGCCGGTTCTGGTGGCGGCGACCGGGCCAACCTGGGCCGCGCCGTCTCAAGGTACGTCTCAACATCTGCGGGCGGTGCGCGTCAAGCAGCCCAACGTATGGGCGCCTCTCGCGGAGCCGGCGCGCGGCTCCTCGGTTTTCTGGCTGACGCACAAGCGCGCGGCGTGCGCGAGGCGTTGCGCGCGCTGGACTTGGAATCGTTGGCTGGTCGTCCGATCGCCGAAATCTTCGTGGGGTTGGCCGACTACATCTGTCCGGGCGCGGGCACCGTCGATGAGGGTATCGCCCGCGAGGCATACATTGAAACCATCGTTGAACTGGCAAGCGAAGGGCTCACCGATCTGACCACCTTCACACCGGATCAGATGCAGACGGTCTTCGAACTGTATGCCACCCACGCGATCGAGGCGCGCATCTGCAATGACATCGGCACCAAGGCTGTGGCCATGCCGGCAGATGCGCAGGCTGCACATCGCGTCGAGCAGCAGTTGCGAGACTTCATCCGAGGCGGAGTGAGCGACGCGCTGACGCGGGCCCGGACGGAGACACCCAATCTCACGCCCGAGAGGATTCAGGGCTTCGTGGATGCTGTGTACGAGTCCGCATTTTCGATCCTGCAGACCTTAGGCGATGCGGAGGCCAACCCATGAAACGACAACTCTTGGCGGGCCGTTTTGGCCCTGATGACCACTTCGAGGTGACGGTGGGCGTCGATGAGCAAAGGACCTACTTGCAACTCGTTGCCGGCGAAAAGTCCTTGGACCATGGCATCGGTGGAGCGCTGACCAGCCTTAAGAAAATCGGCGTGTTCCCCTCGGAGATTGGCATAGACCTGTTGGTGGTGGCCGCTCATGTCCATGCGGCGGACACACGCATCTCACGTGCCGATCAGTCGCAGGATTCGTGGACGCGCGAGATACGCCTGGTCGTCCCGGTCAGCGACCCGGCTCGCTGGGGTACAGCGGGGCCGACGTTGAAGAAAGCGCTGGACTTCTTGACGGGCGATCGCTGGGTGATCGGCTTCAGGGCACGTCCGGCTCGATTCGCGACGATCGCCCAGGCGGCGCCTCCGAGCCTGATCGCTCCACCCTTCGATTCCCTCAGCCTGTTCTCAGGAGGATTGGACAGCCTGATTGGCGCCATAGACGTGCTGGAGGACGGCGCCACGCCTTTGCTGGTCAGCCACTTCGGCGAAGGCGCGATCAGCGACGCGCAGCGCAAGTTGTTCACGGGTTTGAAGAAGCACTACGCCAAGTCGTCCTTCGAGAGACTGCGTGTGGGCATGACTTTCAAGAAAGGCCTTGTGGAAAACGTCGGTTCGGAGGACAGCACGCGCGGTAGGTCGTTCCTGTTCTTCGCGCTCGGCGTGTTCGCGGGCACTGGGATGGGGCGGCGATTTGTCCTGCGCGTTCCAGAGAATGGGCTGATCGCTCTGAATGTGCCTTTGGACCCTCTGCGGCTAGGCTCGAACAGCACACGCACCACGCACCCTTACTACATGGCAAGGTGGAACGACCTGCTGAGTGGGCTCGGGATAGATGGAGAGGTTTTGAATCCTTACTGGAACAAGACGAAGGGCGAGATGGCCGCAGGGTGTCGCAACCCTGCATTATTGAAGCAACTGGCAACGGACTCGTTGTCCTGCTCGTCCCCCGCCAAGGCCCGATGGCAAGGGCATGGCATCGAACACTGTGGCTATTGCTTGCCGTGTCTGATTCGCCGTGCAGCGTTGACTGCGGCATGGGGTATGGGGAACGACGCGACAACGTACACTGTGCCGAACCTTCAAGCGCAGCCGCTGGACACGCGCCAAGCGACTGGAGTACAGGTCAGGTCGTTTCAGTACGCGATCGAGCGCTTGAAAGGGAAACTGCAGCTCGCGAACCTCTTGATCCACAAACCCGGCTCGCTTGCTGACGAAGCCGCGCATCTTGCTGAGCTTGCCGATGTCTACCGACGCGGCCTAGGTGAGGTCGCGCAACTCATCGACGGCGCTGAGGCGAGGCCGAGCTAACGATGGTGCGTGCATGATCGCCACAGCCGGCCTTGTGGACTTCCACTGCCACCTCGATCTTTACCCGGACCATGCCGTGGCGGTTCGGGATGCGGAGGCGGCCGGGGTGTTCACGCTGGCGGTGACGACAACGCCTCGCGCCTGGCCTCGCAATCACGAACTCGCACAGCGCACGAAGCATGTTCGAGCGGCGCTAGGGCTGCACCCGCAGTTGGTCGCGGAGCGTGAAAACGAGATCGAGCTATGGGACCGGCACCTTTCGGAGACTCGCTACGTCGGCGAGGTCGGGTTGGACGCCGGTCCCCGGTTCTTCAAGTCACTTGAAGCGCAGAAGCGGGTGTTCCAGCACGTGTTGCAGCGTTGCGCGCAGGCAGGCGACAAGATCATCACTGTCCATAGCATCCGATCGGCCAAGGCGGTACTCGATCTTGTCGAGGCGCATCTGCCGCCAGAGCGTGGCGGGATCGTCCTGCACTGGTTTACGGGAACGAAGAGCGAAGCTAAGCGGGCGTTGGAGCTGGGCTGTTACTTCTCGATCAACGCGGGGATGCTGGATAATGTGAGGCACACGGCGATGGTCCAGGCCATCCCCTTGGATCGACTGTTGACGGAAACGGACGGCCCCTTCACTCACGTGGGCGAGCGGCCCTCCCAGCCAGCGGATGTGGCGGTCGTGGTGGAAGCATTGGGCCGTTTGCATGGTCTACCTGCGACCGAAGTGGCGAGCGTCATTCGTGACAATCTTCGGACGCTGTTGGCGTAGGAGATGGTCTGAACGAAGGAGGGCGGTGTGGTCAGCCTGGAGATGATAGTTGACGATAGATGCGCTGGAGTAGCCGCCCGTCCAATCGAGTCCATCTCCCGCACCGGCAAAAGCACTCATTTTTTGACGGTATAAATGACGGTAAAGTATGATGAAGAAGACTAAGAAAGCTAGTGTTTATGCCGGTTTACAGCTACCGGAAACCATCGAGTGGGAGTGATGTGTGTCTGTAGTTAATTGTTTTATAAGTGAAAATAGCTTGAGCATTGATAATGCATCATCAATCATCAACAAGATTATTTCATTTGCAAAACAAGGAGATAATTCGGCAATAGCGTAGGCGATCAGCACCTTTTGACGGTATTGCTCCAGTTTTTCGGTCAGCCCGTCAAGCGTTCAGGGGCTGACCGTCTGCGTCGGCTGTAAAACAAAAAAATAAACGCCCGTTGAATTTGTGCTGGTTGTGAGGTAGCAGAGCGTAAATACTCAGCGAGCGTTGATTATTCGGTCGGATCGGTAAAAGTCTGCGACCGCGCAAAAGGTCGCGACCTTGGGTAAAGATGCTCCATTTTATCTGCATAAAGCCTAAAAATAGGCTGTTACGCCAGATAGTTGCGCTTAGAGGGCTAAAAATAGACCTGTTCGTTGGCGTCATTGCATCGTTAACGTCTGCTCGCAAGTACGAGTATCGCGACAGTTTTTTCTGATGCGGCTTGATATTGATTGAATTATTTGAGATAGTTAAAGTGTGGCTTTAATTCAATCACATAGTTCAATACAGCGCTTGCTTGAGGCTCTGCCGCGTGGCGAGCCCGTGGAAACATCCACACTGGCTGCACACGGCGTTTCTCCGCAACTGGCATCCTACCTAGCCAAGCGTGGATGGTTGCAACATCTGTCGCGAGGTCTGTATTTGCTCGTCGGCGATCAACCGAGCCGGGACGGATGCCTGACCTATTTGGCGCGGCGTATTCCCGGATTTCATGTCGGCGGCAAGACTGCGCTGGCCTGGCGGGGAATCCGGCACAATCTGGCCACCCGCGAGCAACTGGAACTATGGGGCGATCAGCCGGTGCGGCTGCCCGCCTGGCTGACGGAGCACTATCCCAGCAGCTACCAGACTACCCGATTATTCGATGTCGGCTTCCCCAGCGATTTTGGACTACAGCCTTTGCCCGAGAATCTGGATGGCCCTCGTGTATCCGTTCCGGAACGCGCGCTGCTGGAAATGCTGTGCAATGTTGGCAAACAGCAATCGGTGGAAGAAGCCATGCACCTGACGGAGAGTCTGCGCAATCCCCGTCCGGAAGTGCTCGACAAGCTGCTCACTCATTGCACCCGCATCAAGGTGGTTCGGCTGGCACGCCAGTTCGCCGACGAGCTCGAATTGCCTTGGGCGGAAATCGTCCACCCGCACAGCCAGCGCATGGGCAGCGACCGCCGCTGGATGCTACGTACCCGCAACGGCGAACTCCTGAGCCTGAAGAAATAATGGATCGCCAATACGTCGATGCCGTCCGCCTGCTGCTCACGGTCGCACCGGTGATATTCGAGTCGCCGCGTTTTGCGCTGAAGGGTGGCACCGCACTCAACCTTTTTGTACAGGACTTGCCCAGGTTATCGGTGGATATCGATGTCGTCTTCACGGATCATGCCCTGGAGCGTGAACCAGCACTCATCGCGATCGGCAATGATCTCCAGGCAGCCAAGGCCAAGCTGGAACGCATGGGCTACTCGGCCAACATACGCAAAACGCAAAAGGGTGACGAGGCCAAGTTGCTGGTGGCGGATCAATCCAGCCAGATCAAGGTCGAGGTGAATTTCGTCTTCCGTGGAACGCTGTTGCCCGTGGTGCTGCGTACTTTGGTGAATTCGGCACGCGACCTGTTCACTACGGCAATGGAATTGCCGGTCCTTGCCATTCCCGAACTGTATGGCAGCAAGCTGGTTGCCGCGCTGGATCGTCAGCATCCGCGCGACTGGTTCGACGTTGCCGCCATGATTGACGGTTTTGGCCTCGACGCCTCAATGGTCGACTGTTTTGTCGCCTACCTCGCCGGACACAATCGCCCGATCCACGAGGTGCTGTTCTCGAACGACCTGCCGCTGGATGAAATTTTCAACAGCGATTTTGTCGGCATGACCGCTGCCGACATTCCGCTGCAACGGCTGATCGAAACCCGGCAGCACATTCGTCGGGAACTGCCCAAGGTGCTCACTGATGCGCATCGGCACTTCCTGCTTTCTTTCGTGCGCGCGGAACCCGACTGGTCGCTGATGCCATTCGAGCATCTCAAGGACATGCCTGCGATCCGCTGGAAGCTGTTCAACCTGGAAAAACTGCGCACAGTTAGCAAGGTCCGGTTTGAGCTACAGGCTACTGAAATCATGAAACGCTTTGACCGATTTCGGCAGTGAAGTCACTTGACAAACAACTCGCTGACCAGCAGCAGGAGTGCGCACAACTGCGCAGCGAAAATGCCCGTCTGATTTCCCTGCTGGAAAAACACAGCATCGCTCATTCCGTCGATCCGCCTCCGCCGGCACTGCCAGCCACACCCCCTCGCGCCAATTCGCACCTCAGTACCGAACAGAAGATCGCACTTTTTCGAAAACTGTTCCGTGGCCGCACCGATGTCTACCCTATCCGCTGGGAGAAGAAAGACGGTAGCAAGGCTGGCTATACGCCGGCCTGCGGCAACGAATGGAAAGTCAGTCTCTGCGACAAGAAACGGGTGAAATGCAGTGAATGCGGAAACCGCCTGCTGCTGCCGCTCACGGATCAGGTCATTTACGACCATCTTGCCGGCGAGCATGTTGTCGGCGTTTATCCCTTGCTCGCCGATGACACCTGCCATTTCCTCGCCGCCGACTTTGACGAGGCCGACTGGCGCGACGATGCCAAGGCCTTTGCCGCTTCCTGTCACGAACTCGGTGTGCCAGTCGCCATCGAAATATCTCGCTCCGGTGCGGGCGCCCATGCCTGGATCTTCTTCTCGTCCGCCGTATCTGCCCGCGATGCGCGCCGCCTTGGTTCCGCCATCATCAGCCATACCTGCGCCAGAACCCGGCAGTTGAAACTTGAATCGTACGACCGGCTGTTCCCCAACCAGGACACCCTGCCCAAGGGCGGCTTCGGCAACCTGATCGCACTGCCACTCCAGAAGGAGGCTCGAGAAAAGGGCTTCAGCCTGTTCGTCGATGACGAGCTTAAACCGCATGCCGATCAGTGGACATTTCTGGCTTCCGTCCGCCCGATGTCGCTGGCGGATCTGGAGTCCACGATCCTGCGCGCTACAGGCGGTGGCCATCCCCTTGATGTGGCGTTCATCACTGAAGAAGACGAACACGAACCGTGGAAGCGTCGGCCTATCCCCAAGAAACTGCCCGGCCCGTTGCCCGCCAAGCTCACAGCCGTACTCGCCAATCAGATTTACTTCGAGAAAGCCCAGTTACCGCAAGCGCTGATGAATCGCCTGATCCGCCTTGCGGCATTCCAGAACCCCGAGTTTTACCGAGCTCAGGCCATGCGTCGGTCAACCTGGGAATTCCCACGTGTTATTGGCTGTGCCGAAAACTATCCCCGTCACATTGCCTTGCCTCGTGGTTGTCTGGATGCAGCGACCAAGTTGCTCGACGAAAACAGCATCGGACTCGATCTCACCGACGAACGGTTTCCCGGGGAGTCGTTATCACTGAAATTCGCCGGTCAGCTCCGCCCCGATCAGGAGAAAGCGGTCAACGCCATGATGGCCCACGATACCGGCGTCCTCTGCGCACCCACCGCGTTTGGCAAAACCGTGACGGCGGCGGCGCTGATTGCCCGGCGCGGCGTCAGCACACTGATCCTCGTCCACCGCAACGAACTCCTCAAGCAGTGGCAGGAACGATTGCGCGTTTTTCTAGGGCTCGATAAGGCCCAGCTTGGCGCCATCGGTGGCGGCAAGCGCAAGCCGACGGGGATGATCGACATCGCGTCCATGCAGTCACTTGTCCGCAACGGCGAAGTCAGTGACGAGATCGAGTACTATGGTCATGTCGTTATCGACGAGTGTCACCATCTCGCCGCACGCACCTACGAAAAGTTGTTCAAAGCGGCCAAGGCGCGTTATGTGCTTGGCCTCACGGCAACGCCGATCCGCCGCGACGGCCAGCATCCGATCATCTTCATGCAGTGCGGCCCCATTCGCCATGAAGCCAGCCGACCGGAAGCTGCGCCAAGATCATTGACGGTGATTCCGCGAACCCTGACGACTCAAGTGATCGGCGATCCTGCCATGCCTATTCAGGATATTTTCCGGCAGCTTGCCAGCAGCGCCGAGCGCAGTCAGCGGATCGTCGACGATGTGCTCCACACTTATCGATCCGGTCGCAGCATCCTCGTCCTCACGGAGCGTACCGAGCATCTCTCCACCTTGGAGCTGGCCCTTACCGGCCAGATTGAAAACCTGTTCTCCTTGCATGGACGCATGGCCAGAAAGCAGCGCGCCGCATTATTTGAAGCGCTGGAAGCTTTGCCCGGCGATGCTCCCCGCGTATTGCTTGCTACTGGCCGGCTGGTCGGCGAAGGTTTCGATCACCCACCGCTCGATACGCTGATGCTGGCTATGCCGATTTCGTGGAAGGGCACGTTGCAACAATACGCCGGCCGCCTGCATCGTGAGCATGCCAGCAAATCGGAGGTGCTGATCTATGACTACGTCGACACTGGTAACGTGATGCTCGAACGCATGTGGGACAAGCGGCAGCGTGGCTATCGTGCCATGGGATATCGAATCGACACCATCCAGGACAAACTTTGTTGAAGAAGAAAGGCATTCATGAAGAACAAGCCGTCAAAGTTACGTGGCACCAAGACAACCAAGCCACCCAAAGAACAAAAGCTTTCCCGTACCCATGCCCCGACGGAGATTGACCCTGTCGAGTGGCAACGGACATTGCGCCGTCAATTCGGCCGCGAGCAGGCATTCGGGCTGGAGAACATTGGTACGGAGCCGATCTTTTCCGAGTTTCGCGTCAGCAATCCACAGTCGAAGAGCACCTACCGCGTGGCAATTCGCGGCAAGCTACCAGGCGACAACTACTGCGCCTGCCCGGATTACGCCACCAATGAGCTGGGTACCTGCAAGCACATTGAATTCGTGCTCGCGGCTTTGGAGAAGAAACGCGGTGCCAAGTCGGCCTTTGCGCGCGGCTATCAACCGCCATTCTCCGAACTGTATCTGCGCAACGATGGTGGGAGGACAATTCATTTCCGCCCTGGAACGGATTGCCCTCCGGCTGTGCTGAAGGCAGCCGGTCTGCTGTTCGATGCGGTGCACGGAGGGATATTGCCACGGGAAAAGTTCAGCGAACTGGAGCAATTTGTCGCTGCCGTGGCCAAGAGCGGCCATGAACTGCGCGCCTATGACGATGCGCTGGACTTTGTTGCCGGGTGGCGAGATGCCGATCGGCGAGCGGTCACGCTCGACGGCATCTTCCCACGAGGGTGTGCCGATCCTTCGTTGAGGAAGTTGCTCAAGGTGCCGATGTATCCCTATCAGACTGAAGGTGCATTGTTTGCCGTGCGGGCGGGCAGGGCGCTGATCGGGGATGAAATGGGTCTGGGCAAGACCATCCAGGCCATCGCTGCCACCGAAATTCTGGCTCAGCATTTTGGTGTCTCGAAAGTGCTGGTGATCTGCCCGACCTCGCTCAAGTATCAGTGGCAAAGCGAGATCAAGCGTTTTTCCGGTCGCGATTCCTTCGTCATCGCCGGAGGTCGTGCGCAACGGCAGAAGGATTACATTCGCGACGATTTCTGCAAGATCACCAATTACGAAAAGCTTCAGCCCGATCTGGACTTGATCGCGGCCTGGGCACCCGATCTGGTGATCGTCGATGAGGCGCAGCGCGTCAAGAACTGGAACACCATCGCCGCCCGCGCGCTGAAGCGCATCGACAGTCCCTACGCCGTGGTGCTGACCGGCACGCCGCTGGAAAATAAACTGGAGGAACTGATTTCCATCGTCCAGTTCGTCGATCAGCACCGCCTCGGGCCAACCTGGAAGTTGCTGCATGAGCATCAGGTCAAGGACGAGCACGGGCGCGTCACCGGCTACACCGGGCTGGAAAAGATTGGTCAGACGCTCGCACCGATCATGATTCGCCGGCGCAAATCCGAAGTTCTGACGCAGTTGCCCGAGCGCACCGACCAGAACCTGCTGGTACCGATGACTGAATTGCAGATGACTTACCATCAGGAAAACGCGGAGATCGTCACCAAGATCGTGCAGCGCTGGCGCAAGATGAAGTTCCTTTCCGACAAGGACCAGCGGCGGCTGACCTGCGCCTTGCAGAACATGCGCATGTCGTGCAACAGCACCTATCTGCTCGACCAGGAAAGCGACCACGGCGTCAAGGCAGATGAACTGGCGGCGTTGTTCGACGACCTGTTCGAGCAGCCGGACGCCAAGGCTGTGGTGTTCAGCCAATGGACGCGCACCCACGACATCGTGATCCGGCGCCTGGAAGCGCGCGGCATCGGTTACGTTAGCTTTCATGGCGGGGTGCCTTCGGAAAAGCGCCCGGCGCTGGTGGACCGCTTTCGCGACGATCCCGACTGCCGCGTGTTCCTGTCGACCGATGCGGGCGCGACGGGACTGAATTTGCAGCATGCATCGACTCTTGTGAACATGGACTTGCCCTGGAATCCCGCGCTGCTCGAACAGCGTATTGCCCGAATCCACCGCATGGGTCAGAAACGGCCGGTGCAAATCGTCAATTTCGTCGCCAAGGGAACGATCGAGGAGGGCATGCTCTCGGTGCTGGCCTTCAAGCGTTCGCTGTCGGCAGGAATTCTCGATGGTGGAATGGGCGAGATATCGCTGGGCGGCTCGCGCCTGAATCGCTTCATGAAGGATGTCGAGAACGTCACGGGCCACATGGGTGAAGGCGAGAGCATCACGCCTGCCGAAGAGGCGGCAGGTGTGACGACTGTGAACGAAATTCCCTCCGTGCCGGAAATGCATGCGGAGACAAAAGTCGGCTCTGGCGAGACGGCGGTTTCGGCGCATGGCGAGCACGACGTACCGGAACAGCTCCCGAGCAATGCCGCCGATCCCTGGCAAGCGCTGGCGCAGCTTGGGACTCAGTTGGTTTCCGCACTCGGAGCAGCCGGTAATCCCGCAGCTCCGGCGCATCCATGGATCGAGCGTGATCCGGATACCGGGGCGCAAAGTCTCAAAGTCCCGTTGCCATCACCTGAAACGGCGAGGCAAATTGCCGATGCACTTTCAATGGTGGCGAATGCCTTGCGAGGTCAGAGTCCATTACCATGACCGACCATCGCGCAGCCAGTCGGCTATGATCGGCACCGGTGTTTGAACCAATAGTCCTGAATAGTCAGTACGGGATCAAGTTTCCGTCATCGCCCGGAAACCCGCATGAACACTAAGCATTCTTCAGGAGACGGTATTGGTGACGGTATTGAGAAGGGGGAATCTGATGAAACCCAGTAATGGCAAGGCTTACAAGGCCATTGTAATAATCGAGTGGGAGTGAGGTGCCGTAGAAATAGCGATAGCGGCCCACCGTGGACAGTTCGCCCAGACGCACCGCTGCAAGGAATCTGTCGGGGAACGTTCATGGAAAGCAGTCCTGAGGATCAGGCATCTTTCGGCAGAACCGACATAACCCGCGCGATGAAGATGTGGAACTCCGCCATATAGTTGCGCAGGAACTCCTCGGTCGAGGTGGCGGTGACTTCGCCATCGTCGGTGATCAGGCCGGGCGCGAACTGGATATAGGCTTCCGGCGCGTTCATCTGCGGTGAGTTGCAGAAGCTGAGCACGCTACGCAGGCTCTGCTGGGCGACGGCGGTGCCGATCGCGCCGGGCGACGCACCGATAACGGCGGAAGGCTTGTGGGTGAAGGAATTGGTGCCATAGGGCCGGCTTGCCCAGTCGATGGCGTTCTTCAGCCCGCCGGGGATCGAGCGATTATATTCGGGCGTCACGAACAGCAGCGCATCGACCGTTTTGAGCGCATCCTTGAATGCCCGTGCGGTCGGTGGAAAATCGGCATCGTAATCATAGCTGTAGAGCGGTAGATCCTTGAACGGAATCTCGCTAAAGACGAGATTTTCCGGGGCAAGGCGAATGAGCGCCTTCGCAAGCTTGCGGTTGATTGATTCGCGCGCAAGGCTGCCGATGAGATAGCCGACTTTATAGTGCATCATGACATGACCTTTCCGTTCGTGGGATCAGGGGGAAGAGGTGATGGATCGCCCGAGTCAATTTCCGTCGCGGGCAGCCGGCGCGTCCTCATCTGTGGTGGAGCCAGCATGTGTCCACCCGGCATGCCTTTCCTTCTGGCCAATCCAGAATCACCGTTACCCACTATAGCAACGGATAGGATGCTCGGGAGACGTTCCGCGTATCGTGATGCAAAGCCGGGCCTGCCCGAGCGGTCCGGGTTTATTGCGGGTGCTCGGCGCGGGCGACACGTTGGCCGGACCAGTGAAATCACGGTGGGGTGCCGCTCCCACAATGCAGGAGGCCGTTCCGCCCGATGGATGCCGCACGCGCGTCGGCTGGCAATCGCGGCGGAGCGCGGTTTTGATCGGCCCTCCGATGCTCGCCGCTGCCGGGTATCATGCCCGGCCCTGTTCCTTTCATGAAAACCATGCCCACAGTTGCAGTAATCGGCGGCGGCCCCGCGGGCCTGATGGCGGCCGAGATGCTCGCTGCCGGCGGCGTGCAGGTCGATGTTTACGACACGATGCCCTCGGTCGGGCGCAAATTCCTGCTCGCCGGTGTCGGCGGCATGAATATCACCCATTCCGAGCCGTTCGAAGCTTTTGTCTCGCGCTACGGCGCGCGCGCCACCGCCATCCGGCCGCTGCTCGATGCCTTTCCGCCCGATGCGCTGCGCGCGTGGGTCGAGACGCTCGGGGTCGAGACGTTCGTCGGCTCGTCGGGACGGGTGTTTCCCCGGGACATGAAGGCCGCGCCGCTGCTGCGCGCCTGGCTGCACCGGCTGCGCGAATCAGGCGTGCGCTTTCATGTGCGGCATCGCTGGCTGGGGTGGGGCAAGCTCGGCGCGCTGCGCTTTTCGACCCCCGAAGGGGAGCACCTCGTTCAGGCCGATGCGGTGGTGCTGGCGCTCGGCGGCGGCAGCTGGGCGAAGCTGGGGTCGGACGGCGCATGGGTGCCGCTGCTGGCGCAGCGCGGGGTCGAGTTGGCGCCTTTGCTACCGTCGAACTGCGGCTTCGATGTGGCGGGCGGCTGGAGCGAACACCTGCGCAGCCGCTTCGCCGGGCAGCCGCTGAAAACCGTGGCGCTGCGTTTCACCGACACCGCCGGGCAGCCGCATGAGCGCCGTGGCGAACTGATGCTGTCCGATGGCGGCATCGAGGGCAGTCTGGTGTATGCGCTGTCGGCGCCGTTGCGCGATGCGATTGCTGCGCAGGGAGCGCTGACAGTGCAACTCGATCTGGCACCCGACAAGACGCCGGTGCAGGTCGCCGCCGAGGTTGCCCACCCGCGCGGCGCGCGTTCGCTGTCCAGCCACCTGCAAAGCCGCGCCGGAATCAGGGGCGTGAAAATGGCGCTGCTGCGCGAAATTCTGCCGGCCGACCAATTGAACGACCCAATTAAACTCGCGCACGCGATTAAATCGCTGCCGATCACGCTCGCGGCGCCGCGTCCGCTCGCCGAGGCAATCAGCAGCGCGGGCGGCGTGCGCTTCGAGGCGCTCGACCCACACCTGATGCTGCGCGGCCTTCCCGGTGTGTTTTGCGCTGGCGAGATGCTCGACTGGGAGGCGCCCACCGGCGGCTACCTGCTTACGGCCTGCTTCGCCAGCGGGCGCGCGGCAGGCCAGGGTGCATTGCGGTACGCGGGTTGCGAAAGCGCATCGCCGGGATCGTAAGGGCGCCCCGGACCGACGATCGCGGCGGCAGGCCGTCTACAATACGCCCGGCCGCGATAGCCTGCCCGATCATTTTCGAGATACGCAACCGATGCTTCGACTGACCGAACTCAAACTCCCGCTCGACCATCCGCCCGTGGCGCTGCGCACGGCGATCCTGCAGCGGCTGGAGCTGGCGGACGACGATCTCGCCGGCTTCAGCATCTTCAAGCGCAGCTACGACGCGCGCAAAAAGCACGCGCTGCTGATGGTCTATGCGGTCGACGTCGAGGTCAAAAACGAGGCGGCGCTGCTGAAAAAATTCCGCAACGACCGCCATCTCGCGCCGACGCCGGACATGGCCTACCAGTTTGTTGGCCGCGCGCCGGAGAATTTGAGCGAACGTCCGGTCGTCGTCGGCTTCGGCCCCTGCGGCATCTTCGCCGCGCTGGTGCTGGCGCAGATGGGCTTCAAACCCATCGTGCTGGAGCGCGGCAAGGCGGTGCGCGAGCGCACCCAGGACACCTGGGGGCTGTGGCGCAAGCACGTGCTCAACCCCGAATCCAACGTGCAGTTCGGCGAGGGCGGGGCGGGCACCTTCTCCGACGGCAAGCTCTACAGCCAGATCAAGGACCCCAGGTATCTGGGCCGCAAGGTGCTGACCGAGTTCGTCAGGGCGGGCGCGCCGGAAGAAATTCTGTACGTGTCGAAGCCGCATATCGGCACCTTCCGCCTGGTTGGCATGGTCGAGGCGATGCGCCACGAGATCGAGGCGCTGGGCGGCGAGATCCGCTTCCAGCAGCGCGTCACCGACGTGCTGATCGAGGACGGCCCCGATGGCAAACGGATCCGCGGGGTGACGCTGGCGAGCGGCGAAACGTTGCGAAGCAATCATGTCATCCTCGCGCTCGGTCATAGCGCGCGCGACACCTTCGAGATGCTGCATGCGCGCGGCGTGACTATGGAAGCGAAACCATTTTCCATCGGTTTCCGCATCGAGCATCCGCAATCGCTGATCGACAAGGCAAGGCTGGGGCCGAACGCGGGCAACCCGCTGCTCGGCGCGGCCGACTACAAACTGGTGCATCACGCGAAAAACGGCCGCGCGGTATACAGCTTCTGCATGTGCCCCGGCGGCACCGTGGTGGCGGCGGCATCCGAGCCGAATTGCGTGGTGACCAACGGCATGAGCCAGTATTCGCGCAACGAGCGCAACGCCAACGCCGGCATCGTCGTCGGCATCACGCCCGCTGATTTTCCCGGCGACGACCCGCTGGTCGGCATCGAACTGCAGCGCCGCCTGGAAGCGCGCGCGTTCGAACTCGGCGGCGGCAATTACGATGCGCCGGCGCAACTGGTCGGTGATTTTATCGAGGGTAAGCCGTCCACTCAGCTTGGCAGCGTCGAACCTTCGTACAAGCCCGGTGTGCATCTGACCGACCTGGCCTCCGCACTGCCGGACTACGCCATCGAGGCGATCCGCGAGGCGCTGCCCGCGTTCGACCGGCAGATCAAGGGCTTCGCGATGAAGGACGCGGTGCTGACCGGCGTCGAGACGCGCACCTCGTCGCCGCTGCGCATCATCCGCGACGACGATTGCCAGAGCGTCAACGTCAAGGGTCTGTATCCGGCGGGCGAGGGTGCGGGCTATGCAGGCGGGATTCTGTCGGCGGGGGTGGACGGCATCAGGGTGGCCGAGGCGGCGGCGCTCGACATGTTGGGGGAAGCTGCCGGTACGCGCGCTTGATGTAGGAGGCCCGCCTCGGGCCGATGGGGTGGTGTTCGCGCCGGTCCGAAAATCGCGGTGGGGCACCGCTCCTACAATGGGGCGTGGGCTACGTAGGAGGCCCGCCTCGGGCCGATGGGTGTGCTGAATATTGCATCTATTTTTTATCCCTTACCTTGAGCCAGCTATGCCGCCACAAAGTACCAAGCCGCATGGGAAGGATTTGCGCAAGGGCCGGCTATCCCTGTCCGGGCAGGTGTACCACATCACCACCGTTACCTTCGACCGGCAGCCGGTTTTTTTCGATTTGCGCCCGGCGCGTGCTGATCAGTGCGCTGCGGGAAGCCCAAGTGCGCGGCGATGCGACGACACTGGCTTTTGTGATCATGCCCGATCACATGCACTGGCTGATGCAGTTGGAAGGTGCGACAGCATTGTCGAACGTGGTCGGCGCGGTCAAAGCCGTGACGGCACACGGCTTGGGAGGACGAATCTGGCAGAGCGGATTTCATGACCATGCCCTGCGCCAGGAAGAAGACCTGGCGAAGCTGGCCCGGTACATCGTTGCCAATCCCTTGCGTGCAGGCCTGGTCCAGCGGATCGGGGATTACCCGCATTGGGATGCGGTGTGGCTGTAAGGGGCACCGTAGGAAAATCGCGACAAGTAAGGGTTATGTAGGAGGCCCGCCCCGGGCCGATTGGGCTCCCGCAGATCTATTTCCCGAATTCATCAAAATTTCATTTGTTTTCGTTTCCATATTTCGAATATCATTGAAATATGGAAACGAAAACCGTCGTCACCGCCCTTGCCGCCCTGGCTCAGGATTCCCGCCTGGCGGTCTTTCGTGCATTGGTCCAGGCCGGTCCGGCCGGTCTGGCCGCGGGCAAAATCAGCGAACTCACCGGCATTCCGCCATCCTCGCTGTCGTTCCACCTGAAAGAACTGTCGCATGCCGACATGGTTAGTTCGCAGCAGGTGGGACGCTTCGTCATCTACACCGCCAATTTCACCACCATGAATGCGCTGCTCGGTTTTCTCACCGAAAACTGTTGCGGCGGAAATCCCTGCTCGCCGGTGTGTCCGCCGGCCTGCACCACCGAAAAGGAGTCAACATGAAACGCCTGCACGTGCACGTCGCGGTCGACGATCTGGCCGCCAGCATCAAGTTCTATTCCGCCCTGTTCGCCGCCGAGCCGACCGTCGCCAAGGACGACTATGCCAAGTGGATGCTCGACGATCCGCGCGTCAATTTCGCAATCTCGGCGCGTGGCGCGGCGCCCGGCCTCAACCACCTGGGCGTGCAGGTCGAAAACGCCGACGAACTGGCCGAGATGAACGCGCGCCTGCAGAAGCTCGACGGCGAGGTGGTGGAGGAAATGGGCACCGCCTGCTGCTATGCCAAGTCGGACAAGTACTGGGCGACCGATCCCACCGGCATCGCCTGGGAAACCTATCGCACGCTCGACAGCATCCCCGTGTTCGGCGGCCAGGAGGCGAGCGGCTGCTGCGTGCCCGAACCGGCCGTGGCCAAGGCGTCCGGCTGCATCCCGGTCAAGGCCAAGCCGGCCGCGGGCGGCTGCTGCTGAGTTTTGCGTCATTCAATTTCATTTCATCAAGGGAGCACTTGTGGCTGAAAAAACCTACACCGTGCTGGTGCTGTGCACCGGCAATTCCTGCCGCTCGCAAATGGCCGAAGTGCTGCTGAACCACGATCTCGCCGGTCAGGTGCGCGCGCTGTCCGCCGGCACCCGGCCGCAGCCGAAAGTGGCTGACGGCGCGATCGCGGCGCTGAAGGATGCGGGTCTGAATACCGACGGCCTGCACCCGAAGGACATCGACGCGGTGATGAGCGAGGACATCGACCTGGTGGTGACGGTGTGCGACAACGCCAAGGAAGCCTGCCCGATCTTTCCCAAGCCGATCCCGGCGATCCACCTGCCGTTCCACGATCCGCACGGTGAGCCGCTGGAGCGCTTCCTCGCGGTGCGCGACGACATCCGCACCCGCCTGGTTGCGGCGGTGCGCGAGAAGTTCGGCCTGCAAGTGGCTGCGGCCTGAGTCGACGGAGACGCTGCGATGGACGAGTCGCCTTTCAATGTGCTGTTCCTGTGCACCGGTAATTCGGCGCGTTCGATCCTGGCCGAATCGCTGCTGAACGTTCTGGGCAAGGGGCGCTTCCGGGCGTTCAGTGCGGGCAGCCATCCCGGCGGGCGGGTCAACCCGTTTGCGCTGGAATTGCTGGAAAAAAACCATTTCCCCACCGGCGAACTGCGTAGCAAGTCATGGGACGAGTTCGCGCAGCCCGCTGCGCCGCAACTCGATTTCGTCATCACCGTTTGCGACAACGCGGCAGGCGAGGTTTGCCCGGTGTGGCCGGGCCAGCCGGTCACTGCGCACTGGGGCATCCCCGACCCGGCTGCCGTCGGGGGGAGCGACGAGGCCAGGCGCCACGCCTTCGTCGATGCCATGAACCACTTGCAGCGCCGCATATCCATGTTCGTCAGCCTGCCGTTCCACACGCTCGACGGCATGCGGCTGCAACAGGCCGTGCGCGAGATTGGTAAGGCGACATGAGCGCGCAATGTGAGGTTATCGCCAAGCGCGCTGCCAACATGGCCGGGGCCACCGCGCCGATGAGCGTGTTCGAGCGCTGGCTTACCCTGTGGGTGGCGCTGTGCATCGTCGCCGGGGTGCTGCTGGGCCAGTTGTTCCCCGCGACGTTCCAGGCGCTGGGGCGGATGGAGGTGGCGCAGGTCAACATTCCGGTCGGCCTCTTGATCTGGGTGATGATCATCCCGATGCTGATGAAGATCGACTTTGCTGCCCTGCACCAGGTGAAGTCGCACTGGAAGGGCATCGGCGTCACCCTGTTCGTCAACTGGGCGGTGAAGCCGTTTTCCATGGCCTTGCTGGCCTGGCTGTTCATCCGCCACCTGTTCGCGCCGTATCTGCCGGCGGAACAGCTCGACAGCTACGTCGCCGGCCTCATCCTGCTGGCCGCCGCGCCGTGCACCGCGATGGTGTTCGTATGGAGCCGGCTGACCGGCGGCGACCCGTATTTCACCCTGTCGCAGGTGGCGTTGAACGACGCCATCATGATCGTTGCCTTCGCGCCCATCGTCGGCCTGCTGCTCGGGTTGTCGGCGATCGTGGTGCCATGGGACACGCTGTTCACCTCGGTGGTGCTGTATATCGTCATCCCGGTGATCCTCGCGCAGCTCTGGCGCAAATACTTGCTCAGGCGCGGCCAGGCGGCGTTCGATGCGACGATGGCGCAGCTCGGCCACGCCTCCATCGTCGCCTTGCTCGCCACGCTGGTGCTGCTGTTCGCCTTCCAGGGCGAGCAGATCATCGCGCAGCCGCTGATCATCGCGCTGCTGGCGGTGCCGATTCTGATCCAGGTGTTCTTCAATTCCGGCCTGGCCTACTGGCTCAATCGCAAGGTCGGCGAGAAGCACAGCGTCGCCTGCCCGTCGGCGCTGATCGGCGCCTCGAACTTCTTTGAACTGGCGGTGGCGGCGGCGATCGCGCTGTTCGGCTTCCAGTCGGGCGCGGCGCTTGCCACCGTGGTCGGCGTGCTGATCGAGGTGCCGGCGATGCTGCTGGTGGTGAAGATCGTCAACCGCAGCAAGGGCTGGTACGAGAAGGGTGCGCGCTCGCTGCCGCAGGCATGACGACCAGCGATGCGGGCAGGTCATTTCCGCCGCGGACGCGGCATCATCGACACAGGAGTCTGACATGAATGCAAACGAACACGACCCGATCCGTCAGCAGGTCCGCGCCGCCTACGGTGCTGTCGCGCGCGCCGAACCCACCGGCTGTTGTGCCCCGGCCACGGGGTGCTGCGCACCCTCCGAACAGGCGGTCGCCGAACTGGTGTCGCGCGGCATCGGCTACAGCGCCGAGGAGACGCGGGCAGTGCCTGAAGGCGCCAATCTTGGTCTCGGCTGCGGCAACCCGCAGGCCATCGCTGCGATCAAACCAGGCGAGACCGTGCTCGACCTCGGCAGCGGCGCCGGTTTCGACGTCTTTCTTGCGGCGCGTCAGGTTGGTGCCGATGGCCGCGTCATCGGTGTCGACATGACACCCGACATGGTATCGAAGGCGCGTGCCAATGCCGTCAAGGGCGGTTATGCGAACGTCGACTTCCGCCTTGGTGAGATCGAGCGTCTGCCCGTTGCCGATGCCGTGGTCGACGTCATCATTTCCAACTGCGTCATCAACCTCTCGCCCGACAAGGGGCAGGTTTTTCGGGATGCCTTTCGGGTGCTGAAACCCGGTGGCCGGCTCGCCATTTCCGACATCGTCACTACCGCGTCGCTGCCCGAGGCCATGCAGCAGGAGGCCGCCCTCTACAACGCCTGCATCGCTGGCGCAGCGAGCGTCGATGAACTCACGGTGATGCTGGTAGATGCGGGTTTCGCCGACATCCGCATCGCCCCCAAGGACGCCAGCCGCGAGTTCATCCGCCACTGGGCGCCGGGCCGGGGGGTCGAAGATTTCATCGCCTCGGCCAGCATTGAGGCGGTCAAGCCGGCAAACTGAAGAAGAACGCAAATGACAGACATCAAAGTACTCGACAGCGCTGCGCCAACCGCAAGACCACGCTGAAGCTGATCGCGGAAGCCGCGCAGGTCAATCTGGAAAAGGTCGACGACATGGCGGCGATCCTCGGCTACGGTGTCATGTCGACTCCTGGCGTGGTGATCGACGGCGGCGTGCCTGATCGCAAGAAGATCGAAAGCTGGTTCTGACGATACGGCTGCCCGAATTGACCGGGCAGGGGAAGCGGTGGGCGTGATGTCTGAAATCCCGAATCCCGCAGGATGTCTATTATGGATAATGTCTTGATTGTAAATTTTCCGGGAACCCGCCATGCCAAGCCTTCGCCGCATCGTTGCTGCCACCGATTTTTCCGATTTTTCCGAACGGGTGGTGCAGCGCGCTGCACAACTGGCCAAACAGCATCAAGCCGAGCTGCATCTGCTGCACGTGGTGCGCCCACTCGACCTTTACCCTAGCCTGACACTGGCCCCGGACGAACTCAAGCATACCGACCAGGATTTGTTGCAGACGGAGCAGACCCGGCTCGACGCCATGGCTGCCAGTCTGGTCAGCCAGCTGGGTATTCAAGTCCGTACTGCTACCCGTCTGGGCCGGGCTCATAGCGAAATCGCAGCCTACGTGCAGGAGGTGTCCGCCGATCTTTTGGTTGCCGGGGTGCGCGGTGAGAACACACTCATGGATCTGTTCCTGGGATCAACCGTGTCGCGTCTGCTGCGGGTGGACATCTGTCCGGTGCTCATCGTCAGAAACCCTGCGGACGGGCCCTACCGCCAGGTGCTGGCGGCGGTCGATTTCTCTCCGGTGTCGGCGGCGGTGGTTGCCCATGCGCTAATGCTTGCCGGCGGCGCGCCGATGCACGCGCTGCACGTGCTGGGCAGCGAGGTTGAGCAGCGTTTGCGCAGGGCGAAGTTGAACCAGGTGGACATCACGTGCTGGCTTACCAAGCTGCATGACGATGCCGAGAAACAGCTGGATGCCCTGCTGGCATCGATAGGGAAAAGTCCGGAAGTCATACGGCTGATCCAGTCTGGTTTTCCCCCTGCTGCAATCTGCCAGTGCATCGAGGACAAGCAGGCCGACCTGATCGTCCTCGGTCGCCATGGCTACGGCGGCGGCTTGCAGGACTGGCTGCTGGGCAGCGTGAGCAAGGATGTGGCCTTCGCTGCGACGTGCGACGTGCTGCTTATCAGCAGCCCGAGCGGACAGTAGGGATTTTCGCCAAGGCCACGTGGCTTGGCATGTCGGTCTGCGGCGCCGCGGTGTTCCTTCCCCCAGGCTTTGCTTGGCGCATGGACGTGGGTCAGTAGGAGGATGTGGCCAGGGCACAAACGAAAACGCCGCTCGGAGAGCGGCGTTTTTTACAACTGGTGCCGGCGATCGGAATCGAACTGACGACCTTCGCATTACGAATGCGCTGCTCTACCAACTGAGCTACGCCGGCGAAAAACAGCGCGCATTATAGCGGAATCGATCAGGCTTGTGCGGCCTGCAGCCCGGCTTTCAGGCGCGCGACCACCTTGTCCTGGCCGATCAGTTCGAGCGTGGCGTCGATCGCCGGCGTCTGCGGTTCGCCGGTGACCAGCACGCGTACCGGCATCGCCAGCTTCGGCATCTTGAGGCCGTGCGCGGCGAGCGTTTCCTTGAACGCCGCGCTGATCGCGCTGCGTTCCCAGTTCAGCGCTTCGAGACAGGTGGCGAGTTCGGCCAGCGCGGGCAGCACCTCGGGGGTGACGTGCTGCGCCAGCAGCTCGGGCGTGGGATGCAGGGTGCGGTAAAACAGCGTGGCGGCGTCGGCCAGTTCCACGATCGTCGCTGCGCGTTCCTTGACCAGCGCGCACACCGCGGCAAGGGCGGGGCCGTCGTCCGGATTGGCGCCGTTGCGCACCAGGAAAGGGCGCATCAGTTCGGCCAGCCGCGCGTCGTCGGCGGCCTTGATGTACTGCTGGTTGAGCCAGCGCAGCTTTTCGGTATTGAACTGCGCGGCCGACGGCGTGATGCGGTCGAGATCGAACCACTGCACGAACTGCTCGCGGCTGAACAGTTCGGCGTCGCCGTGCGACCAGCCGAGCCGCGCCAGGTAATTGATCACGGCTTCCGGCAGGTAGCCGTCCTCGCAATACTGCATCACCGACACCGCGCCGTGGCGCTTGGAGAGCTTGGTGCCGTCGTCGCCGAGGATCATCGACAGGTGCGCATACAGCGGCACCTCGGCGCCGAGCGCCTGCAGCACGTTGATCTGGCGCGGGGTGTTGTTCACGTGGTCGTCGCCGCG
>NZ_JANJXQ010000164.1 GCF_024708915.1 Thiobacillus sp.
CTGGTTGAGGCGGCTCTCGGACCACCCCACGTAGGCCGTTCGGATGGCCCAGACGCCCCACACGAGCAGGACCGCGAACACGACGCCGACCAGGACGGTCGCCATCGCGGAAGGCGCGATGCCGCTGTTGGCTTGAAATGCCGAGACCTGTGCGCCGTTCATGGCTTGCCCTCCGCAGTCGTCGCCGGCAGCGGCTCGGACGCCCGCTCGGTGCGGTAGTCGCCGGCCAGTTCGGAGGGGTCGCGCGGCTGGGCGCGCGACGGTGTGAGATGGGCTCGGATGCCAGCGCGCACGCGCGCCAGGTCAGCCAACAGCCTCGGGTAGTCGAAGTGGTAGCGCTCGCCCGGCGTGATGGGGGTATGCGCGGCGCTGTCCGCGACGGTGCGCTCCAGCGCGTCGAGCTGGCGCAGCGCGGCGATCAGTTCCTGGCGCTGCGCCGGGGACTCGGCCAACGCCATCGGGGACTGCCCCAGCACGAGGGCCGTCACGAGAAAATTGGGCACGCCGCGATGCGCGGCGCGCAGCCAGATCGAAGCCACCATCGCGCCATTCCTGTGTGATCAGCAATGGGTTGATCGTGGAGATCAGGGCTGTTTTAGGCCGCAAACAATAGGAACCTGCGGATGACCGGATTGATGGCTTAGAGGTACTTTTTGAAGCTGCCCGCGGTCAGGCTCACCGCGAGTCCCAGCAAGGCCGCGCTGGGCAGCAGAATCACCAGCGGATGCACCGAAATCGGCAGCGCGAGGTAGGTGACCCACGGCAGCACGGCTAGCGGCATCAACGAGGCTTTCGCACGGTGGTAGATGAAGCCCGATTCGCGGCCCGCGCCGAACCGGCGCACGTCGCGCCGCACCAGCCCGTCGATCAAGCCGACGAAGGCCGCGGTAAGGATCAGCGGTAGCGTGAGCACCAGGACCAGCAGGCGCACCAGGAACGTGAGCGTCGTGAAGGCTGCGGCGATCAGGTAGCTCTCGGCCCAGACATAGACCTGGCTGATGTAGTAGCGGAAGTTGCGCACGCCGTCCTGGCTCTTGCCCAGGCTGGGCGCACGGGCGCGCTCTGCGGTCTGGCTCGTGCGCTCCAGCAAGCCTGAGCGCACGAACACCCATTCGTAGCCGGTATCCACCAGTTGGTGTGCTGTACGCCCTGGCTCCTGCACGACCACGCTGCGCGTGAAGTGGTTCGACAGGTGCCCCAGCTCGTACTGCAGCATCTGCTGGGAATGCCGCCAGCCTTGATCCTTCCAGAACAAGTGCATGCCGACGCACTCCACCACGATCGAGAACAGCAGCGAGCCGATCAGCACCCCGAGCAGCCGGAACGGCAAGGTGATGGTGCCGACGATCAGGCCCTGGCGCTGGTTCTGCTCCCGTTGCGCGGTTGAGGCGGCATCCTTCATGGCGATGCCTCGTTGCCTGCGCTGTCCTCGGCGCCGGTGACCACCGCGCCAGGCTCGGCCGGAGCGGCGTCATCCAGCAGATCGTCGGGCAAGGACGCATCCTGCAAGGCCGGGGAACTGGTGAACTCCCACCACTGCGTGGCCTCGCTGTAGCTCCGGCGCATGTACCCCGCGAGTTGCTGCAAGTCCGCCGGCATCACTTCGTCCGGGTCCGGCGCCGGCAGCGGCATGCGCACCTTCCAAAGCTGGCCGCCCTGCAGCAGCGCGAAGCATTGGCCTTTGGGCAGGCCGACGACATGCGACGGCTCGATCATCGGTACGCTGGTGCTGCTGATCCGGTCCTGCGTGTTCGACGTGAAATCCGTCGCCCCACGGATGTCCGAGCTGTCGGTGGCGCCCGAGACGATGGTGGTCGTATAGACCTCGACCTTCGGCAACTGCCGGGTCAGCAGTTCGGCCGTGGCGGTCTCCCTGACCCTGAGCATGAACAGGTTGTTGAAATTTCCGATCACCTGGCCGGCCTTGGCCCGGTTGCCGATGCGGGCCTCGATGTCCGAGAGGGTCTGCGTGTACGCGGTAACCTGTAGCCCGGCACCACCGCCCTTGTTGATCAGCGGCACGAATTCGTCACCCATGAGTTCATTGAATTCGTCCGCATGGACATTGATCGGCACGCGCGCGCCGGCCGATGCACCCGGCAGGCCGTCGTCGATCCCGTGCTTGTAGATGTGGCCGGCGACCGACACGAGATCGCTGAACATCGAGTTGCCGACTGCGGCGGCGACCTCGGCGTCGGAGAGCGCATCCAGGCCAACATAGACGATGGCGCGCTTTCGGATGACCTGCATCCAATCGAAGATCGGACGTGGGTCGGCCAGGTCGGAGTAGTTCGGTGCCAGAAGCTGGGCGATCTTGCCGCTCGTGAGCTTCTCCAGCAGCGGCAGCAGCGATGCGACGATCTTGTCGAAATAGGTCTTGTCGTAGCGGACGGCACTGCGCAAGCCGTCGAGCACCGGGTCGTAGTTGCGCGCCTGGGAGAGGTACTGCTCCAGCGCCACGACGCGCTTCTCGCGCCCGATCATGTTCCTGGGGATGTTCTTCTCGTTGAGCTTGGCCTCGATCTGGACGATCACCTCCCAGGCCTTGGGCTCCGTCTTGGCGAAATAGTGCTGGGCGTACTCGATGAACAGCGCGTCGATGTTGATGACGTGGCGCTGGATCAGCATGTAGTCCGGGCGCTGCCCCAGTTCCACCAAGGCGCGCGCGATGATGTTGACGAACCGCCACGCGAACTCCCTGAAAGCGGCACTGTTGCCTTCGCCGGAGAGCTGCCCCGCGATGCGCGTCGCCACTTCCGAGATCCGGCCGAAGCGGCCCACGGCGTTGTAGCGGGCGCTGATTTCCGGCCAGCCCAGGTGGAAGATGTAGAACTCGCCTTCGCGGCCCGCGCGCTGGGCCTCGACGTACATCCGCTTCAAGAGATCGGCATCCCCCTTGGGGTCGATGACGATCACGACCTCGTGCTCGCCCGCGGCGTTCTTGCGGCGGATGTCCTGGGTGACGAACAACTCGGCGAGCCGCGTCTTGCCCACGCGCGTGGTGCCCAGCACCAGCGAATGCCCGACGCGCTCGCCCAGCGGCAGGCTGACATCCACCTCGTCGGGTTCGATGCCATGCAGCCGCGGCAGGCCGCCGACCGGCGGCAGCGGGCGCACCGGATTCATGGGCACGTCCCAGCCCGTGAGCGCGGGCAGCCGGGACAGCGGGAACGGCGCGAACTCCAGCCGTTCCTCCAGGCGCCTCGCCAGCCGGTAGGCCGGCGTCGGCTCCACGT
Source organism: Thiobacillus sp. (assembly GCF_024708915.1). The sequence continues at coordinate 3,237 of NZ_JANJXQ010000164.1, forward strand.
ACCGGCGAAACTCCGGCCGGTACGTCTGCATCAGCCTATGGGTGTGCTTCTGCTCCCAGAGGAACCCGCGCCCCACGAACAGCCGCTGCTGGCTGACCGGCACGTCCTTGCTCGTCATCACGTACCGCGGCAGGCGGCGGATGTTGCGCCGGTAGCGCAGGATGACGCGGGCATCGCGATAGCGGATTGCGCCGTAGGCGCCGAACGCCAGCGCGCTGCCGACGCCCATCGCTGGGCTCAGCGCGAGCGACCATGGGGCCACCAGGCACAGAAACGCGGCGCCTGCACACGCCGCGACGGTGTATAGCTCCACCGCTGGACGTAGCAGAACCTCGACCGGCTGTTTCCCCGACATGGCTTCATTGCTCGATGCCGGTGGCCGTGATCAGCGCCGGGTAGTGCCGCAGGCCCAGGCGATCGGCCAGGTCGTCTCCGGCCACGGGCGCGAGGGGCACGCCCGGCGCCAGGGTACGCAGCCGTGCCAGGCCCTGCACGGTCTCGACGTTGACCACCAGGCCGACCGCGCCGCGTTCGCGCAAAGCCGCGCCGCGCCGCTGCAACCAGGCCCGGGAAGCCTCGTCGTCGCCGATGACCGCGAACGGCCGCAGGCCGGGCGCTTCGATCACGCGCCGCGCGACGGTGCCGGGCGTGAGCTTGGTGCTGCGCACCGGCAGCATCGCGGCTTCGTCCGCTGGCGTGGCGGGAACCCGGGGCGTCGGGATGGGTGGCCGGGCCGGCGCGTTGGCGCGCGGCTGGAGGTTCAGGGCCTCGTAGTACGGCAGCGCCGACGTGCCGCCATGGTCCTCGACCACGATCAGCGGCTCGCCGGCACGCGAGGCCAGCGGCAGGCCTGCCAGCAGCACGAGCAGGACCGTGAATGCGAGATGGGCCGGATGGGGTTTCGTCATGGGGAGGTCTCCTGGCGCGCGGCGAGGACCGCGGCGGTTGGGCGTGCGCCCTGCACGCGGGCAAGGTGGCGGGACACGCTGCGCCGATAGCGGGCGGCGGGCTCGCCACCCGCAGGACGGTGGTAGCGGCCGATCGCCAGCAGCCAGTCCTCGCCGGAGGTGTGCTGCTCCTTCAGGATCTCGGCGGCGATGGCGAGGTTGCGGTACGGGTCCAGCAGGTCGCACGCGCTGGTGAAGCGGTGCTTGTGGTAGCCGAGGTTGATCTGGCCCAGGCCCGCGTCGATGCGCGTGTGCGGCGTGGCGCGCATCGCCTGCTGCAGGCCGGCGCAGGCATCGGCCCGCGTGGCGAAGCGGCGGGACTGGCCGGCGACGTTGAGGGACCACGGCCATGGGACGATGCGCCCGTTGCGCCGGAGGCCGCTCTCCTGCAAGGCCACGGCGTAGAGCACCGTCGAGGGGATGCCTGCGCGCTGGGCGGCAAGCTGGTAGGCCGGTGGCGGAACCTCCTGGGCATGGCCCGTGCAGGTGTACAGGCCAGCGGCGAGCACCAGTGCGCGCAAGAACTGCGATACGCGGGCGGCTACGGCTGGCGCTGCCATTGGCCGTTCACCTCGCGCACGGCGGCGGGCAAGTCACCGGACAGGCCGAGCGCCAACCAACGGCCACTGTCGTGGTTGAGCGTGATGCTGCCGGCCCGCACGCGCGCCGGGTCGATCTGCGCGCGCTTGGCCCAGTCCCGAATGCGCGCGTCGTCCTGGCGGCTGCCCACCATGTACAGGTCGAACTCCGCGCCCGAGGATTGCAGGCGCTGCACGAGCTGCCCGCAGGCGGCGCAGCCGTCCTTGACGAACACCGCCATGCGGCCGCTGCCGCGCGTGGCGACAGCGCCCGGCTTGTCATCAGGCAGGTTCACGCGCTGCATGCCCGGATTCAGACGCTGCCAGGCTTCGTCGTAGGCGCGCTGGTAGGCGAGCAGCTTCTCGACGCGGCGCGCTTCGACCTGCACCTGCAGTTCTGCGTAGCGCCGCCGCTCTTCGTCGGTGCGTGCCTCGATGCCCAGGGCGGAAAGCGGGTCCAGGTTGGGCGAGTAGATACCCAGCGGCCCGTCCATCAGCTCGCGGTAGCGTTCCCATTCCTGCCGTTGCAGACCCCATTCGCTGGCCGTCCGGTCGTCCAGCACGCGGGCGGCCAGCGGGCGCTCCTGGCTCTGTGCATTGCGCGCGGGTGCCGTGGCGGGTTGCTGCGCCCAGGCGGGCCACTGCACCGACGCCAGCACGAGTACGGAAAGGAGGATCGACGGCTTCATGGGGTGTGCTCCGGTCAGGGGATCGCCACGCGGCGCGTCTGGTCGCCGGCCTGGAACACCGCGGTGTTGCCCTCGACCGCCTGCAAACGCCATGGGCCGACCGCATCACCGGGCAGCAGCACCTGAAGCTGGTCGGGTGTGAGGTCCCCGGCTGTCGGCGCGACCGACACGCTGCGCTGGCCGGCGCGCAGTTCGGCGCCGACGACGCGGAACGGCAGTGGCGGCGGTTCGGCCTTGGAGGCGGCGGGCTTGCTTGGTGCGCGTGCTTGGACGGGCGCTGCGGCACGCGCGGCGGTCTGGCGTGTCTTGATCTGCTCGATCTCCGCGCGCAGTGCCTGAAGATCGTCGGCGGCGGCATAGCCGTTCAGCGACTTCTCCACCTGGGCGGCGCGCGCTTCCAGGATTTGGCGGGTATCTTTGAGGTCAGCGGCCGTTGCGACGGCAGGACGCTGCTGGATAGCCTCGATCGTCTCGGCCAGGCCAGTCGCCTGCGCTTCCAGGCGTTGCAGGCGTGAATCCAGCCGGTCCTGGTCGGTTTGGTCGCGCATCGCCAGGTAGCCGAGCGCCACGATGACGCTGAGGCCGATCAGCCAGAGCCAGAGCAGGCTTTGCACCACCACGGCGGCGGTCGGGCGCCGCGAAGGTTGCGGAGCATTCATGGCTGGCCTCCTGGAATGGAAGGCATCAGCGGGAAGGTCTGCACTGCATCGGCGGCGCTCGGCTCGGGCGTGGGTTCGACGGCCACGCGGTCGCCGGGCCGGTCGAAGCAAATCTGTCGGGCGCGGTCATCCGCGTGCAGTTCCCAGGCCGGCCCAGCCAGGGTGAGCAGTGCATCGCGCAAGGTCATGGGACCGAGATGCAGGTGCGCCGCCGGCAGCGGCAGCGCGTACAGTTCGATCACGGCATGCGCGGTCTGGCACAGGCCGTAGCCGCTGCGTTTGAGTACGTGCCGCAGCCCATCCCCGACCGTGGCGCGTGCATCCTCGGGCATGGACACGTCGATGGTCTGCAACAGCAGGTCGCGCTGCGCTGCCATGGGTGCCAGTTCGACCAGTGTGTAGCGGGCGTAGCGCACGACCGGGATGTACTCGGGCGCTTCGGGTTCGGGCGCGGCCGAGACTTCCTCGATGGTGTCGAGCGCGACCGGCGCAGTCGTCGTCGCGCAGCCACCGGCCAGCACCGACCACAGCAGGCCGAGAAATCCCGCCAGCAGGCGGCGTTCGGGATGGTGAAACCAGGGTGGAGAGGGGCACATAGCTCGGCGTCCTGAAACATCGAGCCCTCACCATCGCCGCTCTGGCCACGAACGGCAGCAAACAATGCGAACCACGCAGCGCCCGATTTACCGGGAGCGGAAAAAAAACGGCCCCGAAGGGCCGTAAGTGGAACGTGTCATGCGGCGACAAGCTGCCGGGCCAGTGCGACCTCGACGGAATCGCCGTCCTGGTTCAGGACATCGAGCCCCGATTCGGGCACGTCGCCCGAGGTGGACTGCGAAACCATGATCTTCTTGGCCATCAGCTCCAGGCAGGTCATCTGCGAAGTGGCAGCGTAGCCGAGGTAGATCACGCGCACGTGCTGTTTCTGCCCGATGCGCCAGGAGCGGCGTGCCGCCTGTTGAAGGCTATAGACGTTGTAGCCAGACTGCATGAACACAATCGTCGGGAAGTCCAACAGGTCCAATCCCGTCTTGACCAATTCGGGATTGGTGATGAGCACGTCGATGCCACGGTCCAGTTGCTCGGCGATCCAGTCCTCGCGACGACTGGCATCCACGCTTGCGCGCAGCACTGCCACCCGAAAACCTTCCTGCTCCAGCAGCACCTTCAGGCGCGACGTGGTGTCGCGCGTGCCGGTATAGACCGTGTAGGCGAGGACCTTGCGCCCCTGCGCCTTCTCCTCTTTGCAGATGTCGATCAGCTCACGCTCCTTGGGGCTGATCTCGAACTCGTTGAACTGAGCCGGGACGAACGCCAGGGTGTTGCGCGTGCGCGGATGCACCACGGTTTCCGACCGGAAGCAGCAGTCCGGCCAGGCCAGCAGCACGTTGAGGACTACACCGAGCGGCGTCGTGTCGCGCTTCGCCAGGGCCTGTTTCAGCTCCTGGGTCAGCCGACCCGCCAGATCGCGGTAGGCCGCGGCTTGCGCCGTGTCCATCGCGACTTCGCGGAACTCCTCGTCGTAGGGCGGCAGCACGTTGCCACCGATGTCCTTCAGCTTGAGGAAGACCGTGAACGGCAGAACGCAACGCAGCACGCCCTTCGGACCGAACCCCGGCGCCTTGACCGTGCGCACCGATACCTTGGTGCCCTTGGCCGTCTTGTGCGCCGTGCCGGTGCTCTCGGAATAGATGTCCTTGAGCACGCCGTGATCGCGCATGAACGCCATCGCGGCCGAGGTCATGCTGCCGCTCTTCGTCGGCCGGTAGCCGTCTTCGATCATCCGCCCCGGCAGGGCTCGGAACAGCAGGTGAAACAGGTCGTCGCCGTAGCCGCCCATCAGTGTGCCGGTGAGCAGCAGCGTCTTGCGCGCCTTGGCCGCCAACACCCCCATGGCCTGGCCCTGGGCGGAGCCGCCGTTCTTGTACTCGTGCGCCTCGTCGGCGATGAGCAGGTCGAACGTCCCGTGGGGAAGCTGCCTCTTGATGAACTCGGACGGCTGATAGCCGCCCTCACCGAAGCCGAACTCCATGTTGGCCATCGCGCGTTCCATCCGGTGAGCTTGCCGATCCGAGAAGACCAGCTCGCCGCGGTCGTCCATCAGGTTGATGAACTCGTGGATGTTGTCCCCGAGCATCGACGCGAGGAAGGCGTCACCGAACTTCTGCATCAACTTCTGCGCGGTGACTTCCCCGATGGTCGGAATGCGCTTCAGTGCTTTGAGGACGGCGGAGGACTGGTCGCTAGCGGACAGACCTCTGGGACGGATCAACGACCACAGCGGTGCACGGCAGTGACTGCACTTGCGGCGGGACTCCTCGGCTTCGAGTTCGATCGGGTTGATCGGCTCGCCGTCGAGGTCGGTGATGATTTGACCGCAGTCCGGGCACGCCGCCACGTCACCGTGAAGCGTGCGCCGGCGAGTGAAGACGGGTTTCCAATGGAACCCCATCCGCATCCGCACACGGCCCAGAACGAAGAACTCCTGGCCCTGCGCCGGCACGCCCAACTGCTCGCGTAGCTTCAGCAGCTTGACCAGCGTGTCCGGGCCATTGAGCACCCAGACCTTGGCGCCGGCCACCGTCTCCTGAATTTCGCGCCGCCACTTGTAGACCAGGTGGGGTGGCGAGAGCACCAGGGTGCGGCGGTAGCCTTCGGCGTTGAGCACGGCGGCGGTGGCGATGCCGACGGTCGTTTTGCCGCAGCCCATCTCGCCATTGACGATCGCTGCGCGTTCGCCGCGATCGACCAGCAGCTCGGTGGCGGCATGGACCACATCGGCCTGCGCGGGGAACAGCTTGCGCTTGAGGCCCGCGAGGACGATCTGCCGATGCGCCCGCGGCCGGCCGGTGTAGACCGGCGGATTGGCGCGGTTGAGCGAATCGAGCAGCTCGTCGCCGAACTCCGATACGAAGTCCTGCAGGCTGAGCGTGAGGGGAGAAGCAACCGCTTCGAGCAGGTCGCCCTGTGAAGCGGTTTCGGAAACGGTTTCAAGATCGAGGGACATGGTGATGATCCTTAGCAATGGGGCATGCACCTCCCCCACGGGGCGATGGCATGCCCCGAGGTGGGAAAAATGTAACGGCGCAAGGCCGTCGAAGTGGATCAATACTCGCTGGGCAGCAGCAGCGTGGTGACGCTGCGATCCCATTCGGTGATGATCCAGAGCTTCAGGTTCGGCGTGACCTGGTAGGACGAGAACAGACGATCCTCGCCGGACTTCAGCGCGGCGTCGTTCAGTTGCCGATCGTCGTCGCTCAGGTCGCCCCAGTCGCCATGGAGATGGCGGCGCAGGAAAGGCGCAGGGTTAAGCCGGCCCTGTCGGACCAGATCGTCGACGCCGATGGTCATGACCAACTGCCCCGGGGAAAAGCGTGCTTGCGACGCGAGGTTGATGACTGCGAGTGCCATGGTGGTTTCTCCTTTCGGAAAAGCGGGCCACGGCACCCCTTTGGGGCGACATGACCCCGGTGGGTGAAAAGGCATGACGGCGAGCCGTCGAGGAACAACAATCAGCGGATGGTCAACACCTCGCCCCGTGTCGGGGAACCCGGCGTCATGTCCCAGGCGCGGATGACCGGAACGAACTTGTCGGTGAGGATGCGCGTCTCGGCCACGGAGCCGTCGTCGCGTTCGGTGTATTCCGTGTGGAGCGTCTTCTCCTTGTGGGTATCACC
>NZ_JANJXQ010000287.1 GCF_024708915.1 Thiobacillus sp.
ACCGCCTCGGTCATGTAGCGCCGCAGGTCGGCCTCCTCGCGCACGATTTCCATGGCGCGGCCACCCAGCACGTAGCTCGGGCGCACCACCAGCGGGTAGCCGATTTCCTCGGCCATGCGGATGGCGCTGTCGGGGTTGCGCGCGGTGCGGTTGGGCGGCTGCTTGAGACCGAGGTCGTGCAGCATCTGCTGGAAGCGCTCGCGGTCCTCGGCCGCATCGATCATGTCGGGGCTGGTGCCGATGATGGGCACGCCGTTGCGCTCCAGGTCGCGTGCCAGCTTCAGCGGCGTCTGCCCGCCGTACTGCACGATCACGCCGAAGGGCTTCTCGATGCGCACGATTTCCAGCACGTCTTCCAGTGTCAGCGGCTCGAAATACAGGCGGTCGGAGGTGTCGTAGTCGGTCGACACGGTCTCCGGGTTGCAGTTGACCATGATGGTCTCGAAGCCGTTCTCGCGCAGCGCCAGCGCGGCATGCACGCAGCAATAGTCGAACTCGATGCCCTGGCCGATGCGGTTCGGCCCGCCGCCCAGCACCATGATTTTCTTCGCGTCGGTCGGGTGCGCCTCGCACTCTTCCTCGTAGGTCGAGTACATGTACGCGGTCTGCGTGGCGAACTCGGCTGCGCAGGTGTCGACCCGCTTGTAGACCGGGTGCAGTGCCAGTTCGTTGCGGCGCGCACGCACCGCGTGCTGGTCGGTGTCCAAAAGCTTGGCCAGGCGGCGGTCGGAAAAACCGGCGCGCTTCAGCTGGCGCAGTTCATCGCGGCCGAGGTCGGTCAGCGCACGTCCGGACAGCGAGGTTTCCAGTTCGATCAGGCCCTGGATCTGGTCGAGGAACCAGGGATCGATCTTCGACACGGCGTGGATTTCCGCGAGGCTCATGCCGACGCGGAACGCATCGCCGACGTACCAGATGCGCTCGGGGCCGGGCGACATCAGCTCGGCCTCGATTTCCTCGCGGTCGGTGGTCCTTGGGTCGAAGCCGTCGGCGCCGACTTCCAGCCCGCGCAACGCCTTCTGCAGCGACTCCTGGAAGCTGCGGCCCATCGCCATCACCTCGCCCACCGACTTCATCTGGGTGGTCAGGCGGTCGTCGGCCTGCGGGAATTTCTCGAAGGCGAAGCGCGGAATCTTGGTCACCACATAGTCGATCGAAGGCTCGAACGAGGCCGGGGTCGCGCCGCCGGTGATGTCGTTCTGCAGTTCGTCGAGGGTGTAGCCGACCGCCAGCTTGGCCGCCACCTTGGCGATCGGGAAGCCGGTCGCCTTGGATGCCAGCGCGCTTGAGCGCGACACCCGCGGGTTCATTTCGATCACCACCATGCGCCCGTCTTCCGGGTTGATGGAGAACTGCACGTTGGAGCCGCCCGTTTCCACACCGATCTCGCGCAACACTGCCAGCGAGGCATTGCGCATGATCTGGTATTCCTTGTCGGTCAGCGTCTGCGCCGGCGCCACGGTGATGGAGTCGCCGGTGTGCACGCCCATCGGGTCGAAGTTCTCGATCGAGCAGATGATGATGCAGTTGTCCTTGCGGTCGCGCACTACCTCCATCTCGTATTCTTTCCAGCCGAGTAGCGATTCCTCGATCAGCAGCTCGTGGGTCGGCGAGGCTTCCAGGCCGCGTTCGCAGATGGCGACGAACTCGTCCTTGTTGTAGGCGATGCCGCCGCCCGAACCGCCCATGGTGAACGACGGCCGGATGATGGTCGGAAAGCCGAGCGCGGCCTGCACCTGCAGCGCCTCTTCCATGCTGTGCGCGATCGACGA
>NZ_JANJXQ010000231.1 GCF_024708915.1 Thiobacillus sp.
CTAGTGTCGTGACTCAGAAATATCGCAACATGAAACGGCGTCTTTTTCCGCATGGCGGCGTTGCTCGTCGTTGCCATAGAGCCGGCTATGTCGCCTCCTCGCGCCTTGCCCTGCGAAAAAATCCATCCGTTTCATTACGTCCCCCTATTTCTGAGTCACGACACTAGGCTTGAGCCATACCGTGATGCCGCCGTTAGTGGCATCCGTGATCCGGATCTCGCCGCCGTGCGCCTGCGCAATGGCACATGAATTTGAGAGCCCAAGGCCCGTTCCGGTCTGCTTGGTCGTGAAGAACAGCTCGAACGCCTTGTCAGCCTCGTCATCCTTGAAGCCCTTGCCGTAGTCGGTGAATCGAATGAAATACCGGCCGTCCGGATCGGCCCCGATGACCACCTCGACAACCTGATTGCCATTGGCCTCGAAGGCATTGTCCAGAAGGTTGTCAACCATCTGCTCGAGCTGATAGCGGTCGCCCCGGGTGAAATAGGGGCCGCCCGGCTGGAAGATCAGGTTGATCTTCGTCTCGTAATTCAGATGCTGCCGTCTTTCCTGGTAGGCAAGCATGCAAGCACCGAGCTCGATGGTTTCTATCTTCAGCTTGGCAGGCTTGCCAAAACGCAGCAGATTGTCGATGGTGGAAGTACAGCGGGTGCAGTAGTGCAGGATGAGGTCGATCTCTGCAAGCACCTCGGGCTGGTTGACGAACTCCGGCCTCAACAGATGGGCGGTGTTCTTGATCACCGTCATCGGGTTGTTCAGATCATGCGCCACCCTCATTGCCACCCTTCCCACCGCGGACAGCTTTTCCTGGGCATGCATCTCGGCTTCCATCTGTCGCAGGCGTGACAGATGGCGAATCATATCGTTGAAGGCATTGACCAGTTGCCGAACCTCTCCATGACCACCAATTTTCAGGAGATTGAGCTGATCCGTCTTGATCTGTTCCGGTAACTGGCCGACCGCCGCGGTCAATTGCCTGACCGGCGTCAACACGCGGTGCAGGTAAATCGCGATGGCAAGAGCAAGCAGCACGGCGCTAGCCAGGAGGGTCAATACAATCAGCCGCTTGGTGTGCGCCAGCACCTCGCGTGCCGGATCGGCGACGACGATATCGAGTGCCTGGATGTCGTTTCCCGGAGACCAGACCGGAATGCGTATCGACGATGGCGGCTGCGGCCTGCCGGACTGAACCGGATGCAGGGTCAGACGCTCGTCGGACAGAATGGTCGCGCCCCCCCGCGTGCTGGTCTGACGGCCCAGTTGAACCCAGCCGATAATGTCGTCGCCGACGATGATCGGCGTGGAGGAAATCACCCAGAGTTTTTCATCGATCCAGGCCAGGGAAGCCCAAGGCTTGAGAGCCGTCTGATTATTTTTAGGCATATGGGCCAGCGTTTCATTGCCCGCCGCAACGAGTCTGCCAGAGGTGTCCCATACTGCAAGCCACTCCAGGCGAAACGCCTTGGCTATGCGATTGAGGTCCGCCCGCAAGGCCACGGCCTCCCCGTCCAGGTAAAAATGGTATTGCGCGCTTTGCCGTAAATCGGAGTCGGTCACCACAAGCTGGGCTAGCGCCTCATAGGTGGTGAGCTCATCCTGGATCAATTGTTGAATCTGGCTGTTCTGAGTGGCCACACGCTCATTGTGCAACCGGCTGAATTGCTGGCTGACGAAGCCGTCGATCCCATAAAACATGACTGCCCATATCATGGCCAGTATGGCCAGAAGACCGGCCACGGCGCGGAACGTAAGACTGTCCGGCAGAATGCCGGCACCTCGCCGGATCAAATCGGGGACGCCCGCCATACCCCTGGGTCCGGGGAGGCTGCGGTGCTGGAGGGTTTCGTGCATGATGGCACTATGCTACTGCAATACCGTGGTGTGGCCATGCAAGCGGCATTCGGTTGTTGAATCTTTGGGGCACGCGGCAGCCGGATGGGCCAGCAAACTCCCCGGCGTTATTGCCGTTGCGGCTGCCTCGGATCTTGCACGTGCGCCATTCAATGTCCGCTCATCGCCGCCCGCGCCCGCACCAGCCGGTCATCGCGATAATCCGCGAACGCCTGCTCGATCTCCTCGCGGGTGTTCATGACGAAGGGGCCATACTGCACCACCGGTTCGCCGATCGGCCGGCCCGCCACCAGGATGAAGCGGGCGCCCGCCTCGCCCGCCGCGATTTCCACCGCATCGCCCGCGCCCAGCACCGCCAGGCTGTGGGTCTGCAATTCCTGCCCGGCCAGGCGCGCGGCGCCTTCGAACACATAGACGAAGGCATTGTGCGTTTCGCTCAGCGGAAGACTGAAACGCGCAGCGGCGGCAAGGCTGACATCGAGATAGAGCACATCGGTGGCGGAGTCCTCGATGACGCCGCGCACGCCGCCGAATTCGCCCGCCAGCACCCGCACCCGGCCCGCATCCAGCGCTACCTCCGGAATCGCCGCCGCCGAGAACTCCTGATAGGCCGGATCGGACATCTTGTCGCGGGCCGGCAGGTTGATCCAAAGCTGGAAGCCGCGCATCAGGCCGTTGGTCTGCTGCGGCATTTCCGAGTGGATGACGCCGCTGGCCGCCTTCATCCATTGCACGCCGCCGGCCTTGAGGTCGCCGCGGTTGCCCATGCTGTCGCGGTGCTCCATGTGGCCGTCGAGCATGTAGGTGAAGGTGATGAAGCCGCGATGCGGATGCTCCGGAAAACCGGCGATGTATTCGTCCGGGTCGTCGCTGCCGAAGTGATCAAGCATCAGGAAGGGATCCAGATTCTTCAGTGCCGGTGTGCCGATGCTGCGGTGAACGGTGACCCCGGCGCCTTCGGTCACTTCGAAGGCGGGGACAAGCTGGCGAATGTTGCGCGTGTTCATGGAAGCCTCCTTGCTCTGTCTATGCATGATGGTCTGGCTCGACCCGGATTTCAAACCGCCTCGGCGAGCGCCGGCCAGTCGCGCGCCAGCACCTGGGCGATGCGTTCGGACGCCTGCTGGCGTGCAGTGTCGCCGCGTGTCATGCCGCGGTCGGCGGCGATCACCTCGACGTCGGCGATGCCGAGGAAGCCCAGCACGAATTTCAGCCAGGGCGTGGCGAAGTCGATGGCGCTGCCGACTTCGGTGCCGCCGCTGGCCGCGAGGACATAGGCCTTCTTGCCTGTCAGCAGGCCTTCCGGGCCGTATTCGGTGTAACGGAAAGTCAGCCGGGCGCGCGCGACCTGGTCGATCCAGGCCTTGAGACTGGCCGGCACGCCGAAGTTGTAGATGGGCGTGGCGATCACCAGCACGTCGGCCGCCATCAGTTCGCCCACCAGTTCGTCCGATTTCGCCAGCGCCTGGCGCTGGGCTGCGGTGCGCGCCTCGGGGTCGGTCAGGTTGGCATCGACCCAGGCGGCGTCGACCAGCGGCAGACCCGGCGCCACGTCGCGCCGGACCAGCGCCAGCTCGGGCATGCGTTCGCCCAGCGCATCCAGCATCTGGTCGGCGAGCCGGCGGCTGACGGAGCCTTCGTCGCGGGCGCTGGCATCGACGCGCAGCACGCGCAGTTTGGTGGCGGTGGAAGGACTCGGGCTTGCTTGCATGACGATGCTCTCCTGTGTGGCCCGACACCCGATTGGTGCCGGTAGAGGCATTGTCTGATTTGCAAATCAAACAATAAAGATCAAAAATTGGAAATCATTGTTCTTTATTGGGCAACAAATGGACCGATTCGCCGACATGCAAATGTTCGTGAGCGTGGTGGAAACCGGCAGCATCAGCGCCGCGGCCGAGCGCCTGGGCGTGGCCAAATCGGCCGTCAGCCGCCGCCTGACGGAACTCGAATCGCGCCTCGGCGCCTCCCTCGTCCAGCGCACCACGCGCCGGCTCAACCTGACCGACAGCGGCCGCGCCTATTACGATCGCTGCGTCGTCATCCTGGCCGACCTGGACGAGGCGGAAGCCGCCGTATCCCAGGCCCACCAGGCGCTCAAGGGAGGGCTCAAGGTGGCGCTGCCGCATTCATTCGGCCTGCTGCACCTGGCCCCGCTGATCCAGGAATTCATGACGCAGCATCCCGAGGTGCGCTTCGAAATCGATTTCAACGACCGCCAGATCGACCTGATGCAGGAAGGCTTCGATCTGGCCATTCGCATCGCCACGCTGGCCGATTCCAGCCTGATCGCCCGCCGCCTGGCACCGATCCGCCACGCGCTAGCGGCCAGCCCGGACTACCTGGCGCGCCACGGCATCCCCGGGACCGCGGCCGAACTGGCGCATCACGTCTGCCTCGCCTACAGCAATCTGGAGCAGCCCGGTCTGTGGCCGTACCGCGGCCCGGACGGCCAGCCCGGCAGCGTGCGGGTGCCGGTCCGCCTGGCGTCCAGCAGCGGCGATTTCCTGCTGCGCGCCGCCATTGCCGGCGAAGGGCTGATCATGCACCCCAGCTTCTACCTGCACGCGGCCCTGCGCACCGGCCAACTGGTTCAGGTGCTGGCCGACCACCGCTGGCCGGAACTCTCGGCCTACGCGGTCTATCCGCCGACGCGCCATCTTTCCAGACGGGTGCGGGCCTTCATCGACTTCGTGGCGGAGCGCCTGGCGGGCGAGCCCTATTGGGACCGCAGCGGCCCGGCCTGAAACGCGCCCGGCCGGCCCACTGCGCATGGCCGGCGGCTCATTCGCCGCGATAGATGTAATCCCGCCTGAACGGATAATTGGGCTGGCCGCCGCCGACGCTCTTGCCCGCCAGCACCTGCCACAGTTCCAGCCAGCCATGGTCGAAGGCGTGGGCCGAACCCGCCATGTAGATGCGCCAGATGCGGTATTTCTGTTCGCCGATCAGGCGGCGGGCTTCGTCGGCATGCTGCTCCAGCCGGGTGACCCAGTGCCACAGGGTTGTGCCGTAATGGGGGCGCAGGTTTTCGGCGTCGAGGCATTCGAGGCCGCTGCCTGCAGCGGCACGCAACACGTCGGCGGCGTGCACCAGTTCGCCGCCGGGAAAAACATAATCGTCGATGAATTCGGAGATGCCGCTGCCAAGTCCGCCGGATTCGGTTGCGGCAGCGGTGATGCCATGATTGAGCAACAGTCCGCCCGGCTTGAGCAGATCCATGATCTTGTTGAAGTACGCAGCGAGATTCGCACGCCCGACATGTTCGAACATGCCGACGCTGGCAATCTTGTCGTAGCCGCCCGGTTCATCCATGTCGCGGTAGTCCATCTTGCGCACCTCGACCCGGCCGCTCAGGCCGCGCCCGGCAATCTGCTCGCTGACGTAGGCATGCTGGTCGTCCGACAGGGTGATGCCCACTGCCCGCACGCCGTAACGTTCCGCCGCGTGCAGGATCAGGCCGCCCCAGCCGCAGCCGATATCGAGAAAGCGCTCGCCGTGATGCAGGTCGAGCTTGCGGCAGATGTGATCGAGCTTGGCTTCCTGCGCGGCGTCCAGGCTCATGTCCGGCTGCCTGAAGTAGGCGCACGAATAGATCCGCCGGCGGTCTAGCCACAGGCCATAGAAATCGTTGGAAACGTCGTAGTGATACTGGATGTTCCGGCGGTCCCTGGCCCGCGTGTGGCGCCACCACTTCCAACCCTCCGAGCCGATTTTCGGTGCGCAGTCGCCGGCGTTGCACAGACGGTCGCCGAGCGCCAGGATGTCGCGAACGTCGCCGATGAGATCCAGCCCGCCTTCCACATAGGCCCGCGCCAGCGTGCCCAGACTGGGGTCGGCCATGGCCTTGAGGCTGGATGGCTGATGCAGCCGCACCCGCACCACGGCTTCGGCAACCGCGCCCACCTGCTCGCCATTCCACAATTCGACGGCAAACGGCAGACCCGAGGCCTCCACCCGCCGCCGCAACTGATGAACCAGCAATTGATTCAGCATCGCGCCTTCCTCTCAAAGACGGCGGCATGTTGTTGTCGTGGTTTTACCGCCTGACTAATGACTTTAGGCCAAATCCACCACCAGTGCTGCGCGGGTCTTTTCCGCCAGCGTCGTCGCTTCCACCGCATAGGCGGCGAGATCGATACCCATGCGAACCGGGCTGCCGGCCTTGGCGGCCGCGATCGAGGCAGGGTCGAGCTCGAAACGCAGGAAATGCACCGCCGAGGTTTTCTCCTCGTTTTCGCGCTCCATATCCTCGTCGGCGATGGCGAACGTTTTCGCCTGATCGGCTACCTGCGCCCACACGCGGTTCTCGATCCCCTTGAGTTTCGCCAGCGCGATCTTGCGCTCGTCCGGGTCGGGATACTGGATCATCATCGTCGCCTTCCAGTTGGTGCCGTCCGGAATCAGCGGATTGTAGGCGTCGAGCTCGTCCTGGATGCCGGCATCCTCGAAGGTGCGCTCGGCGCGCAGCATTTCCTGGATCTGGTAGCGCATGGTTTGCTCGTCCTCGAAAATCAGCGTGACGTGGGCGCCCAGCTCGACCATGCGGTTTTTCTTGTGCGCCATCACTTCGGCACGCATTTGCGGACGCACCTTGGCGTAGCCCTCCAGGGTCAACAGGCTGTCACGAGTGATCTGCGGCATATAAGTATTCTCCTTGTTCAACGATTCATTCCAGGCCGTAGGCGATGCGCAGCAGTGTGATCGGGTGCTGCTTCTGCGCGGTGGCCGTTTCGCCCATGCCCTGCAGGATGTGGCGCGCGGCGATCGCGCAATCGGAACTCACGTAATCGGGCTGCGGCTCGGCCATCTGGCGGAACACCGGCCTGCCGATCTTCATCGACTTGGCGAAATGTTCGCTCTTCACGCCCCAGGTGCCGTCGTGGCCCGAGCAGCGCTCGACCATGTTCACTGTTGCGCCGGCCAGTTGCAGCGCGTCGCGCGTCTTGTTGCCGATGTTCTGCACGCGCTGGTGGCAGGGAACGTGATAGGACACCTTGCCGAGCGGACGCTTGAAGTCGGTCTTCAGCAGACCGTCGACGTTGCGCGCCATCAGGTATTCAAATGGATCCCACATCGCTTCCTTCACCGCCTGCACGTCGGCGTCGTGGGGGAACATCAGCGGCAGCTCCTTCTTGTACATCAGGGTGCACGAAGGCACCGCGGTGAGGATCGCATACCCTTCGCGCGCCAGCTTGGCCAGATGCGGGATGTTGGTTTCCTTCAGCCGCGCCACGGCGTCGAGGTCGCCCAGTTCCAGCTTGGGCATGCCGCAACAGGCTTCCTTCTCCACCAACACGGCGGGAATCTCGTTGTGCGCCAGGAGTTTCAGCAGATCGTGGCCGATGCCGGGCTCGTTGTAATTGACATAGCAGGTGGCATAGATCGCCACCTTGCCGGGGGTTTTCTCGCCGGCCTTCACCGCGAAGTCGCTGCGCGGCCTGGCAGTGGAGCGGAACCTGGCGCTATCGTATTCGGGCAGCTTGCGGTCGGAGTGAATCTTCAGCACGCCGTCGACCAGCTTGCGGACCGGCTTGTTCTTCAGGCTGGCGTTGACCGTTTGCGCCACCACCGGAATCGAGGCGAGCTTGCCCATCGCGTCGGTCGATGACAGCAGCCTGTCGCGGAAACTGGCGCCGCCCTGCCGGAACTTGATCGCCTTGGCGCGCAGCATGGTGTGCGGAAAATCCAGGTTCCACGGATGCGGCGGCACATAGGGGCACTTGGTCATGTAGCAGAGGTCGCACAGATAGCACTCGTCGACCACCTTCCAGTAGTCGGCCTTGGCGACGCCGTCCACTTCCAGCGTCGACGATTCGTCGACCAGGTCGAACAGGGTCGGAAACGCGGTGCATAGCGGCAGGCAGCGGCGGCAGCCGTGACAGATGTCGAAGATGCGCTCAAGCTCGTGCATGAGCTTGTCCTCGTTGTAGAAATCCGGGTTTTTCCAGTCGATAGGATGACGGGTGGGGGCTTCGAGGTTGCCTTCGCGTGTGCTCATGGTGATATCTGTGTGTAAGACCAAAAAAATTTATCCGCGAAGGACGCGAAGGAACACGAAGGAAACCAAAAGCATGAAGCAGCCAGCACTTGTCTCGCTTTTGCCCTTCTTTGCGTTCCTTCGCGTCCTTCGCGGATAAAGCTTTTAAAGAAGGCGGGCATTTGCCCGCCCGCTTGTTTGCGTTTACGCGCCCAGGCTATCCAGGGTCTTCTGGAACTTGTTGGCGTGCGAGCGCTCGGCCTTGGCCAGCGTCTCGAACCAGTCGGCGATTTCGTCGAAACCTTCGGCGCGCGCTTCCTTGGCCATGCCCGGGTACATGTCGGTGTACTCGTGGGTTTCGCCGGCGATTGCGGTTTTCAGGTTGTCGGCGGTGGGTCCGAAAGCCATGCCGGTAGCCGGATCGCCACAGGTTTCCAGGTATTCCAGATGGCCATGCGCGTGGCCGGTTTCGCCTTCGGCGGTCGAGCGGAACACCGCGGCAACATCGTTATAGCCTTCCACGTCGGCTTTGCCTGCGAAGTAGAGGTAGCGGCGATTGGCCTGCGATTCGCCAGAGAAGGCGTCCTTCAGATTTCCTTCGGTTTTCGAGCCTTTGAGTTGCATAACCTGATCTCCTTGATTTACATAGACATGCCTTGCAGCACTGACACTTCATCCCTCTCCACCTGTCCATTTATAGCAGACCTGTGTGCGGATGAAATCCTGTTTTTAGACTAAGTCTAATAACTGAACGAAGATTAAACCCGCGGCGATGACGCTGTCAACCTCGCCTGCATCGGGCTGTCCCGGCATACGATTCTGCACGAGCAGGCTCTTTGGTTCATAACGGACAGAAGTCCTTCATGGCTTCAGTGTCTATACAGCAATGGCCTGCCTCCAGCAGGTACACTTCCGGTTGAATGGAGAACTGTCATGCGTTCCGACAAAATCAAAACCGATGCCGAATGGCGTGCCGAACTGCCGCCCGAGCAATACCGCATCCTGCGTGAACACGGTACCGAACGGGCGTTCACCGGGCAATACTGGGACCATCACGAAGCCGGCGAATACCGCTGCGCCGCCTGTGGCGAACCGCTGTTTTCCTCTGCCACCAAGTACGATTCAGGCAGCGGCTGGCCAAGCTTTTACCAACCGCTGAACGCCGATGCGGTGGCGGAAAAGGCCGATACCAGCCTTGGCATGGTGCGCGTCGAAGCGCTGTGCCGCCGCTGCGGCTCGCATCTGGGACACGTCTTTACGGACGGCCCCGCGCCTACCGGCCTGCGCTATTGCATCAATTCGGCCTCGCTGAACTTCCAGAAGAAACAGGACTGAATCTTGCATATCTTCGATGCGCAGATCACGGCAATCGCGCCCGCCACGCCCAGCATCCGCGTGCTGCGCCTTGCCATCCCCGATGCCGCCTTCCGTTTCTTGCCGGGCCAGTGGGTAGACCTCAACATCGAGGCCGACGGGATGACGCACACTGCGGGCTATTCCATCATCACCTCGCCCTTCCATCAGGGCGGAATCGAATTGGCGATCAAGGCCAGCGCACGGCATCCGGTGGCGCGCTGGGTGCACGAGCGTGCGCGGACAGGCGACACCGTTCGCGTATCGCAGGGCCAGGGGCCGTTTGTCTATCTTCCCGAGATGAGCGACAACGTGGTGCTGATCGGCGGCGGCGTGGGCGTCACGCCGCTGCTGTCCATCTTCCGCCATGTGCGCGATACCCGTCTTTCGACCCAAGTACACCTGCTCTACAGCGTATCGGACAGCCGCGAAATCCTGTTCCGTGACGAACTCGATGCCGCGATTCAGGCACATTCCAACTTGCATGCGAGCATCACCGTCACTCAGTCCGATCCCCGCTGGCACGGCCTCACCGGCCGCATTGATCCGGTCAAGCTGCATGCGCTCGACGTGCCGGACGACACGCTGTATTACCTGTGCGGCCCCAAGGGCATGGTCGAGGACATGAGCGCCCTGCTGCACGATCTGGGCGTGCCGATGAGCCGCATCATTTTCGAGAAATGGTGGTAGCCGCCGCAGATGGCCCGATTCGACTATTAAAGAAATCACCCGGACTGTGTATGTTTAACCCGGATAATCCATTAGGACGCGAGATGATGGCGAGGCAGTTTGCGGAGCAGTTTTGTCGGTTGCGAGGAGGCCATGGTCGTTCCATGGACGACGAGCAAGCGGCGAAAATGACCGAAAACTGGCCGCCAGCGCTCGCGTAGGCTCGAAGAGCCGCCTAATGGATTATCCGGGTTTAACCCCTCAACCTGAACGGAGACACCTCATGCGTATCATTCCCCTGCTCGCTGCCCTGGCTTTCTGCACCCCGGTATTGGCGGGCTCCAAGGACGTCGTCCGCCCCTATCCGGCGCAGCAGGTCGCCGCCGGCACTTACGTCATCCACGGCCCGCAAGGCCTGCCGTCCAAGGCCAACCAGGGCTTCATGAACAACCCGGCCTGGGTCGTCACCGCCGATGGCGTCGTGGTGATCGATCCCGGTTCCAGCGTGCAGGCCGGCCGCATGATGATGGCGCAGCTGCGCAAGTCAACCAAAAAACCGGTCACCCACGTGTTCAACACCCACGTCCACGGCGACCACTGGCTCGGCAACCAGGCGGTTCTGGAAGCATGGCCGCAAGCCACGATCATCGCCCACCCCGACATGATCAAGCAGGCCAAGGACGGCGCCGCTGAGTTCTGGCTCAAGCTGATGTCGGACATGAGCGGCGGCTACACCGACGGCACCCGCGCGGAAATCCCCACGGTCGAGGCGGCCGACGGTCAGGAATTCAGGATCGGCGGCAAGACCTTCCGCATCCATTCCTCGACCGACGCCCACAGCAAGACCGACCTGATGATCGAAATGGTGGAAGACCGCACCCTGTTCACCGGCGACAACGTGCTGAACCGTCAGGTGATGAACATGCGCGACGGCACCTTCAAGGGCGTGATGAAAGCGACCGACCAGGCGCTTGCGCTCAACGCCAGGCTCTACGTTCCCGGCCACGGCAAGACCGGGGACCGCAAGTTCGTCGCCGAGCAAAAAGCCTATTTCGACATCCTGATGGCGGAAGTGCGGCGCATGTACGACGAAGGCCAGAGCGACTACGAAATGAAGCCGGTTATCGCCGAGAAGCTCAAGGCCTACAAGAACTGGGAGGAATGGGATACCAACCTGGGGCAGCAGATCAGCCTGGCGATCCTCGAAATCGAACAGGAATAAAGCCGGATGCACCGTGGCCCGCGGGCTGCGGTGCCGGGAACCATCAGTGCAGGCGGGTCACGCTGGCGGCACGGCCGGGCTGCCATTCCCCGTCGAGGCTCACCCATTCGACCCGCTCGCCGAGCATGCGGATCACGCCCGGACGGCGGTTGTCGCCGGTATCGGAAAACTCGAAACGGTAATCGCGCTGGAACTGCAGCTGGCCGCTGCCGTTGCGGGCGAGGCGGGTCTTGCTCAAGGCCACGCTGTCATCCAGAAACTGCAGCCCGGCATCGGCGCAGGCGCGCCGCCCGACGGCGACAGCCTGTTCGCGCGTCTGCATGCCGGCATACCAGTACCAGCCGGCCACGCCGAACAATCCCAGCAGGATGATTTCCCAGCTCACTGCCCTGCCGGGTCGGGCTTGACCGGGCTGCGGAACAGCGCCGCCACCTGCTTCTTGGGAGGCTGGCGCAGCGTAACCGGCGCGCTGTCGGGCCGCGGCGCATCGCTCGGCACATAGGGGGCGTCGAACAAGGCATCGCGCACGGCGGCAGGCCTGTCGCGCGGGGCGCTGCGCTCGCGTTCGCCGCGACGCTCAGGCGCGCGCGGCGCACGCGACTGATACGCGGGCACGTCCGCCGCCCCCGGTTCGAAGCCGGCAACGATCACCGGATCGAGGGTGCTGCCGATGAGTTTCTCGATATCCCGGAGATAGCGCGTCTCGGATTCGCTCACCAGCGAAATCGCCTCGCCCTGGGCGCCCGCACGGCCGGTACGGCCAATGCGGTGCACGTAGTCCTCGGCGTTGTGCGGCAGGTCGTAGTTGACGACGAAGGGCAGTGCCTCGATGTCGATGCCGCGCGCGGCGACGTCGGTGGCGACCAGCACGCGCAGGGTGCCGGCCTTGAAGGCGTCCAGCGCCTTGATGCGTTCCTGCTGGGTCTTGTCGCCGTGGATGGCGTCGGCATGCAGTCCCAGTTTGTTGAGTTCGTTGGCAAGCCGGTTGCAGCCGAGCTTGGTGCCGGTGAACACCAGCACCTGATTGAGATCGCGGCTCTTGATCAGATGCGCCAGCAGCTGCCGCTTGCGTTCGTGATGCACCGGGTGCATTACCTGGGTGATGGTGACGGCCGTGGCGTTGCGCGCCACTTCGATGAAGGCGGGGTTGTTGAGGATGCTGTCGGCGAGCTTGCGGATTTCTTCCGGGAAGGTGGCCGAGAACATCATGTTCACCCGCTGCGCCGGCAACAGGGCGACGATGCGCTTGAGATCGGGCATGAAGCCCATGTCGAGCATGCGGTCGGCCTCGTCGAGCACCAGGGTATTGACCTGGGTCAACATCAGTGTCTTGTTCTGCACGTGGTCGAGCAGGCGGCCGGGGGTCGCCACCAGGATTTCGACACCTGCCTTCAGGATCGGAATCTGGGTGTTGATGTTGACCCCGCCGTACACCACCAGCGAGCGTAGCGGCACGTGCTTGCAATAGGTCTTGATGCTTTCCTCGACCTGGATCGCCAGTTCACGCGTGGGGGTGAGGATCAGCGCACGGATCGGATGCTTGGCCGGCGAGGTGCCGGTGTTGGCGAACGGCAGCAGGCGCTGGATCAGCGGCAGCGCGAATGCGGCGGTCTTGCCGGTGCCGGTTTGCGCCGCGCCGAGGATGTCGCCTCCGCGCAGGGCCAGGGGGATCACCTGTTCCTGAATCGGCGTCGGCGAGACATAGCCCATTTCATCGAGGGCACGCAGGATGTCGGGCGCCAGCCCGAGTTCAGCAAAAGTCGTCAAAGTCTGTCCAGTGAAATTTCTGGTCCGGTTAGGTTCGATCAGGCGCCCGGCCGGCTAGATCCGGATCCAGCCGAAGCCTGTCGTCTGACAGGCCAGGCGCACGTCCTCGTCCGCACAGTCCAGCACCTGGGCCAGGGCGCGCTGCGCCAGGGCGGACGTGTTGTTCTTTTTCGATACGTGCGCCGCCATCACGCATTGTAGTTTTTCGTGCTTCAGCTTCTCCAGCAGGAGCGCCGACTGGCTATTTTCCAGGTGGCCGAAACGGCCGCCCACCCGACGCTTGAGACTCGCCGGATAGGGCCCGCTCTCCAGCATCTCCGCATCGTGGTTGCACTCCAGCACCAGCGCGTCGACGCCGCAAAGCATGGCCTCGATATGCGGCGTGCTGCACCCCGCATCGGTCAGCACGCCCAGCCGGCGATCGCCGTCACCGAACACGTACTGCACCGGCTCGCGCGCATCGTGCGGCACCGGAAACGGCCGGATTTCCAGGCCGTCCACCGCAAACGCCGCGTGGCTGTCGATCACCTGCACCGCCACACCGTCGAGGTCCTGCGCCATCGCCAGGGTGCCGGCGGTCAGCCACACCGGAAGCTTGTGCCTGCGGGCCAGCCGCCCCACCCCGCCGATATGGTCGCTGTGTTCGTGTGTGACGACGATACCGGCCAGATCGGATGCCTGCAGATCGAGCCGCGCCAGCCGCGCGATGCTGTCGGCCAGGCCGAAACCGCAGTCCAGCAGCACCCGGGTAGATCCGGCCTCGACCACCAGGCCGTTGCCTTCGCTGCCGCTGCCGAGGCAGGCAAACCGCATTACGCGCCTTCCCGCGTCACTTCAATTCTTTATGCAGCAGATTGATGATGCGGTTCTGCGTATTGGCATCGACCGGCTTGCCGTCGACCCCGCTGACGTTGACCCGGCTCTTGTCGCCCGCCTCGTTCACCACGATCTGCAACTGCGGCGAGGTCTGCTCCTTCTTGCTGCGCCAGAACGCGAATTTAGCCAGTATGCCGTCGTCGCGCTTGCTGGCGTTGTCGACATCGGGATCGATGTAGCGAACGAAATACACGCCCTTGGAACGGTCGCGGTCTTCCACCGCGAAGCCGACGCGATCCAGCGCCAAGCCGACGCGGCGCCAGGCGCGGTCGAAATTCTCGTCCATCTCCAGCACCGGAGCCCCGGCTTCCCTGGCGATGCGCGCCTGTTCCGGCGTCTGCTGCTGGGTCAGCAGGGTCTGGGCACGATTCTCCTCCACCCCGAAACGCAGCATCAGGCGGCGCAGCATCTCGGCTTCGAGTTCGGGGTCGGCCGGGCGCGGCTGCCACACGGTCTTGTCCTTGCCCTCGGTGGCATAGACTTCCATCATGCCGCGGTGGCTGACGTATATCTCGGTGCCGTCCTTGCCGGCTTCGATGCGGGTGCGGAACTTGTCGCGCTCGGGAGTGGAATACAGGCCGTCGAGCACCTTGCCCAGCGTGCGGCGAATCGCGTCCTGCGGAATGTTGGCGCGGTTTTCCGCCCAGTCGGTTTCGATGACGCCGGTTTCCGGCGATTCCAGGTTGACGATGAAACCGGTTTCCTGCCAGAAATCCTTGATCACCGGCCACACCTGCTGCGGCGTCGCCTGCACCACCAGCCAGCGCTGGGCGCCGGCGCGCTCGATGCGTGCCTTGTCCTGCGCGGGCAGCAGGGTTTGCGTGCCGCTCGGGGCGGCCTTGCGCTCCTGGCTGTAGGTCGACAGGGTGGCCGTGCCGCTGCCCTGGGTATCGGGAATCGCATAGCGGTTGTCCCCCGTTGGCGCAGTAAGGTCGGGCGGCACTTCCAGCGTCGGCAGCTTGTTGGCCGACTTGTAATCGATCTTTTTGGATTCCACGATGCCGCAACCCGAGGCCGTCAGGGCAAGCATCAAAAACAGGGGGAATAAACGCATATCGGCAGAGATCCTGAATCAAAGGGCTTACATCAAACCGGCGTGGCGCATCGCATCACGCAGGGTGTCGTGCAGACCGGCAGACAGCGGGGTCAGCGGCAGGCGCAGGGCAGGCCGGATCAATCCCAGTTCGGCGCAGACCCACTTGACCGGAATCGGGTTGGCCTCGACAAACAGCTTGCTGTGCAGCGGCAGCAGTCTATTGTTGAGCTCGCGCGCGCGCGGCAAATTGCCTTCGAACGCCGCCACGCACATCTCGTGCATCAGTTGCGGCGCCACATTGGCGGTGACCGAGATCACCCCGTGCCCGCCCAGCAGCATAAAGGGCAGCGCCGAGGCGTCGTCGCCGGTGTACAGCGCAAAATCCTTGGGCGCACGACGCAGCAGATCGGCCGCGCGTTCCATATTGCCGGTGGCATCCTTGATGCCGACGATGCCCGGCACCTGGGCCAGCCGCAGCACGGTGTCGTTGGAAAGGTCCGTGATGGTGCGGCCTGGCACGTTGTACAGGATCAGCGGCAGGTCGACCGCTTCGGCAATCTTCCGGTAATGCTGGTAGAGGCCTTCCTGCGTCGGCTTGTTGTAGTACGGCACCACCGACAGGCCAGCCTGTGCACCGGCGCGTTTGGCACATTCGGTGAGTTCGATCGCCTCGCTGGTCGAGTTCGCACCGGTCCCGGCAATGACCGGCACCCGCCCGGCGGCCTGCTCGACGGTGGTGCGGATCAGCAGGCAGTGCTCGTCATAGCTGACCGTCGGCGATTCGCCGGTGGTGCCGACGATGACAATGCCATCCGTTCCCGCTGCGATGTGCCAATCAATCAGCCTGCGCAGTGTATCAAGGTCGAGTGCGCCGTCGTCCGTCATGGGGGTGACGATCGCGACCAGGCTTCCTCCGGCCCTATTCATTTCTGCCATGTTGTTTCCGCCGCTTAAATTTCAGGCCCGCGCCGTTGTCTGGACGGGTTAACGATAAATCGCAACATTCTAATCCATCTGGCCACGCCTGGCTTTATCCCGGAACGAGCCGGCCAAGCCAGCCGGCCAGCTGTTCGATGCCCAGCCCGACGCCGTGCGCGACCAGCGGCATCGCCCATACCCAGGCCGCCATCAGCCCCAGCGCGGCCAGCCCCAGCCCGGCCGAGAACATGTCGAGTCCCGGCGTGGTGCGCGCGACGATGCCAAACGCCAGCTGGATCAGCAGCGCCAGCGCCAGCAGCGGCAAGGCCAGCTGCACGCCGGTGGCGAACAGCCAGCCGGCGGCTTCGGCCAGCTGACGCAGGTCGGCCGCAGCGGGCAGGACGGCAGCCGGCATGGCGGCGAAGCTGTCGCGCAGCGCATCGACGACCAGCAGATGGCCGCTGGCGCCCAGAAATGCCAGCGCCGCCAGCCACCCCGCGAGCGCGCGCCAGGCGGCATCCGCCGGGGCGGCCTGCTCGGCGGTCAGCGTCAGCAGGCCGCCGGTCGCGGTGTGGCCGGTCCATAGCAGCGCGGCGGTCGCTGCGGCAAACACCAGCCACACGCAGAGCGCCAGCGCCGCGCCCCAGACGACTTCCATCCCCAATGCCAGCATGCCGGGCACGCTGAAGGGCGCGACCGCATCGATCGCCAGTCCCGGTGTCAGCACGGCAGCCAGCACCGCAGCCATGAACAGGCGCAGCGGCAGCGGCAGGCGGCCGGTCAGCGGGTCGAATACCGCCCATCCGGCAAGGCGGGCGAAGGCGAACAGCCAGGCCGCCAGACTCGCTTCGCTCAGGGGCATGCCTCACTCATTCGACGAGAACGGGAAAATCGGTCAGCAGCGTGCGCGCAAATTCCACCAGCTGGCCGCCCATCCAGCTGCCCAGCAGCGCCAGCACGATCAGCATGACGATGAGCTTGGGCACGAAGGACAGCGTGGGTTCGAGAATCTGCGTGGCGGCCTGGAACAGGCTGATGGCGAATGCGGTCAGCAGGCCTGCCAGCAACATCGGCGCGGCAAGCAGCATCACCAGCCACAGCGCGTCGCGGGCGAGGCCTTCCATCAGAAGCTACCGAGCAGGGAGCCGACCAGCAGATGCCAGCCGTCGACCGTGACGAACAGCAACAGCTTCAAGGGCAGCGATACCAATTGCGGCGGCAGCATGATCATGCCCAGCGCGGTCAGCACGGCGGCGACCACCAGGTCGATCACCAGGAACGGCAGAACCACCATGAAACCGATCTGGAACGCGGTCTTGAGTTCGCTGGTGAGAAAGGCCGGCGCCAGCGCAGCCAGCGGCACGCTGTCCACCTGCTTGGGGTCAATGCTCTTGTCGTCGCCGATGAAGAGATCGAGATCCTCGGCGCGCGTCTGCCTCAGCATGAAGCTTTTCAGCGGCGCCGCGGCCTGTTCGGCCGCCGCGTTGAATGTCAGCGCGCCGGAGAGATAAGGCTGATAGGCCTCGGTGTTGATGGTCTTCAGCGCTGGCGACATCACGAAAATCGTCAGCAACACCGCCAGCCCCATCAGCACCAGATTCGGCGGCGCCGTGTGGCTGCCCAGCCCCTGCCGCAGCAGGAACAGCACCACGGCGATGCGGGTGAAGGCGGTGAACGCCAGCAGCAAGGCCGGCAGGAACGGGAACAGCAGCAGCCAGGGCAGGCTTGCGCCCGGCACCCCGATCACCTGTCCGCCCGCGCCGGGCGTCACACTCAGCAAGGGCACGCTGGTTTCCGCACCCGCGGCCGGCACGCTCAGGCCCAGCGCGATCAACAGCAGGATCGTTTTCATCGCGCATGCTCCGCCGGCAAGTGCGCCTGCCCGGGCTTCGGCAGGGTATGCAGCAGCCGCACGTTGCCGCCGCCCACGCCTAACAGCAGCCAGGTGTCGTCGACCTCGACCACCACCACGCGTTCGCGCGCGCCGACCGCGGTCGTTCCCACCACCTTGACTGCGCCTTGCGCCCCCATGCCCGGCAGATAGCGGCGGGCGAACCACGCCACCGCGACAAATCCGCCGAGGATCAGCGCCAGGCTCAGCAGCACCGTCAGCATGCTGCTGGCGGTACCGGATGCGGCGAACGCCGGAAATGAAATCGACAGCAACGCGCCTGCGGCGACAAATCTAGCCATGCCGGATGACCTCCCGCGCCCAGCGCGTCATATCGGTTGTGTGAGACGGCAACTGCACGGCGAGCGTTGCCGTCACAGGATCAGTCGTGATGTGCCACATCAGCGCGGGGGGCAGCGTGGGTGCCGCCGCCGTATCCAGCCAGCACTCCGCCAGCATGGCGTCGAGGGTGCGCAGCAGGCTGCGCGACACGAAGGGCGCCGCCGCCTCCACGCGCCGCCCGCCGAGGCGGCGCGTCAGCCACAGGCTGGCCAGCGCGGCATCGGGCTGCCAGTCGGGTGTCGCCGGCGCGCCGCCAGCCGCAGCGGCCGGCGGCGCCAGCGCTGCCGCCTGAACCGGCAGACGCAGGCGCGCGCCCAGCGTCGCGACGAGCTTGCGGGTCAGCCGCGCCTGCAAGGGGTCGGGCGTCGCGGGATGCGCCGTCAGAAAAGCGATTTCGGCGGACGTCAGTTCTAGCAGACGCATCAGCGCACCCGGCGGCCGGCATCGCGCCGATGCGTCAGTTCGACCAGCTCGTCGTGAGCGCGCTGCTCGATGCGTCTCTGCTGAATAGCGGCCTGCGCCAGATGGCGCTGCTCCAGCAGCCGCA
>NZ_JANJXQ010000257.1 GCF_024708915.1 Thiobacillus sp.
CGAATTCGGCATGACGCACGATGCCGTTGCGCAGGCGGTCGGCAAATCGCGTGCGGCGGTGTCCAACCTGTTGCGCCTGTTGAATCTGTCGCACCCGGTGCAGGACATGCTCGTCGCCGGACTGATCGAAATGGGCCATGCGCGCGCATTGCTGCCCCTGCAGGCGGGCGCGCAACGCGAACTGGCGCATGAAATCGAAACCCGTGGCCTGTCGGTGCGCGAGGTCGAGCGCCGGGTGGCGCGGCTGAAGGACGCCGCCGCTGCGCCAGCCAAGCAGGCTGTGTCGCGCGACATCCTGCGGCTGGAAGAGGCGCTGTCCGATGCACTTGGCATGACCGCCCACGTGCAAACCAGCAGCAAGGGCCGCGGCAAGCTGACGCTGCATTTCGCCAGTGCGGACGAGTTGCAGGGCTTGCTGCAACGTCTGGGCATCCGGCTGTAAACCCGCGAAATCTGGCGGACGGGCCGTTTTCACCCACACAACATCACTACATAGTGAAATTCATCATCAAGCAGCTTGATGATTGCATAGACCGCACTAATTCTAGTATCATTGCCGGCTAATGTTCACCGGCACCTGCCATAGCGGCATATCGGGCACCCCGCGGGTGGCCTTGGCGCAAGCCGGACTCGCCCCCGTGGCGGGGCTGGCCGGCAGCGCGCTGGCGGGGGGCGGTGCGGGACTGGCCGCGCTGTATGGCGTGCTGGTGGCGCTGGCGGTCAGCCTGGTTCTGGTGTGGCGCGAGCGGCAGTCGATGCGGCACCCCGAGTGGGATCAGCATCGTTTGTTCAAGCTGTTCCTGCGCACCGGGATCGAGCGATTGCTGCTGCTGGTCGCGCTGCTGGCGTGCGGGCTCGGGGCGTTGAAGCTGGCGCCTCTGCCGTTGCTGCTCGGCCTGCTGCTGGCGCAGTTTGCCTGGCTGGCTGTGGCGGTTGGCCGCAAGCGTAATAACTAGTCTGTCCATCCGACGGGTTTGCCAAGGTTGGTTTTGAATGGGGGCGTGCTGCGTTCCCATTCAAAACCCACTTTTTGAATTTGATCACTATGGCTTCGGAATACCATTCCTCTGGCGAGTACATCAAGCACCACCTCCAGAACCTGACCTATGGACAACATGCCGACGGCACCTGGGGTATAGCCCATGGTGCCGAGGAGGCCAAGGCCATGGGCTTCTGGGCGATCAACGTCGACAGCATGCTGTTCTCGATCGGTCTCGGCGTCCTGTTCCTGTTCCTCTTCCGCATGGCGGCCAAAAAGGCCACCGCCGGCGTGCCGGGCGGACTGCAAAACTTCGTCGAATGGATCGTCGAGTTCGTCGACACCTCGGTACGCGGCTCCTTCTCCCATCGGAATGCACTGGTGGCCCCGCTCGCGCTGACGATCTTCATCTGGATCTTCCTGATGAACGCCATGGACCTGATTCCGGTTGACTGGCTGCCCTATGCCGCGTCGCTCGCCGGCGTGCCCTACTTCAAGATCGTGCCGTCGACCGACCCCAACGTCACCTTTGGCCTTGCGCTGTCGGTGTTTGCGCTGGTGCTGTACTACAGCGTCAAGATGAAGGGCTCGGGTGGCTTCTTCGCCGAACTGGCTTTCCAGCCGTTCCAGGCCAAAAACCCGATTCTGAAATATCTGGTGTTCATGCCGATCAACCTGTTGCTTGAAGGCGTCAGCCTCATCGCCAAACCGATTTCGCTGGCGCTGCGTCTGTTCGGCAACATGTACGCCGGTGAAATGATCTTCATCCTGATCGCGCTGATGTTCGGCGGCGGCTGGATTCTGGCTGTGTTCGGCGGAGCCCTGCAGTGGGCGTGGGCGGTGTTCCACATCCTCATCATCACCCTGCAGGCGTTCATCTTCATGACCCTGACCATTGTGTATCTGGACATGGCGCACGCCGAGCATCACTGATTTCCGTAGTACCGATTATCTGGTTCCCTGTTTTCAACTTTAATTTTTATTTTTAGGAGCAACAAATGGAAATGACTCAAGCCGTGCTGTTTATCGCTGGTGCCCTGATGATGGGTCTGGGCGCGCTCGGTGCAGCCGTCGGTATCGGCATCCTCGGTGGCCGCTTCCTCGAAGGCGCCGCCCGCCAGCCCGAACTGATCCCGATGCTGCGTACCCAGTTCTTCATCGTGATGGGCCTGGTCGACGCCGTGCCGATGATCGCCGTCGGCCTGGCCATGTACGTTCTGTTTGCCGTTGCCGGTTAATTCGCGGGTTGCTGCGAAACCAGTCGCCAACCCCCGTCTTTAACTCCCGTCATTAAAAGGTGCGGATATGAATTTCAACGCAACTTTGATCGGCCAGTCCATCACGTTCATCTTCTTCGTGTGGTTCTGCATGAAGTTCGTGTGGCCGCCGATCATGAACGCGCTCGAAACGCGCAAGAAGCAGATCGCCGACGGCCTGGCCGCGGCCGATCGCGGCAAGCACGAGTTGGAGCTGGCTGCCAAGAAGGCCGGCGACAATCTGCGTGACGCCAAGGCGCAGGCCGCCGAAGTGATCGCCCTGGCTGAAAAGCGTGCGGCGCAGATCGTCGAAGAAGCGAAAATGGCCGCCAAGGAAGAAGGCGATCGCCAGCTCGCTGCTGCTCAGGCCAATATCGATCAGGAAGCCAACCGCGCACGCGAAAGCCTGCGCGAACAGGTCGCCGCGCTGGCCGTGGCCGGCGCGGAGAAAATCCTGCGCCGCGAAGTCAACGCGCAAACGCACGCTGACCTCTTGGGCCAGCTGAAAGCCGAGCTGTAAACCATGAGCGAACTGTCTACCCTGGCACGCCCTTACGCCGAAGCGGTATTCCGCCTGGCGCAGGGCGAAAACAACCTGGCAGGCTGGTCGGCACGCGTGCAGTCGCTGGCGCTCATCGTGGCGGATGCCCAGGTGGCGCGCCTGATTGCCGATCCCGCGGTGGCGTCCGAACGCGTGGCTGAGCTGATCATCGAGGTGGCCGGAGCCGACCTCGGCGAGCACGGTGCCAATTTCATCAAGGTGCTGGCCGAAAACGACCGCCTGCCGCTACTGCCCGAGATCAGCGGGCAGTTCGAAACCTTGAAGGCGAATGCCGAAGGCACCCTCGAAGCCACCATCACCAGCGCTCAGGAGCTGACCCAGGCGCAGATCGACGATCTGGTTGCCGGGCTCAGGGCCAAATTCAACCGCGCGGTGAACGTCCAGGTGGCGGTCGATGCAGAACTGATCGGCGGCGCGGTGATCGCGATTGGCGACCAGGTGATGGACGGCTCGGTGAAAGGGCGGCTGCAGCGCATGTCTTTCGCGTTGCAGGGCTGATCCGCGCGGCAAGGCGAACTAACAAGTACCTCACATTTATCGGAACCCGACGGTTCGGAGAACAGAAATGCAATTGAATCCAAGCGAAATCAGCGAACTGATTAAAGCCAAGATCGAAAACCTCGGTGCATCGAGCGAACTGCGCACCCAGGGCACGATCGTGTCCGTCACCGACGGTATCGTCCGCATTCATGGACTGTCCGACGTGATGTCGGGTGAAATGATCGAAATGCCGGGCAACACCTTCGGCGTGGCGCTCAACCTCGAACGCGACTCGGTCGGCGCGGTGATCCTGGGCGACTACGAACACATCACCGAAGGCGACGTCGCCAAGTGCACCGGCCGCATTCTGGAAGTGCCGGTCGGCCGCGGGCTGCTCGGCCGCGTGGTGAACTCGCTGGGCCAGCCGATCGACGGCAAGGGCCCCATCGCCGCCGACACCACCATGCCGATCGAGCGCATCGCGCCCGGCGTGATCGAGCGTAAATCGGTCGATCAGCCGGTGCAGACCGGCTTGAAGTCGATCGACGCCATGGTGCCGGTCGGCCGCGGCCAGCGCGAACTGATCATCGGCGACCGCCAGACCGGCAAGACCGCGGTCGCGATCGACGCCATCATCAACCAGAAGGGCACCGGCGTGAAGTGCATCTACGTCGCCGTCGGCCAGAAGGCGTCGTCCATCGCCAACGTGGTGCGCAAGCTCGAGGCGCACGGCGCCATGGAGCACACCATCGTCGTCGCCGCGACC
>NZ_JANJXQ010000258.1 GCF_024708915.1 Thiobacillus sp.
CTAGTGTCGTGACTCAGAAATATCGCAACATGAAACGGCGTCTTTTTCCGCATGGCGGCGTTGCTCGTCGTTGCCATAGAGTCGACTATGTCGCCCACCCGCAAGGGGTAGGCCGTGGTTGTAAAGCCGATAAATCGGCAACAACCACGCTCTCCTTGCGCCTTGCCCTGCGAAAAAATCCATCCGTTTCATTACGTCCCCCTATTTCTGAGTCACGACACTAGGGCGGATTGAAAACGCCTTGGTCTGGCTGCGCCTGCGTCAGCACCCGCACGCGGGTGGGATAGGCGTAGGCATCCCGCTCCATCGCCGGCAGGCGCCAACCGGCGGCGGTACGCGCCAGCCGCTGCAGCGCGGGATCCTGCAAGCGCAGGCTGGCCAGGATCAGCACATCGGGCGGTGAATACAGCGCACCGTCGGCCAGCGCCGGCTCGGCCTGCAAGGTGGCCAGCAAGGGCCGCGCTTCGCGTTGCCAGCCCTTCCCGCTCCAGAACGTCTGCCAGGCGGTATGCGCGAGCTGCTGCGCCCGGGCGCGCGATTGCGCATTGCCGGTGGCCTCGGCATGATCGAGCAGCCCTTGCACGACATAGGCGTAGTCCTCCAGTTCGGCCTGCGGCAGTATCTGCCCACGCGCCCTCGCCTTCATCAGCTGCCGGTCCCTGACCAGTTGCGTCAGTAGGAATCGCTGCAGATTGTCGGCGCGCCGACGATAGGCCGGATCGAGTCGAATCGCCTGGCTGAAGGCCGACAGCGCCAGCCCATTCAGGCCGGCATTCAGCTTGTCGTCCTTGGGCAGGCTGCGGGCGCGGCGCAACGGGCGCAGGGTGCGCGCGGCTTCGGCCAGCAGCCGGCGCTCGTCCGCCGTCGGGGTGCGGTATTCCGCAGGCAGATAGCCGTCGTCGAAACTGCGCGCGGCGTCGAGCCGCCACACCCGCTGCGCCGCGGCATAGGCTGCGGGCGACAGGTGCCGTTTCAACTCATCGGGTTCCCACAGATAAGTGGCGCCTTCCCGCCCGGCGGCGTCCACCGCCGAGGTGCTGCTGTACAGGCCGCCGCCCGTATCCAGCAATTCGTCCTGCATGAAATCGAGCGTGCTGCGGGCAATGTCGCGGTAACGCGGCTGGCGCAGCACGGTTGCGGCGCGCAGATAGAGCATCGCCAGATGCGCATTGTCGTAGAGCATTTTCTCGAAATGCGGCGTATCCCATCCGGGATCGGTGGTGTAGCGGAAAAATCCGCCGCCGATGTGATCGCGCAGTCCGCGCGCCGCCATCTGATCGAAGCTCAGGCGCAGGAACTCGGCCAGCCTGGCGTCCGGCTGCCGTGCCTGGCGTTCCAGCAAGGCATGCAGTTGCGGCGCCAGCGGAAATTTGCTGACCTGGCCGAAGCCGCCGTGCAGCGTGTCGGCTTCCTGCCAGGCGCCGGCGACGAACTGCTGCCAGGCGCGTGCGCTGCGTGCGGCCGTCAGCGGCGCACTGACGGGCTCCAGCGCGGGCGGCGGTGCCGCCTGCCGCGCCAAACGCCGGATGCCGGCCGGATCCGATGCCCAGCGTGCGGATAGCTGGGGCAGCAGTGTGCGGAAATCGTCCGGCGGCGCATACAGCACGACGAACACCGGGTAGCCTTCGGGGGTGACGAAGGCATTCAGCGGCCAGCCCGCCACACCATTGAGTCGCGAGGAGAAGTCCTGCAAGGCCTCGTCCAGCCCGTTGTTGAGCTCCCGGTCGACCTTGACCGGGATGAAATCGCGGTTGAGCAGCGCGGCAATCTGCGGGTTCTGGTAGCTTTCGCGCTGCATGACGTGGCACCAGTGGCAGGCGAAGTAGCCCACCGAAACGAACAGCAGCTTGTTCTCGCGCCGGGCGCGAGCGAGGGTGTCGGCATTCCACTCCTGCCAGGCCACCGGGTCGTGGCCATGCAGGGCCAGGTAGGGCGACGGATGGCTGGCCAGCCGATTGACCGGGTCGGCCGCTGCCGCCGCCGCAGACAGCAGCAGAATCAGCAGTGAAACGGCAGCGGTCGTCGCGCGTTCAAACCCGGACATAGGTCCAGCCTTGCTGGAGCCGGGTGACGATTTCGCCGATGGCCGTCGGCGCCGTCCGGGTGGCGGGCAGCAGATCCACCTGCTGTCCCTCGCTCTCAATCCGGGCGATGGACTGGCCGCATGCCACCCAGTGCAGGTTGACATGGCGCTGCTTCATGCGCGCCATGCGCGCGGCGTAGGGGCTGTGGCCCGCGCGCATCAACTGGATACCGCGGCTGTTGGCGATGACTTCAAGTTGCATCGTCCGTCCCTCCCGCTCCGCTTCGTCGAGCAGGCGCTCGGCCTTATCCAGCACCGCCTGCATCTTGTCCGGCGCGGCGCTGTCGAGATGCAGTATGACCCGATTCGGGTCGGCCTCGCGCGCCAGGCTGACCGTCTGATAGCCGCCCAGGACGGCGGCAGGGGCGGCGGCCACCGTAGGCGATTCCAGGCCGCGCAAGGCCCAGCCGCCGCCCAAGCCTGCCAGCAGGACGAGGCTGCCGAAGGCGCAGCGCTGCACGAACCGGCGTCGCGGCATGCGGCGCGATTCCCGGCCGGCAGCAGCCGGCGGCGGCTCGGCATACGCCAGCTTCACCATGCCCCGCAGACTGCGTAGGGCGCAGACGCGCTGCATCAGTTCCGCATCCTCACGCATCCGGGCGACCAGCTTCTCGCTCTCGGCGACGTCGAGTTCACCATCGATGAAGGCATGCAGAATTTCGTCCGAAACGATCAGGCTCATTTCACTCTCCTCAGCTGCGGCTGCGCCGCAGGCTGCCGCATTGCCGTATCCAGCAATTTTTTCAGGCTCGCGCGTGCGCGCGACAGACGGCTCATCACCGTACCGACCGGAATGTCCAGAATTCCGGCCACCTCGGCATAGCCGAATTCTTCCAGATCGACCAGCGTCAGCACTTGGCGCTGCCCCAGCGGCAGGCGCGCCACTGCGGCCCGCACGCAGGCAATCACCTGCTCGCGGTCGCAGCACGCCTCGGGCGACGCGGTGCCGGATTCGAGTTCGTCCTGCCAGTCCTCGACATCGTCGAAATCACGCCGGCTGCGCAGGTGGTCGAGCCAGCAGTGATTCATGATCGCCACCAGCCAGGCCTTCAGCGCCGTCTCGTCGCGCAGCTGGGCACGCCGCACCCAGGCTTTGGACAGCGTTTCCTGCACCAGGTCGTCGGCCAGCGCCGCGTCGTGGCACCAGGCATAGGCGATGCGGTAGAGCACTGGACGCTGCGCCTCGATGCCGGGGCGGAACGGGCCAAACAGGAAACGGCTGATCATGGTCATATCGATGGGACGCGGAACATGGTTCGTTTATTCCAGAAAAATCCGCCTGCCGGAATGGAATAAGCGTGTCACTCCCCGCGTCTTCTTCACAGGCTTCGATAAAGCCGGTTTATTCAATATCAATCAGGAGACTCACCATGACACGCATCCTCGTCCCGCTACTGGCCGTTCTGCTGCTGGCAACCGCCCCCATGGCCCACGCCGCCCCGCCAGCCGAGGCTGCGGCCCCTGCCGCCGGTCCGGAAGAAAAGGTGGTCTATCACCTCAACGACAGCGAAAACGCGATGGTCGCCTTGCGCAACGTGCGGAATCACCTCAACGCCAGCAAGGATGCCCATATCGCCGTCGTCGCCCACGGCAAGGGCATCGACTTCCTGCTCGCCGGCGCGCAGGACAGGAACGGCAATCCCTACGAGCCGGCAGTGCAGGAGCTGAAGGCCAATGGCGTCGACTTCCGCGTCTGCAACAACACCCTGAAGAGCCGCAATCTGGACGCCAGCGCGGTGCTCCCCGAAGCCACCGTCGTCGCG
This sequence comes from Thiobacillus sp., assembly GCF_024708915.1. The sequence goes on from NZ_JANJXQ010000258.1 coordinate 3,847, forward strand.
TCCGGCGTCGCCGAAATCGGCCGCCTGCAGGCGAGGGAAGGCTACGTCTACCTGAAACCCTGACCCGAGGTTCCGCCCCGGGCCGCGCACAGGCTCCTGGGAGCGTTCATATCGCCGCACCTGCAAACTGCGGAGCAATCCACGGTTCCGGGCATTCTTGCGTCGTAAACGGCGCACCAAGCAAAGGGATACCATGAATATCAAAAAACTGAGCACCGCGGCGATCCTCGCCGCGAGTCTGCCGCTGACCGCTCACGCCGCGAACTGGCTTCAGGTGCAGGGCAATGAAGCGCCCAACAGCGGTGTTTTCAAGCCGTTCGGATTTTTCCAACCAACGTACACCTACATTGACGCCGACCCGATTCAGGGTCTGCTGGGCGCCGCCGCTCCGTTCAACGGCCAGTACACAGCGCCGAACCGCGTCGGGCCAAGGCTGGATGACAACAAGGAACTGCAATTCAACCGCGCCCGACTCGGCGTGCGCGGAAATCTGATTCCCGGCAAAATCAACTATTTCGCGCTGGTGGAAGCCGGCAAAAACGCGATCACCTCCCAACGCAACCTGATGGTGACCGATGCCTCGCTGACCTTCAATTACATTCCCGGCGCCCGCATCCGGGCCGGCCTTTTCAAACTGCCGACCAGCGAGGAGGCGCTGGTCGCGGTTCATATAGCCTCCCCCTATGTCTATTTCAGTAACGCGACGACCAGCCTGATGGTGGAGAGCCGAGTTCGCTCGACGGGCGCGGTAAACACGTCTGGCGCATCGAATGCCGCGGTCACCAGCGGCGGCTCGGGGTTCCGCGACATCGGCATCCAGGTCTACGACTGGTTCAACCGTGGCGACTGGGAATTTTCGTACGCGCTGATGCTGTCCAACGGAAACGAAATCGGGGCGCTCTCGGATGACGACGGCCACAAGGACGTCACCGGCCGGTTGCAGACTTCCTACGTGTTCAACAAAAGCAAGGGACCCAATCGCGAGGACGCCTCCGTATGGCTGTGGCGGCAGCAGGGCGAACGCAAATTCGGCAGCAGTTCCTTCGATCGGATACGCGAAGGCATAGGCGCACGATACAAGCAAGGCCCTTGGCATGCCTCGGCCGAATATATGCGCGGCGACGGCATGATCGTCGCCGGCCCCAACCCGCCTTTCCCGGGCCAGCCAACCCAAGTCGGTCTCAACGAAAAGGCCGACGGCTGGTACATCGAAGGAGGCTGGCGTTTCCACAAGGACTGGGAAATCGATCTGCGCTACGACGCGTTCAACCGCATGACCGAAACCGCCGCACTGGAACGTGAGTTCACAACGACCACGCTGGGCGCCAACTGGTATTTCTACAAGAATACGCGGCTGACGCTGAACTACGAATGGCGCGACCTGAAAGTGAGCCACCCCCTGGCCATCCCCGCCGGCGCGCAGCGCAGCAATGCAGAGCTGATCGCGGACAACCTGGGCGACCGGGCAAGCCTGCAGCTGACCTGGCTCTTCTGATCACCGCCGCGGGCATCGTGCGCACGACGCCCGCCTCTGGCGGCATCGCGCCGCCTGTCCGTTACGCCTGACGGATGAAGTGCTCCCGGTAGTATTTCATCTCGTCGATGGATTCGTAGATGTCGGCCAGCGCTTCGTGCTTGCTCGCCTTCTTGAACCCTTCGCACAAGCCCGGACGCCAGCGTTTGGCGAGTTCCTTCAGCGTGCTGACATCCAGGTTGCGATAATGGAAGAAGGCTTCCAGCTGCGGCATGTGGCGCGCCATGAAGCGGCGGTCCTGGCAGATGGAATTGCCGCACATCGGCGAAGTCCTGGCCGGCACGTGCTGCTTCACGAACGCCAGCATCTGCGCCTCGGCCTCGGCCTCGGACAGCGCGGAAGCCTTGACGCGGTCGATCAGCCCCGACTTGCCGTGCGTGCCCTTGTTCCAGTTGTCCATCGCATCCATCACCGCGTCGGGCTGGTGCACCACCAGCACGGGGCCTTCGGCCACGGTGTTGAGGTCGGCGTCGGTGACGACGATAGCGAGTTCGATGATGCGGTCGGTGTCGGGCGACAGGCCGGTCATTTCCATGTCCAGCCAGAGCAGATGCGTGGGGTTCAGTGCCATCTCGGGTTCCTTCGAAAAACAGGCCGCCATTCTCGCACACGAGGTGAACGGCGCTGGCGCAATTGCCGCCCTGTGACGATAATGCAAGGAACAATCAACCGGAGTCTCGATCATGAAAACCCTGACCGCCTTGTTCTGCGGCGTGCTGCTGGCGAGCGGCGTGCATGCCGCACCGTTCGCCAAGGGCGACCCCAAGACCGGCAAGCAGTTGCACGACAAGGCCTGCCTCAGCTGCCACACCAGTATGTTCGGCGGCGACGGCAGCAAGATCTACACGCGCGCCGACCGCAAGGTCAAAACCGCACAGCAACTGGCCGCCCGCATCTCCGCCTGCAACGCCAACACCGGAACCGGCTGGTTCCCGGAAGACGAGGCGCACGTCGCCGCCTATCTCAACCAGCAGTATTACAAATTCAAGTAAGGAGCCCCGCCATGAGCACCATCGTCGAAGAACTCGTCCGCAAGAAATGCGCGCCCTGCGAAGGCGGCGTCGCCCCCTTGACCGATGCGCAGGTTGCGCCGCTGCTGAAGGGCCTGACCGGCTGGCAGCGCGACGGCGAGAAAATCGCCAAGGAATACACGTTCAAGGATCACTATCGGACCCAGGCGTTCGTCAACGCGGTGATGTGGGTGTCGCATCGCGAAGATCACCATCCCTTCCTGCTGGTCGGTTACAACACCTGCCGCGTTGAATACTGGACGCATGCGATCGGCGGCCTGTCGGAAAACGATTTCATCTGCGCAGCGAAAGTCGATGCACTCCTGGACATTTGACGCAGAGGGAATCGTTTCGGCGCAGGCGCATGTGAGCAAAGCGAACGTCAAGGCGCTTCGCGCCGGCCGAAGCCCAAGCGATTTCATCTGCGCGGCCAAGGTCGACGCGCTGTCCGACCTCTGAGGCATGGCCCTCCTGACCGGCCAGGTTGTCGCGGCGTTCAGCCGCCGTTTCATCGTTGCGACTGCCGCCGGAGAACTGCCTTGCCAGGTCAAGGGCCGCCATCTGCGCGCGGTATGCGGCGACCAGGTCGAGGTCCGGCGCGACGGCGATGCCGGGGTGATCGAGGCGGTGCTGCCGCGCGCCAGCCTGCTCTACCGTTCCGACGCCTTCAAATCCAAGGCCATCGCCGCCAATGTGACCCAGCTTGCGGTGGTGGTGGCGGCACGACCGAGTTTTTCGATGGAGCTGGTGCAGCGCTGCGTCCTCGCCGCCGAAGACCAGGGCATCGCCAGCCTGCTCGTCCTCAACAAGGCCGACCTGCCGGAAACGCCGGCCGCGCGAGAGCGACTGAACCTGCTCACCCGCATCGGCTATCCGCTCGTCACCCTGTCGGCGCTGTCCGACGTGACGCCCTTGCAGTCTGCCCTGCGCGGCCACACCACGCTTCTGATCGGACAGTCCGGCATGGGCAAGTCGACCCTCATCAACGCGCTGTTTCCGGGCACCGATGCGGTGACCGCCGAGTATTCCGAAGCGCTCGACAGCGGCCGCCACACGACCACCCACACCCGCCTGCACCGGCTGGATGCCGACTCGGCGGTGATCGACTCGCCCGGCCTGCAGGAGTTCGCCCTGCAGCACCTGGATGCCGGCGCCCTGGCACACGGCTTCGTCGAATTCCGCCCCTATCTCGGACAATGCCGTTTCCGCGACTGCAAGCACGAGACCGAGCCGGGCTGCCGGCTCCAGGAGGCCGCCGCCGCGGGCGAGATCGACCCGGCGCGGCTCCAGCTGTTCCGGACCCTGCGCCGCCTGCAGCAGAACGCCGCCCAGCGCCTATAAAACAGGCACGACCGGAAAAACGAGGAGATCGCCGTGAAATCCATCCTGGTTTCGTTAATGCTGTTGTGGCTGGGCGCGATCGCGCCGGCGCAGGCGGCCGGCAAATGGGTGGCCACCCCCTATGCCCCCCCCAAGGTCATGTTCGAGTTCTATCTGGACGACCCGCAGAAAATCGGCAGCGCGCTGTACTGGGTGCGTTCGCTGATGAATCCGCTGATGGAAGCGCCTTACAACTACTCGCCCGAAGACATGAACATCGTGGTGGTCATCCACGGCACCGAAGTGGTGACGGTGGCGACAAAGAACGAGGCGAAATATCAGGAAGCGGTCGACCGCATGCGTTACTACGCCGACCTCGGCGTGTCGTTCAAGGTGTGCGGCCAGGCGGCCGAGGACTTCGGCTATGCGGTGGCGGACTTCCAGGATTTCATCGAAGTGGTGCCCAACGGCATCGTCGAGCTGGCGCACTGGCAACAGCAGGGCTATGCGCTGATCGTGCCGAAAATACTGGAGAAGACCATCGACATCGAGTCGATCCGTTGATCGCCTTGGGCAGGGCTACAGGCCGAGCGAAGGGCCGCCTTACTCGGGCCAGTGCTTGATGTAGCGCTTCAGCAGGCTGTTCTCGAAATTGGCTTCCTTGAGGCAGGCGCGCGCCACGTCGTGGAAGGAAATGATGCCAAGCAGCTTGTTGCCGTCGAGAATCGGCAGGTGGCCGATGTGCGATTTGGTCATCACGTCGCGTGCGTAATCCACCGAGTCGTCGGCATTGGCCACGACCGGCTCGCTCACCATGATGGTGCTGACTTCGGCATCCTTCAGGTCGCCGCCTTGTTTGAGCATGCCCTGCACCACATTACGCTCGGTCAGGAGCCCTACCATCTCGCCATTTTCCAGCACCACCAGCGAACCCACCCCCAAGCCCACCAGCTTGGCAATGGCGCTGGAAACCGGATCGGTCGGCGCAATGCTGTGAATGTCGTCGCTTTTGAGCGTGAGGATTTCGCGAATCTGCATGGTGGTCTCCGGGGCGATGTAATGTAGGCCGAATGATAACAACGGCGGAGCGTGGCCAGCTACGGCCTGACCAGCGCAGCTTCAACCTGCTGGCGCTTTTCGCTGCCGGTCAGCACTTCCACCAGCGCCAGCGCAAAATCCATTGCCGTGCCGGGGCCGCGCGAGGTCAGCACCTTGCCGTCCTGCACCACGGCAGCGGCGCTGACGGTCACACCGGGCAGCGCATCGAGGAAGCCGGGATAACTGGTCGCCTGCTTACCGTCGAGCACGCCGGCTTCGGCCAGCACCATCGGCGCGGCGCAGATGGCGGCGGTGTATTTTCCGGCGGCCGCCATTTTTTCCAGCAGCACCAGGATGCGTGCATCTTCCTTCAGATGCGACGCACCCGGCATGCCGCCCGGCAGCACCACCATGTCGTAGTCGTCCTGCAAGGCCACGTCGAGCGTGACGTCGGGTACCAGCTGCACGCCGCGGCTGGCCTTGACGATGCCGGGCTTGAGGCCTGCCGTCACCACCTCGACGCCGGCGCGGCGCAGCAGATCGATGATCGTGACGGCTTCGAGTTCTTCGCAGCCGTCCGCCAGGGGAACCAGAACCTTG
>NZ_JANJXQ010000049.1 GCF_024708915.1 Thiobacillus sp.
CTGCTTCGAGGACGCCGAGGTGGCGGCAGTGATGAACCGGCTGTTCGTCAACATCAAGGTCGACCGCGAGGAACGTCCCGATCTCGACCAGATCTATCAGGCCGCGCACCAGCTGTTAACCCGGCGCGGCGGCGGCTGGCCTCTGACGGTGTTTCTCACGCCCGATCAGACACCGTTCTTTGCCGGCACCTATTTCCCCAAGACGCCGCGCTACCAGCTGCCCGGCTTTATCGACCTGATGGAAAACGTCGCCCGCGCCTGGCGCGAGCGGCGCGGCGAAGTGCAGGCGCAGAACGCGGCGGTGCGCGAAGCGCTGGCGCAGCAGCAGCCGGTGGCGGGCATCGGCCAAGGCCTGAGCGATGCACCGTTTGCCGCTGCGCTGCGCGATCTGGCGCAGGCCTTCGACCCGGTGTGGGGCGGCTTTTCGCCCGCGCCCAAATTCCCGCGCCCGGGCGAACTGTTTTTCCTGCTGCGGCAGGCTCAGGCAGGCAACGCGCAGGCGCGCGAGATGGCGCTGTTCACCCTGCGCAAGATGGCTTCCGGCGGGATGCGCGACCAGCTCGGCGGCGGATTCTGCCGCTATTCGGTGGACGCGCAGTGGGCGATTCCGCACTTCGAGAAAATGCTCTACGACAACGGCCCGCTGCTGCATCTGTATGCCGATGCCTGGGCGCTGACCGGCGAAAAGCTATTCAAGGACGCTGCCGAGGGCATCGTCGACTGGCTGCTGCGCGAGATGCGCGCGCCGGGCGGCGGCTTTTATTCCGCGCTCGACGCCGACAGCGAAGGCCACGAAGGCAAGTTCTACGTGTGGACAGCGGACCAGGTGCGTGCGCTGCTGTCGGCCGAGGAGCACGCGGTGGCGGCACCGGCGTATGGCTTCGACCAGCCGCCGAATTTCGAAAACGCAAGCTGGAACCCGATCCTTGCGCGTCCCTTGCACGAGATTGCGGCCGAGCTGGGGCTGACCGACGCGACGGCCGCGGCGCGGCTGGCGAGCGCACGCACCAAGCTGTTTGCCGCGCGCGAAACCCGGGTGTGGCCGGGGCGCGACGACAAGCAGCTCGCCAGCTGGAATGCGCTGATGATCGGCGGGCTGGCGCATGCCGGGCGGGTGATGGCGCGCGCCGACTGGGTGGCGGCGGCGCAAGCGGCGATCGATTTCCTGCGCCGGAACCTCTGGCGCGACGGCCGCCTGCTTGCCAGCTTCAAACACGGCGAAGCGCGGCTCAACGCCTATCTCGACGACTATGCCTTCCTGCTCGATGCGCTGCTGGAAACCCTGCAGGCCGGCTATCGCGAAGCCGACATGGGCTGGGCATGCGAACTCGCCGACGCGTTATTGGCGCATTTCGAGGATGCCGAAGCCGGCGGCTTTTACTTCACCAGCCACGACCACGAAGCGCTCATCGCCCGTCCCAAGCCGGGCTACGACAACGCCACGCCGTCGGGCAACGGCGTCGCCGCGTTTGCGCTGCAGCGGCTCGGGCATCTGCTCGGCGAGGCGCGTTACCTCGATGCCAGCGCGCGCTGCCTGCGGCTGTTTTACGCGCACCTGAACCAGCAGCCGATCGCCTATCCGACGCTGCTGGCCGTGCTCGATGAAGCGCTGGTGCCGCCGCGGACGATCCTGCTGCGCGGCCCGGAATCCGCCCTGCGCGCATGGGTGCGGGCGCTGACGCCGAAACTCGGTGCGCGCGACATGCTGCTGGCCTTGCCCAATGGCCTGAGCCTGCCGCAGGCGCTGGCAAAGCCGGAAGCGGACCGTCCCGCTGCCTGGGTCTGCAGCGGAACGGCGTGCCAGCCGCCGCTGACCGATCTGGCCGGCGTACTGGAATAAGGCGTTTATCAGCATTTGCTATTAGGAGCCCGTGGCGGCGCCTGCTATCAAGTAGACAGCCCGTCCGTCATCAGGAGCAATCATGAGCACAGATACCGAATCCGCAGTTTTCCATCCGCAGGTCGCCCAAATGAATCTGCCGGGCATCCGCAGCGTGACGTTCAACCAGCCGCTGCGCTGGCTGCGCGACGGCGCAAAGGATTTTGCCCGGGCGTGGCCGCTGAGCCTGTTCTATGGCGCCGTCTTCGCGCTGCTGGGCTACGGTCTGGTGCATGCTGCAGAGGACAGGCCGCATCTGGCGATGGCGCTGGTTTCGGGCTTCCTGTTCGTCGCGCCGCTGCTGGCCACCGTGTTTTATGACTTGAGCCACCGGCTGGAGCATCACCACAAGCTTCCCAAACTGTTCGTCCCTCTGCTGGCGTGGCGCGCCAATCCATCCTCCCTGGGGCTGTTCGCGGTGATGCTGGTGTTCGTCCTGATTTCATGGGAGCGTATTTCGGCGATTCTGGTGGGGCTGTTCCTCAGCGGTTCGGGCATCGGCGGCCTGTCCGATCTGCTGAGCATCAGCGCGGTGCAGCAGCATACCGATTTCGTGCTGGCCTACCTGGCGTTCGGCGGCGTGCTGGCGCTGGCGATGTTCAGCCTCACGGTGGTGTCGCTGCCGATGCTGCTGCACCGCAAGGTCGATTTCGCCACCGCGCTGGTCACCAGCTTCATGGCGACCCGGCTCAATTTCCCGGTGATGCTGCTGTGGGGGGCCTTGATTGCAGGCCTGATCGTGGTCGGAATGGCGACGGATTTCATCGCCATGGCAGTGATTTTCCCCTGGCTTGGGCATGCCAGCTGGCATGCCTACCGCGAACTGGTCGAGCGTGAATAACAATGTTTTACCGGGCTTGGTAGCAAAAAACCAGGCCCGTGTCTTGCGCGGCGGAGGATTTTCCTTAATATGGGAGGCGCGGTAGTGGCTAGATAGATAGCGCGCGCTCAACCCGACCTCCACGGAGACACTGTAATGATGAAGAAATGGATAATGACTGCAGCATCCGCTGCCCTGCTGGCGATGTCAGGCGTCGCTTCTGCCGATTCCCAACAGGCGCTGGCCCAGAAAAACGCCTGCATGTCCTGCCACGGCGTGGACAAGAAAATCGTTGGCCCTTCTTTCAAGGACATCGCCAAAAAATATGCCGGCGACAAGGCCGCGAAAGACAAGCTGGTCGGCAAGGTGAAAGCCGGCGGTAAAGGGGTGTGGGGGCCGGTTCCCATGCCGCCGAACGCACAGGTCAAGCACGAAGACGTGGAGAAGATTGTCGAGTGGGTGTTGAGCATGAAATAACCCGGCACACGAAAACATCGTGAAAGCACAGGGCCGGCGTTCGCGTCGGCCCTGTGCTTTTCGGCTCTCCGGGGGAAAGCTGGCGCGGCGGGCTTTATGGTATAAATCCCGCGTTTCAGTTTTATTGCGGGGAAGACCGAGATGACGGGCCATACTCTACGTTGGGCGATGGTAGCGGCGGCACTGGTCGCAGGTTGTGGCGACAGGCCGCAGCAGAATGGCGACAGCCGGGTGGTGCTGATCGGCCAGGTTTCCCCGCTCACCGGCCCGCAGGCGCATCTGGGCAAGGACAACGAGAACGGGGCGCGCCTGGCGCTGGACGAAATCAACGCCGCCGGATTCACGCTGGGCGGCAACAAGGTCGTGCTCGAATTGAGGAGCGAAGACGACGCGGCCGATCCCAAAACCGCCACCACGGTGGCGCAAAAGCTGGTGGACGAGGGCGTGGCCGGCGTCGTCGGCCATCTCAACTCGGGCGCCACCATCCCGGCTTCCAAGATTTATTCCGACAACGGCATTCCGCAGATTTCACCCTCGGCCACCGCGGTGGCCTACACCTCCTCCGGCTTCAAGACGGCCTATCGCGTGATGACCAACGACGCCCAGCAGGGCAGCGTGCTGGGGCATTACGCGGTGACCCGGTTGGGCGCGAAGAAAATCGCCATCATCGACGACCGCACCGCCTATGGGCAGGGGCTGGCCGACGAAGTGGAGAAAGCCGCCAAGGCCGCGGGCGGCGAAGTGGTGGCGCGCGAATACACCTCCGACCGTGCGACCAACTTCATGGCGATTCTCACCTCGATCAAGGGCAAGGCGCCCGACCTGGTGTTCTTCGGCGGGATGGATCCGCAGGCCGCGCCGATGATCAAGCAGATGAAACAGCTCGGCATGCAGGCGAAGTTCCTCGGCGGCGACGGCGCGCAAACGCCCAAGTTCATCGACCTGGCCGGCGCCGACGCCGAGGGCGCGCTGGCCTCCAACCCGGGTCTGCCGCTCGACGCCATGCCGGGCGGCAGCGCGTTCAAGGCCAGGTTCGAGGCCAAATACGGCAAGATCCAGAACTACTCCCCCTACGCCTACGACGCCATGCGCGTGCTGATCGAGGCGATGAAACGCGCCGATTCCAGCGATCCCGCCGCCTATCTGGCCGAACTGCCGAAGACCGATTACCAGGGGGTGACCGGGCACATCCGCTTCGACGCCAAGGGCGACATCGCCGGCGGCGCGGTCACCCTGTACCAGGTGAAGGACGGCAAGTGGCAGACGCTCGAAACCGTGCAGAGCGCAAAATAAACTGAGCCGGCGCACGCCGCGCAAAGATGGACATCTTCCTGCAGCAACTCATCAACGGCCTGGTGCTGGGCAGCATTTACGCGCTGGTGGCGCTGGGCTACACCATGGTGTACGGCATCCTCGAACTCATCAATTTCGCCCATGGTGAAATCACCATGATGGGGGCGATGGTCGCGCTGACGGTGATCGGCGCGCTGGCGCTGGCGGCTCCCGGCCTGCCGGGCGTGCTGGTGCTGGGGGCGGGGCTGGTGGTGGCGATCCCGGTGTGCATGGCGCTCGGCCTGCTGATCGAGCGCGTCGCCTATCGGCCGCTGCGTCAGGCGCCGCGCCTGGCGCCGTTGATCACGGCGATCGGCGTATCGATCATTCTGCAGAATATCGCCATGCTGATCTGGGGCAAGCAGTACATCCCTTTCCCCGCCGTGCTGCCGCAGGGACGCCATACGCTTTTCGGCGCGAACATCACCGATGTGCAGATTGCCATCCTGCTGCTGACCATGAGCATCATGCTGTTGCTGATCCTGATGGTGCAGAAAACCCGGCTCGGCCGGGCCATGCGCGCGACTGCGCAATCGCGGCAGGTGGCGAGCCTGATGGGCGTCGACGTCAACCGGGTGATCGCCGCCACGTTCGCGATCGGTTCGGCGCTGGCAGCGGTGGCCGGGGTCATGGTCAGCGCGTATTACGGCCTGGCGCACTATTACATGGGCTTCATGCTCGGCCTCAAGGCCTTCTCGGCCGCGGTGCTGGGCGGCATCGGCAATCTCGGCGGGGCGATGCTGGGCGGCCTGCTGCTGGGACTGATCGAATCGTTCGGTGCGGGCTACATCGGCGACCTCACCGGCGGTTTCCTCGGCAGCCATTACCAGGACGTGTTCGCGTTCTTCGTGCTGATCGCGGTGCTGGTGTTCCGCCCGTCCGGCCTGCTGGGGGCGCGCGTTGTCGAGCGTGCCTAGCTTGAACAAGACGCAGCCGCGCTGGCTCGTTTTCGGATTGCTGGCGCTGGGGCTGGCGCTGCTGCCGTTCCTGGTGGACGCGGGGCTGGGGCGCTCGTGGGTGCGGCTGCTCGACCTGGCGCTGCTGTATGTCATCCTGGCGCTGGGCTTGAACATCGTCGTCGGTTATGCCGGCCTGCTCGACCTCGGCTACGTCGCGTTCTATGCGCTGGGGGCCTACGTCTATGCCTGGCTTGCCAGCCCGCATTTCGGCCTGCACCTGCCGTTCTGGGCGATTCTGCCGCTGGGCGCGGCGCTCGCCGCGCTGTTCGGCGTGCTGCTGGGGGCGCCCACCCTGCGGCTGCGCGGCGATTATCTGGCCATCGTCACGCTGGGGTTCGGCGAAATCATCCGCATTTTCATGAACAACCTGAATGCCCCGGTCAACATCACCAACGGCCCGCAGGGCATCAACCTGATCGACCCGGTGCGTCTCGGCGGCGTCAGCCTGAGCCAGCCGCAGACGTTCTTCGGCTACACCTTCAGCGGCGCCCATCTGACGTATTACCTGTTTCTGCTGCTGGTGCTGGCGGTGATTTTCATTTCGATGCGGCTGGAAAATTCGCGTATCGGGCGTGCCTGGGTCGCCATCCGCGAGGACGAGATCGCCGCCGCCGCGACCGGCATCAACACGCGCAATCTCAAGTTGCTGGCGTTCGCCATGGGCGCCGTCTTCGGCGGGCTGGCGGGCAGCCTGTTCGCCAGCTTCCAGGGCTTCATCAGCCCGGAGTCGTTCAATCTCATGGAATCGGTCATGATCCTGTGCATGATCGTGCTCGGCGGCATGGGGCACATTCCCGGCGTGATCTTCGGCGCGCTGCTGCTGACGCTGCTGCCCGAGGCGCTGCGCTATACCGGCGACTGGCAGCGCAGCCTGTTCGGCCAGGTCTACATCGATCCGGCGGATCTGCGCATGCTGTTGTTCGGCGTGGCGCTGGTTGCGGTGATGCTGTATCGCCCTGCGGGGCTTTTTCCCTCGGCGCGCCGCCGCCGCGAATTCGCCGACGCCAAGGGATGAACTCACCCAAATCAGGCGACCCGCTATCGAGCAAACGCGCTGCAGCGTCGACGCCGCTGCTGACCGTCTCCGGCATAAGCAAGGCATTCGGCGGCCTGCAGGCGCTGTCCGACATTTCGCTGCAGGTTCACGCAGGCGAGATTTTCGGCCTGATCGGCCCCAACGGCGCGGGCAAGACCACGCTGTTCAACGCGCTCACCGGCCTTTATTCGATCGACCGCGGCGAAATTCGCCTCAATGGCACCCGTCTCCACGGCCGCAAGCCGCACCAAGTGCTGCAGACGGGGCTGGCGCGCACCTTCCAGAACATCCGCCTGTTCGCCGAGATGACCGCGCTCGAAAACGTGCTGGTGGGGCGCCACGCACGCACCCGCAGCGGCGTCGTCGGTGCGGTGCTGCGCCTGCCCGCCACGCGCCGCGAAGAAGCCGATTCGCACGAGCGCGCCCATGCCCTGCTGCGCCGCGTCGGGATCGCGCAGCACGCCGGCCGCCTGGCCAGGAACCTGCCCTACGGCGACCAGCGGCGGCTCGAAATCGCGCGTGCGCTGGCGACCGAACCGAGCCTGCTGGCGCTCGACGAACCCGCTGCCGGAATGAATCCGGCCGAGCGCGCGGCGCTGCGCGAACTGCTGCTGCAGCTGCAGGGCGACGGACTGACGCTGCTCTTGATCGAGCACGACGTGAAACTGGTGATGGGGCTGTGCACCCGGCTGGCGGTGCTCGACTACGGTGTGAAAATCGCCGAGGGCACGCCCGATGCGATTGGCCGCGATCCCCGGGTGATTGCGGCCTACCTGGGGGACGAGGCGCTATGAATTTTGGAAGAACCCATTCACCACAGAGGCACCGAGATATGTCCCGGAGGGACGGTATCCCTTGGGACACGGAGAAACCCGTTTCACGTTCGGTTTTTCTCGGTGCCTCGGTGTCTCTGTAGTGAGAGGTTTTGCCGAATGAACACGCTACTGACCGTCAGCCAGTTGTCCGTCGCCTATGGCGGCATCCAGGCCGTGCGCGGGCTCAGCCTCGACGTGGCGCCGGGCGAAATGGTCTGCCTCATCGGCGCCAACGGCGCCGGCAAGACCACCACCCTCAAGGCCATCAGCGGGCTGATCGCGCCGCAGGCGGGCAGCGTGCAGTTCGACGGACAGGCGATCGCCCGGCTGCCGGCGCACCAGGTCGCGCGCCGTGGATTGGCGCTGGTCCCCGAAGGGCGCGGCGTGTTTCCGCGCATGTCGGTGGCCGAAAACCTGATGATGGGCGCCTACATCCGGCGCGATCGCACGGCGATCGCCCGCGACCTCGACCAGGTGTATGCGCTGCTGCCGCGCCTGACCGAACGCCGCGCGCAATTCGCCGGCCTGCTGTCCGGCGGCGAGCAGCAGATGCTGGCGCTGGGACGCGCGATGATGGCGCGTCCGCGCCTGCTGTTGCTGGACGAGCCGAGTATGGGGCTGGCGCCCCTGATGGTGCGGGCGGTGTTCGACATCATTCGCCGGATTGCGGCAGGCGGCGTGGCGGTGCTGCTGATCGAGCAGAATGCCCATCTGGCGCTGAAAACCTGCGCGCGCGGCTATGTGCTGGAGAACGGGACCATTGCGCTGAGCGGCGCGGCCGGCGAGCTGGCCGCCAACCCGGCGGTGCGCCGCGCCTATCTGGGCGAATGAGGCTTGGGGTGGTTCGAGTCGAAGCGGTACAGCTGGCGCTCGGTCAGCACCGCATCGAGCGGCATGTCCCACGGGTCGTGCGGCAGCGCCTCCACCCGCTGGCATTCGTAGGCAACCCCAACCAGGCGCGGCTTGCGCCACAAACGCCGATGCTGCATGAAGGCCAGCGTCGCGTCGTAGTAGCCGCCGCCCATCCCCAGCCGGTAGCCCTTGCGGTCGAACCCCACCAGCGGCATCAGCAGCAGGTCGAGCTGGCGCGCGCGCAAGGGATGCGCATCTCTTGGTTCGGGGATGCCGTAGCGGTTGGCTTTCATGCGCGTATTGCTGCCGACCCGGCCGAACCGCATCACCCGCCCGCGCCGCGGCAGCACCGGCAGGTAGCACTCGCGCTGCATCCACAGGGCCTGATTGAGCAGGGGGTGGGCGTCGAACTCGCCGCCTTGCGGCAGATAAAAGCCGATGCGTTGCGCGCGCAGCAACAGGCCGTGGCGCAGCGCCAGCCGCAGCGAGGCGCGCGCGGCCTTGCGGCGGTCGGTAGGGGCAAGCGCGCTGCGCGCACCTTTGAGCTGACGCCTGAGGGTGGATTTATTCATGAAAAGGTAAGGCTCCCCGCCTGTGCCGTGACTGGCTGCGGACTCTTGAACCGGGGTCCAAGATGGCCGCGTTCAAAGACGCTTTGGGCACATGAAACGTGTCACGCGCACACCTGCATCGGAATAGACCGCAGCCTTGCACGTATGCATTGGTTCAGAGAAATTGCAACCAGCCTCGAACACCGCAGGGAACGCCCCCAGTTTAGAAGAGTTTGTCCTGATCTTCCAGCACAGAATCGAGCAGGCTGTTGCAATGTGTCAGGCGGGCGCGTGCTTCCTCGGCCAGACCGCCGCCGCCCTGGGCCAGCAGCTCGTGCGCCAGGTTCAGCCCCGCCATGATGGCGATGCGCTCGGCGCCGATCACCTTGCTGTTGTCGCGGATCTCGCGCATTTTTTCATCGAGATAATCGGCCGCTGCGATCAGCGCGGATTCTTCCTCGCGCGAGCACGCCACCTTGTAGGCGCGGCCGAGGATGTGGATTTCGATGGAACGCGGGCCGGCCATCAGACGTCCTCCGGCAGCGTTTCGAGCAGCGCCTGCAGCCGGGTTTTGGCGGCGTCCAGCCGGGCCGTCAGCTGTTTGCCGTCCTGCTGCGCAGCCAGCAGCTGCTGGCGCAGGGCGATGTTTTCCTGCCGCAGCGCGTGGCAAAGCGCGGCCACCTGGCGGATTCTGGCTTCGAGGGCATCGAGTTCGGCTTGCATTGCGGGACTATAGCACCCGCAAGGGGTAGGCCGTGGTTGTCCCTGCGAGGGGGAGGCCGCGGTTGTAGAGCCGATGAGTCGGCAACAACCGCGCTCTAAAGGCGCTGAAGCGCCAACAACCACGCTCCACCCGCAAGGAGTAGGCCGGTGGGTGCCCCGCTGCTGCGCAGCGACCCTTCCGCAGGGGGCGATGTGCGGCCGGTCAATCCGCTCCGTATAATGCGCGCCTTCAGGTGCCGACGCGGCTTTCCGCCGCCGAGGATAAACGGGAAACAGGTGCGCAATTTTTCGCAAAGCCTGTGCTGCCCCCGCAACGGTCAGCGCTAAACGGTCCATCACACAGCCACTGGGTTCGCCCGGGAAGGCGATGCACTTCAGGCGTGAGCCCGGATACCGGCCTGAGCCCTGGCGCGACGGAAGTCGCCCAGCGGATCGTGCAACGCGCCTGCGGGGAAGCGGGCGCCCAAACCGGAAGTCATCATGCGTCAAACCCCTCTCGCGCTCGCCCTCAGCGTCGCCCTCGCTACTTCCGTTCACGCGGAGACCCTGCCGGTGTTCGTCGGCGAGACCATCGTCGTCACGCCCACCCGCTTTCCCCAGGCCCTGTCCGGCCAGACCGCCAACACCACGGTGATCACGCGGCAGGAAATCGAAAACAGCCCGCAGGCCACGCTGCCGGAAATCCTGGCGCAGCAGGCCGGCATCGGCATGCGCGACCTCTACGGCAACAACGCCGCCGCCAGCACAGTCGATCTGCGCGGCTTCGGCGCCGCCGCCGACCAGAACACGCTGATCCTGCTGGACGGCCGCCGCCTGAACGACATCGACTTGTCGGCAATCGACTGGTCGGCGCTGCCGCTGGCGGCCGTCGAGCGCATCGAGATCGTGCGCGGCGGCTCGAGCGTGTTGCATGGCGCGGGCGCGGTCGCCGGCGTCGTCAACATCATCACCCGTTCCCCGCTCCGGCAGGCCGACCAGGCGGTCGGCAAGCTGCAGCTCGGCAGCTACAGCACCCGGAACTATCAGCTGACCGGCAACCTGGCGGGCGAGACGGCCGGCCTCAGGATCACCGCCGACCACTACCGCTCCGACGGCTGGCGCGCCAACAACGAGAACCGGCAGAGCAGCGCGAACGGCGATGCGCGCTGGAAACACGCTCTGGGTGAGTGGGTCTTCAAGTTCGGCGGCACATCGCAGACGACGCGCCTGCCCGGCCCGCGCACGGTCGAGCCCGACGCCGGCCTCGACGAGGTGGCGACCGATCCCGAAGGCACCAACACTCCGCTCGACTGGGCGAAACGCAAGGGCTACCAGGTGGGACTGAACGGGAGTTTCGAATTCGGGCGCAACGACGTGCTGCTCGCTCTCGACTATCGCAACAAGCAGCAGCAGGCCTACTTCGACTTCGGCGGCTTTCCCGAATACAAGGACGCCGATCTCGACATGTGGAACTTCGCGCCCCGCGCCCGGCTGCCGTTCGAGACCGCGGGCGTCGCGCACAGCCTGGTCGTGGGCGCCGACTTGCAGCGGTGGGATTATCGGCTGCACACCTCGAATTCCCCGGCCAACATCGGCACTCCGATCAATCGCGTGGACGCCGAACAGAACTCGGCCGCCCTCTATGTCCATGATGAGATGCAGCTGAATCCGGCCACGCGCGCGGCCTTGGGCGGCCGCGTCGAGTGGTTCGAAATCGACGCGAACGACCAGTACGATCCAACGGCGCCGGGCGGCCTGTTCGGCAGCGGGGCGCCGGGCGGCAGCCAGGACGAAACGGAATACGCTCTGGAGTTGGGGCTCAATCACCGGCTGGCCCCGCAACATGCGCTGTTTTCGCGGATAGCGCGCAGCTTCCGCTTCGCCACGGTGGACGAGATATACGGATTTTCGCCCGGCTTTGCGCACGAGTTCCAGTTCCTCAAGCCGCAAACCTCGCACGACGCCCAGATCGGCTGGGAATGGGGCAGCGGTACCCGCCGCCTGCGCAGCGCAGCGTACTACATGCGGGTGAAGGACGAGATCCATCTCGACATCTACAGCGTCGGCGTAGGCAACACCAACTTCGCTCCGCTCGAACGCTACGGCCTGGAATTCGACGCGCACGCACGCCTGGGTGCGGTGGATTGGCGCGCAGCCTATACGCTCGCCTACGCCGAATTCACCGACGGCACGCTCGACGGTGTCGCCCTCCACGGCAAGGACGTTCCGCTGGTGCCGCGTCACAAGCTGGCGCTCGGTGCGTTGTGGCACATCGACGGACAGACCCGGCTGTCCGCCGACGTCCAGTACGTCAGCAGCCAGCGTATGGAAAACGACGAGCCCAACCGTTTCGCCCAGAAGATCCCGGCTTATACCCTGGTCGACGTCAAGCTGGTGCGGCAGATCGGCAACTGGCAGCTGGCCGCCGCGCTGAACAACCTGTTCGACCAGGACTACTACACCTATGCCGTGCACAGCGCGAGCAATGCAGACCGCTTCAACGCCTACCCGCTGCCGGGGCGCAGCGGCTGGGTGAGCGTCGAGTATGCGTTCGAATAGGCGGAGCGGGGCGATAATGCTCAGATGTCGACCCCACTGACGAAGGCGCTGCGTGAGCGCTGAATCCGACCGCAACGCCCGCCATGCCGCCCGCATGGCGCGCAAGAAGGCGCTGATCGACGCCGCCATCGCCGCCGCCGACGACGCGCGCGGGCTGCTGCTCGTCGTCACTGGCAACGGCAAGGGCAAGAGCACCGCGGCCTTCGGCATGGTCGCGCGCGCGCTTGGACACGGCATGAAGGCCGGCGTGGTGCAGTTCATCAAGAGCCGCACCGACACCGGCGAGGAGGCCTTTCTCGGCCGCCAGCCCGGCGTCGAATGGCACGTCACCGGCGACGGCTTCACCTGGGACACGCAAAACCGCGAGCAGGATATCGCCACCGCCCGCCGCGGCTGGGCGATTGCCGCGCGCATGCTGGCCGATCCGGCGTACCAGCTGGTGGTGCTGGACGAGTTGACCTATCTCCTGAGCTACGGCTATCTCGACGCCGACATGGTGCTCGACGCACTGGCGCAGCGGCCGCCGATGCAGCACGTCGTCGTCACCGGGCGCGCCGCGCCGGCGGCGCTGGTCGAGCTGGCCGACACGGTGTCGGTCATCGCCGACGAGAAGCATGCGTTCCGCGCTGGCGTGAAGGCGCAGCCCGGCATCGATCTCTAAGCGCAGCGCCATCAAGCGACCCCCGCGCGGCATAATTGCCGGGTGAACTTCGCACCCTACATCGGGCGCTTCGCGCCGTCGCCCACCGGCCCGCTGCATCAGGGGTCGCTGGTCGCCGCAGTGGCGAGCTTTCTCGACGCCCGTGTGATCGGCGGGCGCTGGCTGGTGCGCATGGAAGACCTCGACCGCCCGCGCTGCGAGCCCGGTGCAGCCGATACCATCCTGCGTCAGCTGGAAGCCTATGGCTTGCACTGGGATGGCGCGGTGCTCCATCAATCGCAGCGCGACGACGCCTACGCTGCGGCGCTGGATGAGCTGAAAGCCCTCGGCGCGGTCTACCCCTGCGCCTGCAGCCGCAGGCAGCTTGCGCAGGCGCCGCGCAGCCATGAGGGCGAGACCCTCTATCCAGGCAGCTGCCGGGCGGGCCTGCCGCCGGGCGCAGCCGCCCGCGCCTGGCGCGTGCGCGTGCCGGATGTGAGCACCTGCTTTCGCGACCGCATCCAGGGCAGCCTGCAGCAGAACCTGGCGCATGAGGTCGGCGATTTCATCGTCAGGCGTGCCGACGGCCTGTTCGCCTACCAGCTGGCGGTGGTGGTGGACGATGCCTTCCAGGGCATCACCCACGTGGTGCGCGGCGCCGACCTGTTGTGGAACACCCCGCGCCAGATTTACCTGCAAAGGCTGCTGGGCTTGCCCCTGCCGGCCTATGCCCATGTGCCGCTCATCACCAATGCCGCCGGGCAGAAGCTGTCGAAACAGACCCTGGCTCCCGCCCTGCCCGCGAGCGGGCAGGGCGCCGCGCTGGCGCAGGCCCTCGCCGCGCTCGGCCACCCGCCGCCGGTTGCGCTGGAACATGCCGGGCCGGCCGAACTGCTGGCGTGGGCAAGCGCGCACTGGCGGATCGAAAACGTGCCCCTGCAGCCCGCCATTGCCAAGCCGCTTCCCTGACCGGACAATCCGCCTCACTCCTAACGCCTCGCGCCGCACCCAAAAATGGCCCAACTTCCCCCTGCCGTCGAACAAGTCCTGCGTGTTCACGCCGCATTCATCCACACCGTGGTCAACGCGCTGCGCGACCGCAGCCAGCTGCCCGACCTGCTGAAGCAGCTCGACGCCGCCGAGCAGGCCGGCTGGGCGCGGCTGGTCGGCGCCCTGCGCCACGTCGTCGACGGCCGCCGCGATCCGTCGATCAAGCTGGGGCTGGACGAGGAGGACAGCATCCTGCTCGACGCCATCCTGCGCGGCATCGACAATCCCGCCACGCTGCCGCCGCTCGATGCCCGGCCCGACGGCAGCGCCGCCGCGCCGGGCCTCGCCGCGCTGATCGACGCCGCGGCGCGCGGCGATGCGCAGGCCATGTCGGTGCTTGCCAACATGGCCGAGCAGATGATGAAGGCGGGCGGCGACATGGCGCTCTTGGGCGGACGCATGCGCCGCCTGGTCAACGGCGAGCGCGACGCCGACCCGCTCACCGCCGGTATGGGGCCGCTCGGCCGTGAACTGCTGGTCAGCCTGCTCGACGAGCTGGCCAGGCTGCGGCCGCAGTAGGCGGGCGCAGGGGTGCTTTGACAGTGCGTGCCGGCGTCAGCTAAAATGCGCGCCTTTTCGGCGGTCCTGCGCCGGGAAAGCAGTCCCCAAGGTGATGTAGCTCAGTCGGTTAGAGCATCGGATTCATAATCCGGGGGTCGGTGGTTCAAGTCCACTCATCACCACCACATTTCTTTTCGTCGCAGCGCGTGGCGAAAACCTTGCCCCCAGTCTATTCACTGTCCCGGCACTTGCGCATGAAAAAAATCTACATCAAAACCTTCGGCTGCCAGATGAACGAGTACGACTCGGACAAGATGGCCGACGTGCTCAATCTGGCCGAAGGCCTGATCCCGACCGCCACCCCGGACGACGCCGACGTGATCCTGTTCAATACCTGCTCGGTGCGCGAGAAGGCGCAGGAAAAGGTGTTCCACGACCTCGGCCGGGTGCGCCATCTGAAAGCGACCAACCCCAATCTCATCATCGGCGTCGGCGGCTGCGTCGCCAGCCAGGAAGGCGCCGCCATCGTGTCGCGCGCGCCCTTCGTCGACGTGGTGTTCGGCCCGCAGACGCTGCACCGCCTGCCCGAGCTGATCGCTCAGCGCCGCGAAACCGGGCGCGCCCAGGTCGACATCAGCTTTCCCGAAATCGAGAAGTTCGACCATCTGCCGCCGGCGCGGGTGGAAGGCGCGTCGGCCTTCGTCTCGATCATGGAAGGCTGCTCCAAGTACTGCACGTTCTGCGTCGTCCCCTACACCCGCGGCGAGGAGGTGTCGCGGCCGTTCGACGACGTCATTGCCGAAGTGTCCGACCTCGCCGGGCGCGGGGTGAAGGAAGTCACCCTGCTGGGGCAGAACGTCAACGCCTACCAGGGTGCGCTGCACGAGGGCGGCAGCGCCGACTTCGCTTTCCTGCTGGAAATGGTGCACGAGATCGCCGGCATCGAACGGATCAGGTACACCACCAGCCACCCGCGCGAAATGACGCAGCGGCTGATCGAATGCTACGGCACGCTGCCCAAGCTGGTGTCGCATCTGCATCTGCCGGTGCAGTCCGGTTCAGACCGCATCCTCGCGGCGATGAAGCGCGGCCACAGCGTGCTCGAATTCAAATCGATCGTGCGCAGGCTGCGCGAACGGCGCCCCGACCTGTGCCTGTCGTCCGACTTCATCGTCGGCTTCCCCGGCGAGACCGAGGCCGACTTCGAGGCGACCATGAAGCTGATCGAAGAACTCGACTTCGACGCCAGCTTCTCCTTCATCTACAGCAAGCGCCCCGGCACCCCGGCGTCGGACTATCCCGACGACGTGACGGCTGGACTGAAAACGCAGCGGCTGATGCGTTTGCAGGCGCAGATCGAGACGCAGGCGCAACAGGTGAACCGGGCCATGGTCGGCAGCGTGCAGCGCGTGCTGGTCGAAGGCCACGCCCGCAAGAACGCGGAAGAGCTCGCCGGCCGCACCGACAACAACCGCATCGTCAACTTCGCCGGCCAGCCGCGCCTGATCGGCCGTTTCGTCGATGTCACCATCACCCAGGCCTTGCCGCATAGTTTGCGTGGCGAAGCCGTCCTCACCGAGACCGAAAGCGCTTGAAAACCGACATCGTTGAACTGCGCCTGGCGCCGGAAGACAACCGGCGGCTCGCCAACCTGTGCGGCCCGCTGGACGAGAACCTGCGCCAGATCGAAGCGGCGTTCGACGTCACCATCGGCCGCCGCGGTTCCAGTTTCAGATTCAGCGGCGACGCCGCGCAGGCGGAAAAAGCCGGGCAGGCGATCGAGCATTTCTACAACCGCGCGCACGATGCGCTCTCGCTCGACGACATCCAGCTGGGGCTGGTCGAGCTCACCCGCGGCCGCGCCGACGAGGAAGGCCCCGCATTGCGCACGCGGCGGGCCGACCTGCGTGCGCGCACCCCGCGCCAGGGCGAGTACATCGAGCAGATCCGCAGCCACGACATCACCTTCGGCATCGGCCCCGCCGGCACCGGCAAGACCTACCTCGCCGTCGCGTGCGCAGTCGACGCGCTCGAGCGCGAGCAGGTCAAGCGCCTGGTGCTGACGCGCCCGGCGGTAGAAGCCGGCGAGCGCCTCGGTTTCCTGCCGGGCGACCTGACGCAGAAGGTCGATCCGTATCTGCGTCCGCTGTACGATGCACTTTACGATCTGATGGGCTTCGACAAGGTGACGCGGCTGATCGAGCGCCACGCCATCGA
>NZ_JANJXQ010000066.1 GCF_024708915.1 Thiobacillus sp.
CGTTCCCACCGCCGTGGTGCGTGCGAGCAGCACGCCGTGCGCGTTGATGGCGCCGCCGGTCACCGTATCGCCCGGCTGCTTGTCGGCCGGCAGAGACTCGCCGGTGAGCATGGATTCGTCGATCTGGCTTTCGCCTTCGATCACCTCGCCGTCGACCGGCACCCGTTCGCCGGGGCGGATCACCACCAGATCGCCCATCCGGATCGCGTCGATCGGCATGTCGCGGTCGACGCCGTCGAGACGCACCCGCGCGGTGGCCGGACGCAGGGCCTGCAGGGCGCGGATGGCTTCGGTGGTCTGGCGTTTGGCGCGCGCCTCCAGCCATTTGCCCAGCAGCACCAGGCTGATCACCACCGCCGAGGCCTCGAAATACAGATGCATCGGGTCGCCGCGCGTCAGCAGCAGGTATACGCTCAGGCCATAGGCCGCGCTGGTGCCGACGGCCACCAGCAGATCCATGTTGCCGCTGCCGGCGCGCAGCGCCTTCCAGCCGGCGCGATAGAAACGCGCGCCGAGCCAGAACTGCACCGGCGTCGCCAGCACCATTTGCAGCCAGCCCGGCAGCATCCAGTGCACGCCGAACAGGCTGCCGAGCATGGGGGCGACCAGCGGCAGCGACAGCGCTATCGCCAGCGCCACCGGCCACCAGTCGGGCAGCGCGCGCAGCGGGGCGGCCGGGCTTGCGCTTGCCGCCTGCGGCCGTTGCGCGCCATAGCCGGCACGCTCCACCGCGGCGATCAGCGCGGCGGCTGACGTGCCCTGCGCCACCTCGACCGTCGCCTGCTCGGTGGCCAGGTTGACGCTGGCATTGAGTACGCCGGGCACTTTGCCGAGCGCCTTTTCCACCCGCGCCGAGCAACTCGCGCAGGTCATGCCGGTGATGTCGAAGGTCAGCGATTCGGTCGGCACGCTGAAGCCGGCCTGCTCGATGGCGCGCTGAACCGAGGCTGCATCGGTCGCGCCCGTGATGGTCGCGGTTTCGGTCGCCAGATTCACCGTTGCGGCAGTCACGCCCGGCAGCTGCTTGAGCACTTTTTCCACTCGCGTCGCACAGCTGGCGCAGGTCATGCCCTGGATGCCGACGGCGAGCGGGGTTGTGGTGGAGGTGGTCATCGTGGATTCCCGGTTGAGACGGATGCTGACAACATAAACCTTACCATGGTGGGAATGTCAAGCACACTGAGGGCGTAAAGGGCAGGCCGCAGCTGTCCCTTGGCGGGGATGAATCAAGCCGGTCGATCGCAACCGCCGCGTTCAGCGGCGCACGGTGGTCAGCGGGAAGTCCTTCGGCAGCAGCACCCACATGCGGCCGCGCTGTTTCATGCGGCCGGCGAGTTCCCCCGCCGCATTGCCGAAGCCCCAGAAGAAATCGGCGCGTACGCCGCCGCGGATGGCGCCGCCGGTATCCTGCGCCATCACCAGCTTGTTCAGCGGCAGCGGTGAATTGGGCTGGGTGGTGGCGAGAAAGACCGGTGCGCCGAGCGGGATGAAGCGCGGGTCGACGGCGATCGAGCGGCCGCCGGTGAGCGGCACGCCGAGCGCGCCGAGCGGGCCGGGCAGGCCGTTGGGCAGTTCGCGGAAGAATACGAAACTGGGGTTGCTGGCGAGCAGATCCGGCAGCTTGTCGGGATTCTTCGCGCCCCAGTCCTTGATGCCCTGCATCGAGGCCTGTTCGAGCTTCAGTTCGCCGCGCTCGACCAGCAGCTTGCCGATCGATTGATAGGGATGGCCGTTCTGGTCCGCGTAGCCGACGCGCAGGTGCGAGCCGTCCGGCAGCTCGATGCGGCCCGAGCCCTGGATCTGCAGGAAAAACAGCTCCACCGGGTCTTCCGCCCAGGCAATCGGCTTGCCCTTGAAGCCGTTGCCGTTGGCCGCCTCGATTTCCTTGCGGGTGGGGTAGGGCACCAGCTTGTTGCCGGCCAGCCGCCCGCGCAGGCGCAGGTTCTTCAGTTCGGGGTAGACGCTGGCGAGATCCACCGTGATGAGATCGTCGGGGGCGGCGTAGAGCGGGAAGCGCGCCCGCGCGGTACGCACGCGGTCGCCCTTCAGCAGGGGCTCGTAGTAGCCGGTGATCATGCCTTCGGTGCTGCCGTCTTCCTGGCTGGCCTGGTAGGGCTGGAAACGCTGCTCGAAAAAGGTGCGCACGGCGGCGTCGTCCGGCGTGGCCATCGAGGTGGCTTCAGCACAGACCGCATGCCACGCGGTGCGCTTGCCGAGCGTGGCGCAGCTGCGCAGGAAAGCGGTCCAGGCTTCGCTGGCGCTGTCGTCCTGCCAGAAGGCCACGGCCGTCCAGTCCACCGGTCTGAGCGTGGGATAGGCCACAGCCGGAACGGGGATCAGAACGGAGGGCGGAGCGGGTTCGGGTTGCGGCGCGGGAACCGGGACTGGCGCCGGCACCGGTACCGGCGCCGGAGGAACGGGCGGCGCCACAGGCGGCTGCACCGCACAGGCCGACAACAGCAGGGCGAACAGCCACGGGCTTGCGCGTAACAGCATCACGGGTGAAGATGGCCACAGCAAAAACATGCGCCGAGTATAACAATGGAGAGACGGGTTTAATGGAGACCCAGGGACTGGGCTGGCTGCTGCTGGAGGCGGGAATCGCGCTCGGACTGCTGCTGTTCATCGTATGGTGGACGATGAAAAAATAAAGCCCGGGCGCCGGATTCAGGATCCAGGGGAATGGCCTGGCTGCGCCACCGTCTTTTTAGTGAAGCACCCTCGGCATCGCCAGTGTGAACTGGGGGATTTCGGCGTCGAACTTGTTGCCGTCCTCGGCCGCCATCTGATAGCTGCCGCGCATGGTGCCGACCGGCGTTGCCAGCGCAGTGCCACTGGTGTACTCGAAGCTCTCGCCCGGCCGCAGCAGGGGCTGTTCGCCGACCACGCCGAGGCCCTTGACTTCCTGGACGACGTTTTCGGCATCGGTGATGATCCAGTGGCGCGAAATCAGTTGCGCGGCCACGGTGCCGGTGTTGGCGATGGTGATGGTGTAGGCGAACACGTAACGGTCGGCCGAAGGATCGCTCTGTTCGGCCAGATAGGTCGTGTCGACGTTGACGCTGATATGGTATTTCTTGCCTTCGGCCACGGGAATGCTCGACGGATACGGGATGCCTGGAGTGTAACGCAATGGCGCGGCGGGCTGCTAAAATGGCCGGGTTTCCCGAAAATCCGCAGAAATCCAGGAGCCCTTCCCATGACGTACCGCATCGCCCCGTCCATCCTGTCCGCCAACTTTGCCCGGCTTGGCGAGGAAGTCGACAACGTGCTCGCCTCCGGCGCCGACATCGTCCACTTCGACGTGATGGACAACCACTACGTACCCAACCTCACCATCGGCCCGCTGGTGTGCGAAGCGCTGAGGAAGCACGGCGTCACCGCGCCGATCGACGTGCATCTGATGGTCAAGCCGGTCGACCGCATCATTCCCGATTTTGCGAAAGCGGGGGCGACCTACATCACCTTCCATCCGGAAGCCTCCGAGCACATCGACCGCACCATCGGCCTGATCAAGGAAAACGGCTGCAAGGCCGGCCTGGTGTTCAACCCCGCCACCCCGCTCGACGTGCTGGAATACACGCTGGACAAGCTCGACATGGTGCTGCTGATGTCGGTGAACCCCGGCTTCGGCGGCCAGAAGTTCATTCCCTACGTGCTCGACAAGGCGCGTGCCGTGCGCAAGATGATCGATGATCGCGGCCTCAGCGTGAACATCGAAATCGACGGCGGCGTCGGCCCCGCCAACATCGCCGAAGTTGCCAGGGCCGGGGTCGACACCTTCGTCGCCGGTTCGGCCGTGTTCGGCGCCGCCAAGGACGGCGACCCGCAGCGCTACAACAGCATCATTGCCGCGATGCGCGCCGAGCTTGCCAAGGTCTGATATATCCTCCGCGAAGGACGCGAAGAAACGCGAAGTAGAGATTTTCTTCGCGCCCCTTCGCGTCCTTCGCGGATAAAAACCAATATGAAAAACTTTCCTCTTTCGATCAAAGCCGTCGTCATCGATCTCGACGGCACCCTGCTCAACACCGCGCCGGATCTGGCGCATGCCGCCGAACTGATGATGGCCGACCTCGGCCGCCCGTGCCCGTCGCTGGAAACGATTTCCACCTACATCGGCAACGGCGTGTCGCGGCTGGTCAAGCGCGTGCTCACCGGCGACATGGACGCCGAGCCCGATGCGGCGCTGTTCGAACAGGCCATCGCCTCTTACCAGAAGCATTACGGTGAGCACGTGTCGCTGCATTCGCGCCCGTTCGACGGCGTGGTCGCAGGCCTCGACGCCTTCAAGGCGATGGGCGTGCACATTGCCTGCATCACCAACAAGGCCGAAGCGTTCACTCACCCGCTGCTGAAAGACACCGGCCTGTTCGATTATTTCGAGCTGATCCTGTCCGGCGACACGCTGCCGAAGCGCAAGCCCGATCCGCTGCCGCTGCTGCATGCCTGCGAGGTGTTCAAGGTGAAGCCGGCCGAACTGCTGCTGATTGGCGACTCGCTCAACGACACCCAGGCCGCGCGTGCTGCGGGCAGCCCGGTGTTCTGCGTGCCCTACGGCTACAACCGCGGCCGTCCGGTCGCCGAGCTCGATCTGGATGCGGTGGTGCCGAGTCTCGCCGAAGCGGCGAAGATGGTGAAAAAAGCGTGAGGCGTGAGGCGCGAGGTGTGAGGCGGGGCAGTGCGATCGCAGGGCGCCGATGGCGATGGCAGGCTGCCGACTGAGTTCCCACGCCTAACGCCTCACTCCTCACGCCTCACGCCAAAATGACTGAACAAGAATTCTTCGAGCTCGCCCGCCAGGGCTACAACCGCATTCCGCTGGTGCGCGAACTGCCCGGCGATCTGGAAACGCCGCTGTCGGTCTACCTCAAGCTGGCCAATGCGCCCTATGCCTACCTGCTCGAATCGGTGGTGGGCGGCGAACGTTTCGGGCGCTACTCCTTCATCGGCCTGCCGGCGCGCACGGTGTTGCGGGTGCGTGCGCATCTGCTGACGGTGGAAACCGACGGCCGGGTGGTCGAGGAGCACAGCCTGCCCGACCCGCTGGCTTTCATCGCCGATTTCCAGGTGCGCTTCAAGGCGGCGCCGGTGGCCGGGCTGCCGCGCTTCACCGGCGGACTGGCCGGCTACTTCGGCTACGACACCATCCGCTACATCGAGAAGCGGCTGGCCGACAGGCACAAGGACGACGTGCTGCATACGCCGGACATCCTCTTGATGCTGACCGAGGAGCTGGCGGTATTCGACAACCTTGCTGGCAAGCTCTATCTCATCACCCATGCCGATCCGATGCAGCAGGATGCCTATGTGCAGGGCCATCTGCGTCTTGCCGAACTGGCCGAGAAACTGCGCGTGCCGGTGACGCTGCCGGCCGAGCCGGCAGCCGACACGGCCGAACCGGGCTCCGAATTCGGCGAGGCCGAGTTCAAGGCGGCGGTGCAGAAAGCCAAGGACTACATCGCCTCCGGCGACGTCATGCAGGTGGTGTTGAGCCAGCGCATGGCGCGGCCGTTCGCCGCTTCGCCGCTGTCGCTCTACCGCGCGCTGCGCAGCCTGAATCCGTCGCCTTACATGTTCTTCTACGATCTCGGCGGCTTCCACATCGTCGGTTCGTCGCCGGAAATCCTGGTGCGGCTCGAAGGCGACAACGTCACCCTGCGGCCGATTGCCGGAACCCGCCCGCGCGGCCTCACGCGCGAGGACGACCAGCGTCTGGCCGAGGAACTGCTGGCCGATCCCAAGGAGTGCGCCGAGCACCTGCAGTTGCTGGATCTGGGGCGCAACGACACCGGGCGCGTCGCCGTCACCGGCTCGGTCCGCGTCACCGAGAACATGCAGATCGAGCGCTACTCGCACGTGATGCACATCGTCTCCAACGTCGAGGGCAAGCTGAAGCCCGGCCTTGCCGCGCTCGACGTGCTGCGCGCCAGTTTCCCGGCCGGCACCGTGTCGGGCGCCCCCAAGGTGCGGGCGATGGAAATCATCGACGAACTGGAGCCCAGCAAGCGCGGCATCTATGCCGGCGCGGTCGGCTATCTGGGGTTCAACGGCGACATGGACCTGGCGATCGCCATCCGCACCGCGGTGGTCAAGGACGGCATGCTGTACGCACAGGCGGGCGCCGGCATCGTCGCCGATTCGGTGCCCGACAACGAATGGATGGAAACGCTCAACAAGGCGCGCGCCATCGTGCGCGCGGCCGAACTGGCGTATACGACTCCACATGGGCGCTAGCCCATAGTGGATCGGAATCCTTTAGGGCAGGCCCGCTTCGCCAGCCTGGCCGACTGACCCGGCCCCGACGTCTCGGCACAGCTAGCCCAGGCCGTAGCGCTTGAGCTTGCGGTAGAGCGTGCGTTCGGTGACGCCGAGCGCGGTGGCGACCCGGCTACGATGGCCGGCGTGCGAATCGAGCAGGGCGCGGATGTGGCTGCGCTCGATCTCGGCCAGCGGCTGCGCGCCCGCGCCAGGCTGCGGCGGCAGTGCCGCCACAGGCAGATGCAGGTCGGCGGCGCGGATCACCCCGTCCTGGCAGGTCAGTACCGCGCGCTGCAACAGGTTGCGCAGTTCGCGCACATTTCCAGGGAATTCGTATGCCTGCAGCATAGCCAGCGCGGTCGCATCCAGCCGGCAGGCACGGCGGCTGCCGGCCAGACGCTTGAGCAGAAACGCCGCCAGTGCGGAGAGATCCTCGCGCCGTTCGCGCAGCGCAGGCAGGGTCACGTCGATACCTGCCAGCCGGTAATACAGGTCGAGCCGGAACCGCTTCTCGTCTACCTCGTCCAGCAGCCGGCGATTGGTGGCCGATACCAGCCGCACGTCGGCGTTCAGCGTATGGGTGCCGCCGACCCGGCGGAATTCGCCGGTTTCCAGCACCCGCAGCAGCTTGGCCTGCAAGCCCAGCGGAATCTCGGCGACCTCGTCCAGGAACAGCGTGCCGCCGTCCGCCAGTTCGAACAGCCCTTTCTTCAGGCCGCTGCTGCCCGAGAATGCGCCGCGCTCATGGCCGAACAGTTCGCTTTCGAACAGGGTTTCCGGCACGGCGGCGCAGTTGATCACGATGAAAGGGCCGCCGGCCCGCGCCGAGCGGGCATGAATGAAACGCGCGGCGAGATCCTTGCCGACCCCGCTTTCGCCGTACAGCAGGATCGAGGCCTCGCTGTCGGCCACCCGCGCGAGATTGTCCACGCAGGCCAGAAACGCGGGGGACTGCCCCACCATCTGCATGGCGTCGCAGTCGGTGCCGACGCTGGCGTCCAGCGGGAACAGCTGTTCGCCCAGGTAGCGCTCGCCATTCACGCCGCGCAGGGCATGCCCGCGGATGCGGGTGCGCTCGGGCTGGTCGCCGGCATGGAAATGGGTATGCAGCACCTCGACCGCTTCACCGTGATCGAACAAGGCCTGATGCGGACACTGTTCACCGTTTTCGTGGCAGGGGCGCGATGCGTGGTGCGACACGGCATAGCAGTGCCGGCCGACGATGGCGTCGGGCGTCACGCCGTAGGCTTCGCTGTAGCGCTGATTCGCCGCCACGATGCGGTATTCGCGATCGATCACCACAAAGGGCTGGTCGTTCGCGTCGATGAGATCCTGTAGTTCGATATGGGGCATGGCTGCGACCGGTCATGACTTTCGCGGAGCGTGGCATGACAGGATGGTCATGTCAAATTGCACAGGCGCCGCCAGCGCCTGCGTCTGAGCGCGTCGAATGATGGCATGGTGTTTGCTCATCCAGTTGCTAAGCTAAACGGGATACCTCAACAGGAGACAGCAATGGCACAGATCGTGGTTTTGGGTGCGGGCGTGGGCGGCATGACGATGGCCTACGAAATGCGTGAACAGGCGCGGGCCGAAGACAAGGTCACCGTGATTTCCAACCTGCCGTATTTCCAGTTCACGCCGTCCAACCCCTGGGTCGCGGTCAACTGGCGCAAGCGCGACGACATCACCCTGCCGGCCGCGCCCTACCTCAACAAAAAAGGCATCGATTTCATCCCGGTCGGCGCCGCGCGCGTGCATCCCGAGCGCAACCAGGTCGAACTCACCGACGGCCGGGTGGTGGACTACGACTTTCTCGTCATTGCGACCGGACCCAAGCTGGCGTTCGACGAAATCCCCGGGCTGGGCCCGGAAGGGCATACCCAGTCGGTCTGCCAGGTCGAACACGCCGTCGCCGCAGGCCAGGCCTGGGAGCGCTTCGTGCAGGAGCCCGGGCCGATCGTGGTCGGCGCCGTGCAGGGGGCGTCGTGCTACGGGCCGGCGTATGAATTCGCCATGATCATGGACACCGACCTCAGGCGGCGCAAAATCCGCGACCGCGTGCCCATGACCTACGTCAGCGCCGAACCCTACATCGGCCACTTGGGCCTGGGCGGCGTCGGCGACTCCAAGGGCATGCTGGAATCCGTGATGCGCGACCGCCACATCAAATGGATCTGCAACGCCAAGGTCACCAAGGTCGAAGCCGGCAAGATGTTCGTTGCCGAACACAACGAAAAAGGCGAGGTGATCAAGGAACACGAATTGCCGTTCGCCTACTCGATGATGCTGCCGGCATTCAAGGGCATCGACGCCGTGTTCGGCATCGAGGGACTGACCAATCCGCGCGGTTTCATCGTCATCGATCCTTACCAGCGCAATCCCAAATTCCAGAACATCTATTCGGTCGGCGTGTGCGTCGCCATTCCGCCGGTCGAGGCCACACCGGTGCCGACAGGGGCGCCGAAGACCGGCTACATGATCGAATCCATGGTCACCGCGACGGCGCACAACATCCGCGCCGTGCTCGACGGCAAGGAGCCAACCGAGAAGGCGACGTGGAACGCCATCTGCCTGGCCGATTTCGGCGACACCGGGGCGGCCTTCGTGGCGCTGCCGCAGATTCCGCCGCGCAACGTCAACTGGTTCAAGGAAGGCAAATGGGTGCACCTGGCCAAGGTTGCGTTCGAGAAATACTTCATGCGCAAAATGAAAAAAGGCTCGACCGAACCGCTGTACGAAAAATACGTGCTCGGTCTGATGGGCATCAAGAAGCTCAAGTGATTTTCCCCGGACTCCTCTTCAAGCGCCTGCGGGCGCTTTTTTTTCATGCCTGCGGGCGCGGCGCCCCGGTCGACGCGCTAGAGCAGGCTTTCGATCGCCGCAAAGAGCGCGCGCTCCTCGAACCGCACATGGGCGGCGAGATGTTCGCCGAAGCGCGCCAGGGCGCCGGCATCGTTGCGCTGCAGGTCGTCGAGCAGCCCGCGCAGCAGGCGATGGTCTTCGAGCGTGCGCTGCACGAGCGGCTGGGTGTCGGCGCTGCGCAGTAGCGGCAGCAGCGCGTGCTCCTCGGTGCGGAAGTGCGGATCCAGTTGCTGCCGGAAGGCGCGGACGGCACGCTCGCAGGCTGCGTCGATCTGCGCCGCATCGCCCGACCGTGCGGCACGCTCGCAGGACCTGGCCAGCGACAGCGCGGCATGGTGCTCGCGCGAGAGGGGTTGCAGTAACGGGCTGCGCTTCATGCGGCGTGCGGCTCAGGGCCGGGGGCGTGCAGCGCCGGAACGCGGTGCCTGGGGGTTCGCAGCGGATGTCGCGCGTTCGTGTTGCGGCCGTTCGCCGGCCCGCCCTGCGCGCGTGCCGCGAATGACGCTGGCGAGCGTGCCCGCAATGAACAGCAGCAGCGCGGCGGCATTCAGCAGGCCGCCGAGACTGCGCAGGCCGGGCTGGGCGAGGCCGTCGCCGGCGAGGCGCAGCAGCAACGAGGCGTGCAGCACCAGCAGGGGCAGGTAGAACGTCCAGTGGTACGGCATCTTCACCCGCACGACGGCCGGAAAGATCACCGGCGCGTGGCCGAACACCATCGAGAACACGAAGCCGATCAGGATGGCGTGCAGCACGGCGTCGTAGGCGAGGCCGGCGAGACTGCCGGCGGCGAGCAGCGTGACGCTGCCGACAGCGAGCCAGGCGTAGCCGGAGAGCAGGCATACCGCGATGAAGCGGGTCAGTCCCTGCGTCTTGACCGTCCGCCGCGCGATGTCCTGGCGCAGCAGCCACAGTGCCAGCGCGAGTAATCCTGCAGCATACAGCGTGACGCCCGCAGGGTGTCCGGTGAGGAATCCACCCGCCACGAGTATCGCCAGAATGCCTGCAAACGTCCGTTTGGCCACGGGGGAGGGCGGCAGAAAGCGAGACAGTTCGAGGCGTTCGCCCGCGATGGTCAGCACCAGAAAATTGATCCATAGCGCCACCACGCCCTGCAGCGGAGTGCCGGCGAGCCACAGCAGGTTGCCAGCCAGCCAGCTGAGGGCGCCGAGCGTCATGGTCGCCATGAAGAGTTCGCGCTGGCGCAGCATGAGCAGCGCCGTGCCGGTAAACAGCACGGCGCTGCCGAGCGTGACTGCCGCAGCGCCGATGGCGGGAGGAAGGCCGGCCAGGATGGCCAGGCTGCCGAGACCGGTCAGCAGCGGGCCGAGATATGCCCAGCGGCGTCCCATGGCAACGGCGCGCTCCAACCCGATGACGGTGCCGAGGAATCCGGACACCATCAGCGGGCCGTGCAGCGGCGCCAGTTCGGCCATGGACAGCGGCACGTTCCAGCCGAGCCGGGCGAGGCCGGCCAGCACCCCCGACGCCAGCGCGGCAAAGCCCAGCATCAGGAGCGGCAGGCGGAACGGGACGCCGAGATCGCCGGTGCGCATGGCGTTTCCGTCTCAGGCGCAGCAGGACGCGATACGGTCGATGCGCACCCGCCACAGGTCCGGGCCGCTTTCCAGGTATTCCCACCTGAACTCGCCACCGTATTCCGCCAGGAACTGGTTGTAGAGCGGCTTGGGGTCGTGGTCATTGAGCAGCAGCAATGCCTCGCCGGGCAGCAGCCTGGAGAAGGTGCCGAAAATCAGGGGGTGGCGGTCGCGCGGCGCGATGGTACGGACATCGACAGTGGTTTGCGGGGTGGTCGTCATGTGCGTTCTCCTGCGGTTGCGGGTGGGATCAGCTCCAGCCGAAATGGGCGCGCGCGTGCGCGCTCATCCTGTCCGGGCTCCAGGGCGGGTCCCATACCAGGGCGAGCTCGATTTCGACGCCGGCCGGTGCCAGCGTCTCCAGCACGTGCTGGACATCATCGAGAATCATCTCTCCCATCGGGCAGGCCGGGGAGGTCATGGTGAGGTCGACGTGCAGCCGGGTCGGCGTGACCTCCACGCCATACACCAGCCCGAGGTCGACGATGTTCATGCCGACTTCCGGGTCGTCGACCCC
>NZ_JANJXQ010000075.1 GCF_024708915.1 Thiobacillus sp.
GCCATTTCGAGGTTCATCTTGGTCTTCAGCACCTGGCGCAGGATCGCCACATCGGCATCCTGGATGTGGCGGCGGTCTTCCCTGAGATGCAGGGTGATCGAATCGGCGCCCGCGGTCTCGGCCATCAGCGCGGCCTCGACCGGGCTCGGGTAGCGGGTCTTGCGCGCCTGACGCAGGGTGGCGATATGGTCGATGTTGACGCCGAGATGGATGCTCATTGTGTCAGTTCGGTAAGTTCGCGTAACAGCTGGCGAGTATAAAGCGGCTTCGCGCCCAGGGTGTGGTTGATCAGCGTGCGCATCAGGGTCTTGGCTTCGGCCAGTGTGGCCGGGCGCTCGAAACGGTCGGCAGCGAGGTCGATCAGCGTCTGCCCGGATACCGGGCAACCCGGCTGTCCGACCGCACGCAGCGCACCGCGTTCAGGCTGGAACACGTAACGGCCAGCGGGGTCGATCGGCGCCTTGCTCTCGGCTTCGAGATCGAAAGTGGCGCCGTAGCCGATCTCGGAAAGCAGGTTTTTCTCGAAACGGCGCAATATCTGCTCAAAATAAGTGGCGCGTTCGTAATCGGTGCTGCACGTCCCGCCCGCCAGCTGGCCGAGGGTATCGACGTAGCGGTCGTACAGCAGTTCGTGCGCATCGCCGCGCGCCAGCAGGCGCAACAGCAGTTCGTTGAGATAGAACCCGCACATCAGCGCGCGTCCCTGCGGCGCCAGCAGCCCGCCCTGCCATTCCGCCGCATGCAGGGTTTTCAGCTCGGACTTGCCGAACCACGACAGCAGCAGCGGGGTGAAGGGCTGCATCAGCCCGCGCAGCATGGATGCCGGGCGGCGCGCGCCGCGCGCGATCAGCGCCACGCGCCCGTGGTCACGGGTGAAAACTTCCGCCACCACGCTGGTTTCCTTGAAGGGATAGGTGTGGAGGATGAAGCCGGGCTCGTTGTTGATGCGGGCGTCGTGGGACACGATGGGAAACCCTTTTATCCGCGAAGGACGCGAAGAAGCGCGAAGAAAACCACAAGCAACAATGGTCTGTGCATTGAGCCTCTTCGCGTCCCTTCGCGTCCTTCGCGGATGAAAAATTCAATCCAGGCCAAGCGACTTCAGCATCCGCACGTCGTCGGCCCAGCCGCCCTTCACTTTCACCCATACCTCCAGATACACCTTGCCGTCGAACGCGCGCTCCATGTCGAGCCGCGCCTGGGTGGAGATGGTCTTGAGCTTTTCGCCGCCCTTGCCGATGACGATGGCCTTGTGGCCGTCGCGGTCGACCAGGATGGTGGCAAAAATGCGGCGCAGATTGCCTTCCTCCTCGAACTTGTCGATGGTCACCGCCACCGCATAAGGAATTTCCTCGCCGCACAGGCGGAACACCTTTTCGCGGATCAGTTCAGCCGCCAGCTGGCGTTCGGTCTGGTCGGTGACGTCGTCCGCGTCGAATAGCGGCGGGTTTTCCGGCAGGTGGGCCTGCAGGGTTTTCAGCAATTCGTCGAGATTGCTGCCTTGCTTGGCCGATACCGGCACGATCTCGGTGAAGGCATGCGCGGCGGCGGCTTCCTGCAGATAAGCCATCAGCGCGGCACGATCCTTGGCGTAGTCGATCTTGTTCACCACCAGGATCAGCGGGCGATCCTTGGGCAGCAATTCCATCACCTGGCGATCCTCGTTCTTCAGCCGTCCTGCTTCCACCAGCATCATCACCACGTCGGTATCCGACAGCGTTTCGCGCACCCGCTTGTTCATCGCGCGATTCATGGTGCTGCCGTGACGCGTCTGGAACCCCGGGGTATCGACGAACACGAACTGCGCTTCGTCGGTGGTATGGATGCCCATCACGCGATGGCGCGTGGTTTGCGCCTTACGCGAAGTGATACTGATTTTTTGCCCGACGATGCGGTTGAGCAAGGTCGATTTGCCGACGTTGGGGCGGCCGACGATGGCGATGAGGCCACACTTGAATTCGCTCATTTTTGCAGCGCTTCGCACGCCTGACGTGCGGCCTCCTGTTCGGCGGCGCGACGGCTCTTGCCGACGCCGCGCGTGCTGAACGCAGGCTTCGCCAGTACGCACTCGACGATGAAACTCTGGTCGTGCGCCTCGCCTTGAGTCGCGACCAGTTGATAGTCC
The DNA here is from genome assembly GCF_024708915.1 of Thiobacillus sp. Next base: position 2,126 of record NZ_JANJXQ010000075.1, read on the forward strand.
GGCAGCGGCAGCCGGCGCGATTGCAGCATTTCCTGCAGTTGGGTCTTGGCATCCTTGCCCGAAGCCTTGGGATCGATTTTCGCCACCAGCGGGTCGAACAGGCCGCGCACGACGCGTTGCGCCTGGTCGAATCCGGCATCCAGAAAAATCGCACCGAACAGCGATTCCAGCGCATCGGCCAGGATCGAGGGGCGACGAAAGCCGCCGCTTTTGAGTTCGCCTTCGCCGAGACGCAGGACATCGCCCAGTCTCAGGGCAACGGCAATATCGGCCAGCGTTTCCTGCCGCACCAGGTTGGCGCGCAGGCGCGACAGGCTGCCTTCGGGCAAATCGGGAAAGGCGTCGTAGAGCGCGCGGGCAACCGAGCAGTTCAACACCGAGTCGCCGAGAAATTCGAGCCGCTCGTTATTGAGCGCACCGTAGCTGCGGTGCGTCAGCGCCTGGGTCAGGAGTTCGGAACGGATGAAGGTGTAGCCCAGCGCTTGCTGCAGGCGCTGGTTCAGCAAGGCGTTATTCAATCTGGGCGGGGGCGGCGTTAGGATCGCTGCTGGCACTGAAATCCACCACCAGGCTGGCGTTGCCGACGAGTTTGGTGCGGAACGCATAATTGGCGGAGACGACCGGAGTGCCGCCGCGGCGATCGATGCTGAGGTCTTCCGGCTTGACCACGGTGACATAGCTCACGTTGGCGCGCTTGGTGAAATCGTTGCGCAGTTCGGCGTTGCTTTTCGATTTGAAGTCGGGCTCCTGCGCCATCGTGGCGAGAATTTTCTTCACCGAGAAAAATTCGATGTAAGCAGGCACCAGCTTCATCGCCAGCATGGCCACAGCGACCAGCACGATGGCGACGAACAGGAAGCCGATCATGCTCAGGCCATGTTGTCGGGAAGGCGTGGAACGGGTGCGCTGCATGCTGTCTCCTTATCGAATGACGGTGCCGATACGGCCGAAATCGTCAAAATTCATCCAGATGAAAAAGGCCTTGCCGACGATGTTCCTGTCGGGGACGAAGCCCCAGTAGCGGCTGTCGTTGCTGGCATCGCGATTGTCGCCCATCATGAAATACTGGCCCGCCGGAACCTTGCAGGTAAAGCCTTCGCCCTCGGCATTGTAGGAGCAGTTTTCGCGGTAGGGGAAGTCCATCACCTGAGGCGGATAGACTGCGGGCTTGCCCGGCTCGGTCATCATGGCGTGTCCGATGCCATTGAGACGCTCGTTGTACACCATGGCGGTGATGTAGTTGAGGCCGTTGCCGACGTAGCTATAGGTGCCGGTGTTGGCGCTCGGTACCGCCTGGCCGTTGACGATGAGCTGCTTGTTGCGGTATTCGACCACGTCGCCCGGCACGCCGACCACCCGCTTGATGTAATCGAGGCCGGGATCGGCCGGGTAGCGGAACACCATGACGTCGCCGCGCTCGGGGTTGTTCAACTGCACGACTTTCTTGTTGAGCACCGGCAGACGGATGCCATAGGTGTATTTGTTGACCAGAATGAAGTCGCCGATCAGCAGCGTCGGCATCATCGATCCGGACGGAATCTTGAACGGCTCGACCAGGAACGAACGCAGCGCGAACACCACCAGAATCACCGGAAAGAAGCTCTTGGCGTATTCGACCAGCAGCGGCTCCCTGGCGTCCTTGTCGCGGCCGCGCTTGAGCAGCAGCGCGTCGAGCAGCCAGATGCCGCCGGTGACGGCCAGCGCGATGAAAAGGATGAGCGCGAAATTCATGTTTATTTGTCCGAGACCTGAAGGATCGCAAGGAAGGCTTCCTGCGGGATTTCGACGTTGCCGACCTGCTTCATGCGGCGTTTGCCGGCCTTTTGTTTTTCCAGCAGCTTCTTCTTGCGCGTGATGTCGCCGCCGTAGCACTTGGCGAGCACGTTCTTGCGCAGCGCCTTGACGTTCTCGCGCGCGATGATGTTGGCGCCGATCGCCGCCTGCACCGCGACGTCGAACATCTGGCGCGGGATCAGTTCGCGCATTTTGGAGGCGAGTTCGCGTCCGCGATACACGCTGGTCGCGCGATGCACGATCAGCGACAGCGCGTCGACCTTCTCGTTGTTGACCAGGATGTCGAGTTTGACCAGGTCGCCCGGGCGGTATTCCTTGAACTCGTAGTCGAGCGAAGCATAGCCGCGGCTGGTCGACTTCAGCTTGTCGAAAAAGTCCATCACCACTTCGTTCATCGGCAGGTCGTAGCGCAGCATCACCTGCCTGCCGTGGTACTGCATGTCGAGCTGGATGCCGCGTTTCTGGTTGCACAGGGTGATGACGTTGCCGACGTATTCCTCCGGCACGAAGATCGTCGCGGTGATGATAGGCTCGCGGATTTCCTCGATTTTCGATAGTTCGGGCAGCTTGAACGGATTCTCGACGTTGATCAGGGTGCCGTCTTTCATCAGCACTTCGTACACCACCGTCGGCGCGGTGGTGATGAGATCCATGTCGTACTCGCGCTCCAGCCGTTCCTGCACGATGTCCATGTGCAACAGACCGAGGAAGCCGCAGCGGAAGCCGAAACCCAGCGCCTGCGAAACTTCGGGCTCGAACTGCAGCGCCGCGTCGTTCAGTTGCAGCTTGGTCAAGGCGTCCCTCAGCGCCTCGAAGTCGTGCGACTCGACCGGATACAGGCCGGCGAAGACCTGCGACTGCACCTTCTTGAAGCCAGGCAACGGTTCGCCGGCAGGACGCTCGACCAGGGTAATGGTGTCGCCCACCTGGGCGGATTTGAGCTCCTTGATGCCGGCGATCACAAAGCCCACCTCGCCGGCCGACAACTGCGGCCGGTCGACCGATTTCGGCGTAAACACGCCGACGTGTTCGGTCAGGTGCTGCGCTCCGGATGCCATGAAGCGGATCTTGTCCTTCGGGCGCAGGACGCCGTCGACCACCCGCACCAGCATCACCACGCCGACGTAGTTGTCGAACCAGGAGTCGATGATCAGCGCCTTCAGCGGGGCACTTTCGTCGCCGCGCGGCGGCGGCACCTGCTTCACCACCACTTCAAGGATTTCGGGAATGCCGATGCCGGATTTGGCCGAGGCGCGCACCGCATCGGTGGCATCGATGCCGACGATGTCTTCGATCTCTTCCGCCACCCGGTCGGGGTCGGCCGCCGGCAGGTCGATCTTGTTCAGCACCGGGATGACCTCGACGCCGAGGTCGATCGCGGTGTAGCAGTTGGCCACCGTCTGCGCTTCGACACCCTGCGAGGCGTCGACCACCAGCAGCGCGCCCTCGCAGGCCGACAGGGAACGCGACACTTCATAGGAAAAGTCGACGTGGCCGGGGGTGTCGATCAGGTTCAGGCGGTAGACCTGGCCGTCCTGCGCCTTGTAGGCGAGCGCGGCGGTCTGCGCCTTGATGGTGATGCCGCGCTCCTTCTCCAGGTCCATCGAATCGAGCACCTGCGCCTCCATTTCGCGTTCGGACAAGCCGCCGCAGTGCTGGATCAGTCGGTCGGCCAGGGTGGACTTGCCGTGGTCGATGTGGGCGATGATGGAAAAATTGCGGATCAGATTCTGGGACACAACAAAACGGGCACGTTTCCGTGCCCGGCAAGGGATGCGATAACTTGCAGAATTTTAACGGATTCCAGGGCCTGCCGACACC
>NZ_JANJXQ010000272.1 GCF_024708915.1 Thiobacillus sp.
TTCGGCATCGAGCTGGGTCGACACCAGCTGCGCGGCCACCAGATTGTGGGCATCGAGTTGACGGAACAGGTTGCGCACCAGCGTGGTCTTGCCTGCGCCGACCTCGCCGGTGATGACGATGAAGCCCTCGCCCAGCGACAAACCGTAATCCAGATACGCCATCGCCCGCCTGTGTCCCTTGGAGCCGTAGAAAAAACGCGGATCGGGATTGAGCTGGAAAGGCTTGGCACTAAAGCGGTAATAGTCTTCGTACATGGACGTTCCGTTGTCTGAGTGGGGCACAGCCCGTGTGCGCACAAAATGCGAAGCAACGGCTGTGCCATTGCGGAATGTGGTCAGAAGCGCATGCCGACCGTAGCCGTGAGCCGGTTTTCGTCGTAGTCCGAATTCGCGGCGTTTGAATCCCGTTGAGTATGGCGGAAAACCAGCGCGCCGTTGAGCTGGTCGGTGAAACGGCGGTTGAGGCCAAGGCTGAAGCTGAGAATGTCGTCCTCCCGGGCCGCGCCGCCCGCGGCGGTGCTGTCCAGGCTGTTACGGGTGAGCGACAGGCCACCGGTTGCGGACGTCTGCGGCGACAGGCGATAGGTGAGCGTGCCCGAGACGATTCGCACCCGGTCCTCGCCTTGCGTAGCCGTCTGGAACTCGCGGGTCAGGTCGGACAGGCGCAGCGAAACGGTCGTTTTTGCGCCCACGTCCCAGGCTACACCGGCCGTCAGCAGCTTGGAAATGAACACGTTGTTGGCGAGCGCAGTACCGAAGAACAGATTCACGTCGCACCCTGCATTGATGAGGTCGAGCAAAGCCGGGTTGGCAGGAAGCACCGTCCCGGCTGGGCAGGATGCAGTCACGGCCTGCAGATTGCTGAAATCCGTTGCCAGGCGCGAAATATCGCTCACGTCCTCCGAATAACGCACATCCCAGCGGGTCTGGCGTGTCCTGTGGCTGGCAGACAGGCCATAGACCGGGCCGAAATAGCTTTCGCCCCCGGAAGCCTCGAAGCTGGTGCGGCGCGTGGGCGACCAGCCGAAGCCGGCGCGGTAGAACGAGCCGCTGGTGTCGGTTGCGCTGAGATACTCGTTCGTGTCCTCCCCGACTGTGCCGAACACACGAAACTTCCGCGACAGCGCATAACCCAGCGTGGCGCTCACGCGCTCGAACGTGGTGTCCGCGCTTTTGCGGTAATCCGTTTTGCGGATCGAATAATCGAGAGACCAGCTCAGATCGTCGAAACGGGTTCCACTGTTCAGGCCCGCCGAAAACGAATTCGAGCTGGAATCGTTGGCGACATCGTTCTCGAAAATCGCGCCGCTGGCGGTGTAGCGCGCCAGCGCATTGGCAAAAGTGCCGAGGCGTTTCTGGATGTAGGGACTGATCGAGTAGGTGCCGACGGTGGCGCGGTTGCGGTTGTTGATTTCGGCGTCGGCGGGCGAGCCCAGCAAGGAAATCAGTTCCTGCGAGACGCGCGCGCTGCCGTCGACGAACAGGAAATCCTCGACCAGTTCGGCTTTGCCGACGGCATTGAGGTTGTGGTAAAGGTCGTCGCTCTCGTCGCCGCCGAAACGCGCCACGCCGGTCAGGCCATAGCGCATGGTGGCCTGCACCCGGCGCGAGCCTTCGGAGCGCAGCGTGAAGCCCGGCGTTACGCTCAGAATCACTGCGTCTTCAGGCTTGGTCGCACTTTGGTTGACGTTGTCGGTGTAAATGGTGGACGCGTTCAGGGTCGGCTCGAAGCGCCAATCGGCGACGGCTGAGGCAGAGGCGAAGGCCAACGCCATGAAAACAGGAAAAGCGCCTGCCCGGGGAGTTTGTCTGTATGGCACCGGGCTGGCGCTGTCTGGTCGAAGCTTATTTGCCGGAACTGCCATAGTAGCCATAGTAGTAATCTGCGCCCGGGGTCGGGGTGGTCTTGTTCAGCAGCATGCCCACCACTTCGCATGACTGGATATGCCGCAACGCTTCACGCACCGCCTCCTGCGAGGTTTTTTCGGCTTCCACCACCATGACGATCTGCCCCATATGGGTGGCCAGCACGCTCGATTCGCTGGTCGCCAGCAGCGGCGGCGAATCGAACAGGATTATACGGTCGGGATA
>NZ_JANJXQ010000162.1 GCF_024708915.1 Thiobacillus sp.
GGTGAGCGCAATCGCTGCCAGCCCCGGGCGCTCCTGTTCGAAACGGTTGATCATCGTGGCAGCGAAATGCTGCGCACCCGCCGCCGCGCCGCCGTTGCCGCAGGCGAGGATTTTCCCGCCCTGGGCGAGGCAATGCACCATGTGGCGCGCGGCCTGTTCGATCGCCGGCGCAAGCGTCGCGGCAGCCTCCCGCGCGGTCTGCGCCGAGGCCTGGAAATGGCCGAGAATTCTGTCGTGTAAAGGCATGGTCGGGCGGAATTATCCCACATCGTCGAATGCGTTCATGATCCATTCAGGCGCGCCGCTGCCCGACAGCGCCACCACGTCGAAGCGGCACGGCGGCAGCGTTTTCAGCGTGGCCAGATACTGCCGCGCGGTGGCGAGCAGCTTGCGCTGCTTGTTTGCCGTGACGCTGGCGGCCGCACCCCCGAAGTCGGCGCGGCTGCGTAGCCGCACTTCGACGAATACCAGCGTGGCGCCGTCCCGCATGATGAGATCGATTTCGCCGAAGCGGCAGCGCCAGTTGCGCGCCAGCAGCTTCAGGCCGTGCGTTTGCAGGAAGGCTTCGGCGTGCGTTTCGGCGGATTGCCCGGGCAGGGTTTTCAACATCTGCGACAATGGCGGCACATGAACGAGACGTCCCATCATACCCCCCTGCTGCCCGCGCTTTACGTGGTCGCCACGCCCATCGGCAACCTTGGCGACATCACCTTGCGGGCGCTCGACATCCTGCAGCGCGTGGACCGCGTGGCGGCCGAGGACACCCGCGTGTCCGGCCAGCTGCTGGCGCATTTCAATATCTCCAAGCCGCTGGTGTCCATCCGCGAGCACAACGAACGCGGAGCCGCCGACGGCGTGGTCGCACGGATCGTTGCGGGCGATGCAGTGGCCTATGTGTCGGATGCCGGCACGCCGGCGGTGTCCGACCCCGGCGCACGGCTGGTGGCGGCGGTGCGCGCGGCGGGGCTGCGAGTCGTGCCGATTCCCGGCGCCGCCGCGGTGACCGCGGCGCTGTCGGCCGCCGGGGTGGAGTCGGGGACGTGGCTGTTCCACGGGTTTCTACCACCCAAGGCCGGTGCGCGCCGTGCACAACTGCAAACCCTGGCGGCGCTGCCGGCAGCGCTGGTGTTTTACGAGGCGCCGCACCGCATCGAGGAGACGCTGGCCGACATGGCCGCGGTGCTGGACAGCCGCCGCAAGGTGACGCTGGCGCGCGAACTGACCAAGCGCTTCGAGAGCATCGTCACCCTGCCGCTTGCGGATGCGCCGGCCTGGCTGGCGTCCGACCCCAACAACGTGCGCGGCGAATTCGTCGTCGTCGTGCATCCGCCAGCCACCGAAGTGGCGATCGATACGGAAGCGATGCGCGTGCTCGACATCCTGCAGGGCGCGCTGCCGCCGACGCTCGCCGCCAAGCTCGCCGCCCAGATCACCGGACGCAGCAAGGCCGAACTCTATAAAATGTCGCTGGCACTCAAGCCGCAGGAGCAGGACGCCGAATGACCGACACCCTCACGATCACCCGCCCCGACGACTGGCACATCCACTTCCGCGACGGCGCCGCGATGCGGAGCGTGCTGCCCGACACCGCGCGCGTGTTCGGCCGCGCCATCGCCATGCCCAATCTGAAGCCGCCGGTGGTCGACGTGGCCGGGGCGGCGGCGTATCGCGAGCGCCTGCTGGCCGCCGCTGCCGGCACCGCGTTCGAACCGTTGATGACGCTCTATCTCACCGACAACACCACCCCGGAGGAAATCCGTCGCGCGCGGACAAGCGGCTTCGTCCACGCGGTGAAGTATTACCCGGCCGGGGCGACCACCAATTCCGATTCCGGCGTCACCGAACTCACCAAGGCGTACAAGGCGATCGCAGCGATGGAAGAAGCCGGCATGCCGTTGCTGCTGCATGGCGAAGTGGTCGATCCCGAGGTCGACGTGTTCGACCGCGAGGCGGTGTTCATCGAGCGTCATCTGGTCCCGCTGCTGCGCGATTTCCCCAAACTGAAAATCGTGCTGGAGCACATCACCACCCGCCAGGCCGCCGAGTTCGTCGCTGCCGCGCCGGCCAACGTCGCAGCCACCGTCACCGTGCATCACCTGCTGTACAACCGCAACGCCATGTTCAAGGGCGGCATCCGCCCGCATATGTACTGCCTGCCGGTGCTGAAGCGCGAACAGCACCGCCAGGCGCTGGTGGCCGCAGCCGTCTCCGGCAACCCCAGTTTTTTTCTCGGCACCGATTCCGCGCCGCATGCGGTGGGCGCCAAAGAAAGTGCCTGCGGCTGCGCCGGCATCTATACCGCGCATGCGGCGATCGAACTCTATGCCGAGGCCTTCGAGGACGCCGGCGCGCTCGACAGGCTCGAAGCCTTCGCCAGTTTTTACGGCGCCGATTTCTACGGCCTGCCGCGCCACGCCGACACCCTCACCCTCAAGCGCGAAAGCTGGGAGGTCCCGGCCAGTCTCAAAATGGGCGAGGACAGCCTGGTGCCGCTGCGCGCAGGCGAAGCCATCCGCTGGCGTGTCGTCGCATAAATCGGAATTCGATGGGTTGGTTTTTGGAAGACGCCCGTTGTTATAGCGAGTAGCGTTGGTCGCCGCAGGGAGAATGCCCGCAGCTGGCCAACTTCTGTTGGTGTGTAAGCCGAAACCTGCGTTCCTGGGCGGCCGGTATCCCTTTGCAAACTGCCGGCGACTGAGCTGGCATGGTTGGCAAGGGGTAACTGACTCCGGGGGTCAAACACAGCTGGCCGGCAGATTGTTTTCAATCAAGATCATCGTCGCGGATTTTGAAAACCTCCGCATTGAGAACCACCGGCGTTCGCCGCTCCGTTTTCCGGCCGGCAAATTTCCCTTGAAAATAAATTTTCCAGCCCTATGGTGCATGAACTGGCTTGCGCTATGTGGACCGGCCGGGGAATCCCCAATCAGCGGACAACCGCGAATAGCGATTCGGGGGAGCGGGGCAGTGTGGTCTGCAACATGCATCTGGTAGTCGCCTGGCTATTTCGTATACGAAGGGCCCGTGTCCGTATTTGAGACCTGAGGAGACCTGAACCCATGATCGCTAGCAACCCTTTCGCCGAACTCGCTGCCGTCATACCCCCGACCGCCATGCAGGTCTACGTCGTGCTGATGTTCCTTCTGGTGGTGGCTGGGACCATACTCGACATGCTGCACAAGAAGAGCGCCCGGTATTTTTTCGAGAATGCCAGAGAGGCCAGAAAGAACGCGACGCGCACGCTGGGTACGGGTGAAAAAAGCGCGCTGGCCTTGCAGACCCTCGCCAAGGAGGTGCTGACCTCGGGCGAATTCGCCAATCTGAAGCGCCGCATTTCGCACCTCTTCACCATGTACGGCTTCATCATTTTTGTCGTCACCACGGCGATCCTGATTTTTGCCTATCCGACCCCGGAATATCCGGCGCCAACCCTCGTGCCGCTGCTTTGGCACCTGGGCGCGGCCATGCTGTGCCTGGGTGGTTACTGGTTCTGGTTCAGCATTCGTGTCGACGTCGCCTCCGAGGGTGTCAAGTGGTATCAGCTGAACGGACGCGGCGATCTGTTCATCATCGGCCTGCTGGGCATGGCCACCTTCGCGCTGCTCTGGTCTTTCACCATGGGAGCCGGCATGCTGAACATGCTGTTCTTCGTATTGTTTGTCGCCTTCAGCACCCTGCTCTTCGGTTCGGTGTACTGGTCCAAATTCGCGCACATGTTCTTCAAGCCTGCCGCCGCTTTCCAGAAGCGCGTCATCAAGGCGGATGGTTCGAGAGAAAACATGCCCGCAATCTATGATTTGTCGGATCCCGACGTGCAGGCGAGGTTTCCGGATATCCCGGCCTACATGGGCACCAAGCCGCCCAATATGGGACTGGGCATCAAGCGTGAAGCGCCCAGCCATTTTTGATAGGCCGATCAATCTAACCGGATCGGGAGGAACACCATGCCTACCTTTGTGTACATGACGCGTTGCGATGGCTGCGGACACTGCGTCGACATCTGTCCGTCGGACATCATGCACATCGATAAGGTCACGCGGCGCGCCTACAACATCGAGCCGAACATGTGCTGGGAGTGCTACTCGTGCGTCAAGGCCTGCCCGCATGACGCGATCGATGTGCGCGGCTACGCCGACTTCGCCCCGCTGGGCCACTCGGTGCGCGTCCGCCGCGACGAGGAAAAAGGCGTCATTGCCTGGCGCATCAAGTTCCGCAACGGCGAAAAAGACATGGAGTTGCTGGCGCCGATCACGACCAAACCCTGGGGCAAACACATTCCGCAACTCTCCGATGTGCCGGCGCCCAGCCAAACGATGCGCGATAGCCAGCTGCTGTTCAACGAGCCCAAATACATTCGTATAGACGAAGGCGATCTGCACACGCTGGAATCGAATGGGCTCGTGATGAAAGAGGGGGTGTACTACTGATGGCTTACAACACAGTGGTCGAAGACAACATCGACGTCCTCGTCGTAGGCGCAGGCCTCGGCGGCACGGGCGCTGCGTGGGAAGCCCGCTACTGGGGGCAGGACAAGAAGATCGTCATCGCCGAAAAGGCCAACATGGACCGTTCGGGTGCGGTGGCTCAGGGCCTCTACGCGATCAACTGTTACATGGGCACGCGTTGGGGCGAGAACCAGCCTGAAGATCACGTGCGTTACGCGCGGATGGACCTGATGGGGATGGTGCGCGAAGACCTGCTGTTCGATATGGCGCGTCACGTCGACTCCGCCGTTCACCAGTTCGAGGAGTGGGGCCTGCCGATCATGCGCGACCCCAAGACCGGCCACTATCAGCGCGAAGGGCGCTGGCAGATCATGATTCACGGCGAATCCTACAAGCCGATCGTGGCCGAGGCCGCCAAGAAATCCGCCGACAAGGTCTTCAACCGGGTCTGCATCACCCATCTGCTGATGGACGACGCCAAGGAGAATCGCGTGGCCGGCGCGGTCGGCTTCAACGTCCGTACCGGTGATTACCACGTCTTCAAGTCGAAGACGGTGATTGTCGGCGCGGGCGGCGCCTCCAACATCTTCAAGCCGCGCTCGGTGGGTGAAGGTGCGGGCCGCGTCTGGTATGCGCCGTGGTCGTCGGGTTCCGCCTATGGTCTGATGATCCAGGCGGGTGCGAAAATGACCCAGATGGAAAACCGTATCGTACTGGCGCGATTCAAGGATGGTTACGGTCCGGTAGGGGCCTACTTTCTGCACCTCAAGACCTACACGCAGAACGGTAATGGCGAAGAGTACGAGTCGAAGTGGTTCCCGGCGCTGACTGAAATGGTCGGCAAGGAATATCTGGATACCGAAGGTCAGCATCTGTCGCACAAGCCTATTCCGACCTGTCTGCGCAATCACGCATTCATTTCCGAGGTGAACGCCGGCCGCGGCCCTATCCACATGGTGACGATGGAGGCCTTCCAGGATCCGCACCTTGAGGAGATTGGCTGGCATAACTTCCTCGGCATGACCGTGGGTCAGGCCGTGCTGTGGGCGGCGACCGATGTCAATCCGAAGTATGAAAACCCGGAACTGACCACCTCCGAGCCGTATGTGATGGGCTCGCACGCGACCGGCTGCGGCGCCTGGTGTTCAGGCCCGGAGGATGTTTCTCCTCCGGAATACTTCTGGGGCTACAACCGCATGACCACGGTCGAAGGCCTGTTCGGCGCGGGCGATGCCGTCGGCGGTACGCCGCATGCGTTCTCGTCGGGCTCGTTTACCGAAGGCCGTCTGGCCGCCAAGGCCGCGTGCAAATACATCGACGACGGCAAGGCCGAGGGCATTCAGGTTTCCGACGTGCAGATCCGGCGCCGCGGTGAAGAAATCTTCAAGCCGATGGAGCATTACCGGATCTACCGCAACGAAATCACGGCGGGCAGCGTCAACCCGCACTACATCAACCCCAGACAGGGCCTGGACCGCCTGCAGAAATTGATGGACGAGTACTGCGCAGGCGCGACGGTCAACTACATGACCAACGACAAACTGCTGCAGATCGGCCTGAAAAAACTCAAGATCATGGAAGAAGACCTTGAGAAAATCGCCGCCAAGGACATCCATGAACTGCTGCGCGCCTGGGAATTGAAGCATCGCCACCTCACCTCCGAGGCGGTCATGCAACACACCCTGTTCCGCAAGGAAACCCGCTGGCCGGGTTACTACTACCGGGGGGATGCGATGAAGCTCGACGATGCAAACTGGCACGTCCTCACCGTGTCGCGCCGCGATCCCGAGACCGGCGAATACACCATGGAAAAGGCGCCGTGCTATCACCTGGTCGGCAAGGACGAGTAAGCCGCAGCCCGGGCGCGCCTGAAGGCCGCTGCCGTCCGCCCGGAAGACCCGTTGCCTGCGCAATTTTTTCGTGACTCCACAGGAATTGGCCATGACCGCTTCTGTCATTCAAGCCCCACCCAAGACCGCGATGAACATCGTCGAGCACAGCGACGAAGCGATCCTGGAGATCGCCCACCCGATGTGGCGCGACCTGATCAAATACTCCAACCAGGGGCAGTACGGAAAATTCATCCGCAAGTTCTCCTATGACCTGCTGCTCGGCCTCAATGAAATCGAAGTCGGCAAACAGTTCGCCAACAGCGAACTGACCCGCAGCCTGCGCGAAGACTGGGATTACCTGGGCATCATCCGTAGAGGGCAGCATGTCACGGTGCTGTACCGGGTCCAGAGCACGAAGCGGGAAGGTGAATGGCTCGGCCGGCTGGTGCTGGGCTATGAACAAGGCGAGGTGCGTATCTTTGCCGCCTCCATTTTCTGAAACTTCGGATACCCATGAAAGCCATCATCGAAGCCAACCAGTATGTCGAACTGACCTACAAGGTCATCGACCGGAAGACACGCCAGGTGCTGACGCTGGTCGAGTTTCCGCTGGGCTATGTCCATGGCGTCAACGAGATATTGTCGCCCCGGGTCATGGACGCGCTGGAAGGCAAATCCGAGGGCGACATCATCGAGGTCCACATAGACTGCAACGACATCTACGGCCCGCGGGACGAAGCCCTGGTGATCGTCGAATCCATCGCGAACGTCCCCGAGGCCTACCGTGAAGTCGGCACGGCCATCCTGATGGAAAACGACAACGGTCAGACCAGGAGTTTTCTGGTGACCCGGGTGGACGCCAGAACGGTGACGATCGACGGCAATAACCCGTTGTGCGGCCGGGAAGTGATTTTCAAGCTTGAGATACGGATGGTGCGTGATGCCACCGACGAGGAAATCCGGTACGGCGGCAAGGTGGAAGCGGCCCCTGACCTGAACAACTGTCGCGCCGTTCCCGTGTGAATGGTGTGCAAACCGTATCTGCAACATGACGTGCAGCGGGCCCGGAACGCAAGGCCGGCACAGCCAGGGTTAACGACATCGCCCGATCTGTCAGCGCGCTGGGCAGCCTGATAGCGGTGTTCCCAGCCCCCGATTTCCAAGTCAAGGAGGCAAAACATGAGCGAACCCACCAAAACCAGGCGCCCGGTCCCGGAAGGCAGATCACGCTTTCTGACAACCCGGCAAAAAGCGCCGAACGAGAAAGGTTACGTCGGATACGACACCATCTGGGACCCGTTCCATAAAGTGGTCAAATACACCACGCCCAAGAAGCCGTAAATCCAATGGCCGCGCGAGCCTGACCGGTCGCGGCCATGTGCTACATCTGCAGGACCTTCCGGATTCGATGGCTCGCTTGCGCGTCATGACGAACACGTGGGAAGCGCTGTCGGTATCTGCTTCTGATATTTGGATGGCGGCTCTACCGGGCTGGCCGGGTGAAGGCCTTATAATCCCGGTGGGAAAGCCGATCAGACAACCGCTGCCACGCAAGCCCCCTCGGGGGCATGCGTGGGAGAGGAAAGTCCGGGCTCCACAGAGCAGGATGCCGGCTAACGGCCGGACGCCGCGAGGCGAGGAATAGGGCCACAGAGACGAGCGTATTAAGTTACGGTGAAACGCGGTAACCTCCATCCGGAGCAACACCAAATAGGCAGGCGATGAAGCGGCTCGCTGAGTCTGCGGGTAGGTGGCTGGAGCCGGTCAGCAATGGCCGGCCTAGAGGAATGGTTGTCCACGACAGAACCCGGCTTACCGATCGACTTTCCCACTTTTCATGTAATTCAAATACTTAGCGTTTTGTCCTCAAAACGATGGCAAAACAAGCCGCTAAGCATCGGTTTTTCCAGAAACTTATCCACAACCCAAAACCACCCCTAAGTCATTGAGGCATAGGGGTTTTTTTACGTTCCTTGGCTTGACCCCCCCAAAACTATCCCCTATAGTGGGTGCAAGTGGTGATTGGTGGGAAGTTGTGGGAGAATGCGCCCGTCCAAGCACAGCCAAAATTCAATAACGGGGGAAGCATGTTTCGGGGGGTCGCAACAGTCTGTCTGGACAGCAAGAACCGGCTCGTGGTGCCGGCGCGCTATCGCGACGCCCTTCTGGTGAATGGCGGCGGGCGCGTCGTGATTACCGCCGACCCCGGCCAGTGCCTGCTGCTCTACCCCCTGCCCGAATGGGAGCCGATCGAGAAAAAACTCAACGGCCTGTCCGATTTCAACCCCCGCACCCGCAGCCTCAAACAACTGCTCGTCGGCTACGCGCACGACATGGATATGGACAGTGCCGGCCGTGTGCTGCTGCCGCCGATGCTGCGCAAATTCGCCGAGCTGGATAAAAACGTGGTGATGGTGGGCCAGGGCAGCAAGGTGGAGTTGTGGAACGAGTCGCGCTGGGAGGCCCAGGTGGCGCAGGCGCTGACCTTCAGCGACGACGCGCTGCCGCCCGAACTGGAGGGGTTCACGTTGTGATTGAGCCCGCCCATGTGCCGGTGCTGGCACAGGAGGCGGTGGCGGCGCTGGGGATCAAGCCCGATGGCGTGTACGTCGACGCCACCTTCGGCCGTGGCGGCCACAGCCGGCTGATTCTGGCGCGGCTGGGGCCGGCCGGGCGCCTGATCGCGCTGGACCGCGACCCCGATGCCATCCGTGCTGGCGCGGCCCTGCAGGATGCACGGCTGACGCTGGTGCAACGCGCGTTTTCGCGTCTGGATGCGGTGCTGGATGAACTGGGCGTGGCGCAGGTGGATGGAATTTTGCTGGATATCGGGGTGTCGTCGCCGCAGCTCGACGACGCCACGCGCGGCTTCAGCTTTCGCTTCGATGCGCCGCTCGACATGCGCATGGATCCGGGCAGCGGGCTGTCGGCGGCGGACTGGCTGGCGACGGCGACAGAGGGGGAGATCAGTGAGGTCATCCACACCTACGGGGAAGAGCGGTTTGCTAAATCGATTGCGCGCGCGCTTGTTGCGGCGCGGCAGACAGAAGCCATCCGCAGCACCGGGCAGCTGGCGAGCCTCATCGCCGCAGCGGTCAAGCGGCGCGAGCCGGGGCAGCATCCGGCGACCCGCAGCTTCCAGGCTATTCGGATTTATCTCAACCGCGAACTGGAAGAGCTGAGCGCCGTGCTGCCGCAATGCGTGGACAGGCTGCAACCCGGCGGGCGGCTCGCGGTGATCAGCTTTCATTCGCTGGAAGACCGCATCGTCAAGCGATTCATGCGTGACGAGGCGCTGGGGGAGCAGGCGCCCCGCCGCTTGCCGATCCCGGCGGCCATGCTGAAACCCGGCCGCCTGCAGCGGGTGGGCCGTGCCCAGCATGCGACCGCCGCCGAGGTGGCGGCCAATCCGCGGGCACGCAGTGCCGTGTTGCGGGTGGCGGAACGTGTGGGCGAGGCGGCATGAGCCGTCTCAATGTCGTCCTGGCGCTGGTGCTGGTGGCGTGCGCGCTGGCCGTGATCCAGGCGCAGCACCGCGCGCGTACGTATTTTGTGGAACTGGAACGCTTGAAAAAAGAGGCGCGTGTGCTCGACGAGCAGTGGGGGAAACTGCAGCTGGAGCAGAGTACCTGGGCCAACCCGGCGCGGGTGGACGCGCTCGCGCGCACCCGGCTTGGCCTGGTGGCGGCGCCGCCGGAACGGGTGCACGTCGAAACGCTGGTGGGCGCACCATGAATTACCACTCGCGCAAACTGCTCAAGCTCAATCTTGCGCCCTGGCGCATGGCGACCGTGGGCGGACTGCTGCTCACCGGGCTGGTGCTGGTGGCGGGACGCGCGTTTTATTTGCAGGGCTTGAACACCGACTATCTGCAGGGCAAGGGCGACGCAGTGGCCAACCGCAACCTCACCCTGCCCGCGCACCGCGGCCAGGTGTCCGACCGTCACGGCCAGCTGCTGGCGATCAGCACGCCAGTCGAGTCGCTGTGGGCGCGCCCGGCCGAGCTCCGGCTGACGGTCGATCAGCACGCGCACCTGGCCCGGGTGCTGGGCCTGTCCGCGCCGGCGCTGTCGGAGAAGCTGACGCGCAAGACGCGCGGCGAATTCAGCGTGCAGCGCCCGGTCACCCCGGAACAGGCGGTCAAGATCGCTGCCATGGGGGCGCCCGGCCTGCATCTGCGGCGCGAGTTCCGTCGTTACTACCCGGCGGGCGAGGTGGCCGCGCATGTGGTGGGCTTCACCAATGTGGACGATCTCGGGCAGGAAGGCGTTGAACGCGCCTATCAGGACTGGCTGGCAGGGCGCGCGGGCGAACGCCAGATACAGCGCGACCGCCGCGGCAACACCATCCGCGATCTGGCGCCGATCAAGACCGCGCAAATGGGCGGCAACCTGGCGCTGGCGCTCGATCTCAAGATTCAATATCTGGCGCACCGCGAACTCGCCGCCGCCATCGCCACGCACAAGGCCAAAGGCGGCAGCGTGGTGGTGCTCGACGCCAAGACCGGCGAAATCCTCGCGCTGGCCAACCAGCCGGTCTTCAATCCCAACAACCGCCGCAATTACCAGCCGGGGCCGATGCGCAACCGTGCGGTGATCGACACCTTCGAGCCGGGCTCCACCATCAAGCCGTTCGTCGCGGCGGCGGTGCTGGAGCGCGGCCTGTTGCACCCGGACAGCGTGATCGACACGCCGCCAACCTGGCGCGTCGGCACCAAGCTGGTGCGCGACGAGCATCCGCACCCGTACATGACGGTGAGCGAGATCATCCAGAAATCGAGCAACGTCGGTGCCGCCAAAATGGCGATGATGCTGACGCCGCAGCAATACTGGGAGGTATTGCATCGTGCCGGCTTCGGCCAGTTGCCGGGCTCGGGGTTTCCCGGCGAAACGGCCGGCCGGCTGCGCGACGCCGGCACCTGGAAGCCGGTCGAGCACGCCACCATGGCCTATGGCTACGGCCTCTCGGTGAGCCTGCTGCAATTGAGCCGTGCCTACATGGCATTCGCCAACGATGGCGAAGTGATGCCGCTGTCGTTCCTGAAACGCGAGCCGCAGGAAATCGTCGGCGAACGGGTGTTCTCCGCCAGCGTGGCGCGTGAGGTGCGTGCCATGATGGAAGCGGTCACCCAGGACGGCGGCACCGGGACGCGTACCCGGGTGCCGGGTTATCGTGTGGCAGGCAAAACCGGCACCGCGCACAAAATCGTCAATGGCCGCTACGCGTCCGACCGTTACCTGTCTTCCTTCGTCGGCATGGCGCCGGCCTCCAATCCGCGTCTCATCGTCGGCGTGGCAATCGATGAGCCGTCGGGCGGCGTGTATTACGGCGGCAGCGTGGCCGGACCGGTGTTCGCCCAGGTCATGGCAGCCAGTCTGCGCCAGCTGGCATTGCCGCCCGATGCTCCGGAAACCGCGACGCGGATGACACAGAGCACGCCCGTGGCGGTGCGGGCGGGCGGGGGGGCGTGATGGCGGGAACCCTCAAGAGCACAGGCACTTCGAAGGGCGCCAGGCTCAGCCCGGTTTTGCCTGCATCCCGGGCAATCCGGGAATCGGTGCCGCATATCCTGGAACGGCTCGGCATCGCGGCCGATGCGCTCGTCAATGACAGCCGCAAGGCCGTGCCAGGCACGGTATTCGCCGCCTATCCAGGCGAAACCCGCGATGGCCGCGACTTCATTGTGCAGGCGGTGGCGCAGCGCGTCGACGGCGTGCTGTGGGAGGCCGACCACTATCAGTGGGATCCCGCGCTCGGCGTTCCCAATGCGGGCGTGGCCGGGCTGAAAACCCGCATCGGCGAAATCGCCGCCCACATATATGGCGAGCCTTCGCGCGCACTGCATATGGTCGGTGTCACCGGCACCAACGGCAAAACCTCGGTGGCGCACTGGGTGGCGCAGGCGTTTTCGCAGTTGGGGCGGAAAACCGCCGTCATCGGCACCGTCGGCAACGGCTTTCCTTCTGTCGGGAACCAGCCCGGCGCGCTGACGCCTGCCCTCAACACCACGCCCGACGCCGTCGAATTGCAGCAGCGTCTGGCGCTCTACCGGCAGCAAGGTGCGGTGGGGTGTGCGATGGAAGTGTCGTCGCACGGCCTTGCGCAAGGGCGGATCAATGGCACCCGGCTCAACGTTGCGGTGCTGACCAACCTGTCGCGCGACCATCTCGACTACCACGGCGACATGGGCAGCTATGCCGATGCCAAGGCGCGCCTGTTCAACTGGCCGGGACTGCAGTGGGCCGTACTGAACGTCGACGATGCCTTCGGCCGGCAGCTGGAAAGCGAAACGCGGCCGTCGCGCGTCGCCGGCTATGGATTCCAGCGCGGCGCCGTGGTGGGAGAAAAGCTGCGCCTGTCGCAAACCGGCCTGCATCTGCACCTGCACACCGACTGGGGCGATGCCGAACTCGACGTGCCGCTGCTGGGCCGCTTCAACGCCGCCAACCTGCTGGCCGTGCTCACCGCCCTGCTGGTATCGGAGGTGAGACTGGACGACGCCTGCCGGGCGTTGGCGCACATCGTCCCGCCGCCGGGGCGGATGCAGACGCTCGGCGGCAGCACGCAGCCACTGGTGGTGGTGGATTACGCCCACACGCCCGATGCGCTGGAAAAGGTGCTTGCCACCCTGCGCGAAATCGTCAGCGGCGGCCGCCTCATTTGCGTCTTCGGCTGCGGCGGCAACCGCGACAAGGGCAAGCGTCCGTTGATGGGGCAGGCGGCCAGCCGCGGCGCGGACGCGGTCTGGGTCACCAGCGACAACCCGCGCAACGAGGATCCGCGCCACATCATCGACGACATCCTCGCCGGAACAAGCGGCAAGCCGCACGTCGAGGCGGACCGCGCGCGCGCCATCTTCGAGGCTATCGGTGGCGCGCAGCAGGGCGACGTGGTGCTGATCGCCGGCAAGGGCCACGAGGACTACCAGGAAATGGGCGGCCAACGGCTGCCGTTCTCCGATGTCGCGGTGGCGAAAAAAGCGCTGGAGGCATGGACATGAGCATGATGCGTTTGTCCGAAGCCGCAGCCATGCTCGAGGTGCCGTTTACCGGTGCGGACGCCGAGGTGCTGCGCGTCTCCACCGACAGCCGGGCGATCCTGCCGGGCGATCTCTTCATCGCGCTGCGCGGCGAAAAGTTCGACGGCGGCGCCTTCGCTGCGCAGGCGCTGCAGCAAGGCGCCGCCGGCGTGGTGCTCGACCGCGCACAGGCGCCGGCAATCGCCGCGGCCATCCGCGTCGACGACACCCGTCTCGCCCTTGGCAAACTGGCCGCCGGCTGGCGCGCGCGCTTCAGGCTGCCGGTGGTGGCGATTACCGGCAGCAACGGCAAAACCACCGTCAAGGAAATGCTGGCGGCGATCCTGCGGGCGGAAGCGGGGTCGGACGCGGCGGTGCTCAATACCGAAGGCAATCTCAACAACGACATCGGGCTGCCGCTGATGCTGCTGCGCCTGCGCGCGACGCACCAGTTCGCCGTGCTCGAAATGGGCATGAACCACGCCGGCGAAATCGATTATCTGACGCACCTGGCGCGACCGGACGTGGCGCTGGTCAACAACGCGCTCGCGGCGCATATCGGCTTTCTCGGGTCGCTTGAGAATATCGCGCGCGCCAAGGGTGAGATCTTCGCCGGCCTGACGGATGCGGGCATCGCGGTGTTCAACGCCGACAGTGCGTATGCCGGATTGTGGCGCGAACTCAATGCGCGCCGCAGCATGCTGGATTTCGGCCTGACGCCGGCGGCGGCAATTCATGGCCGCTATCGGCCCGACGGATTCGGCTCGATGCTGACCATCGTCTTGCCGAATGCCGAACTCGAGGTGGAACTGCGGGTGCCGGGCGAGCACAACGTGATGAACGCGCTTGCCGCCGCTGCCGCCGCCTTCGCGCTCGACGTCAGCCATCGCAGCATCGTCGCCGGCCTGGCGGGCTTCGGCGGCATCAAGGGCCGCCTGCAAAGAACAGCTGCACTACATGGCAGCACCTTCATCGACGACACCTACAACGCCAACCCCGATTCGGTCAGGGCCGCACTGGCGGTGCTGGCGCAGCAGCCCGGCCGGAAACTGCTGGTGCTGGGCGACATGGGCGAACTCGGCAGCGACGCCGCGGCGATGCATGCGCAGATCGGACTTGCCGCGCGCGCAGCGGGGGTGGAGCGACTCCTGGCGCTGGGCGAGTTGACGAAAGAAACCGCTGGCGCATTCGGTGCCGGCGCGATGCATTTCGAACGCATCCAGGAATTGCTTGCCGAACTCGAAAACGAGCTTGCGCCCGATACCACGGTACTGGTGAAGGGGTCGCGTTTCATGCAGATGGAGCGCGTGGTCAAAAGCTTTACGGAATCCCCCGACGGCCGGGCGGCCGGGGCATCGACGTCCTCAGCGGGCGGACAAGGACACTGACATGCTGCTTTGGCTATTCCAACAACTCGGCCAGGACATCCGCGCCTTCAACGTCTTCAACTACCTGACGCTGCGCGCGGTGCTGGCGACGCTGACCGCGCTGACGATTTCCTTCGTCGTCGGCCCGGCGGTGATCCGCCGGCTCGCCGCGCTGAAAATCGGCCAGTCGGTGCGCAGCGACGGCCCGCAGACGCACCTGGTCAAGGCCGGCACGCCGACCATGGGCGGCGCGCTGATCCTGGTGTCGGTCAGCGTCACCACGCTGCTGTGGGCCGACCTGTCGAACGACTATGTGTGGGTGGCCTTGCTCACCCTGCTCGGCTTTGGCGTCATCGGCTGGATCGACGACTGGCGCAAGGTGGTCGAGAAAAATTCGCGCGGCCTGCCTTCGCGCTGGAAATACTTCTGGCAGTCGGTGATCGGCCTTGCGGTCGCGGCCTACCTGTGGCAAACCGCCAGCCTGCCGGCGCATACCGAACTCATCATCCCCTTTCTCAAGCACGCCACGCTCAGCTTGTCGGCGGCGGCCTTCATCGCGCTCACTTACTTCGTCATCGTCGGCTCCAGCAATGCGGTCAACCTGACCGACGGCCTCGACGGCCTGGCGATCCTGCCGACGGTGATGGTCGCCTCGGCGCTGGCGATCTTCGCCTACGTCGCCGGCAACGCGGTGTTCTCCAAATATCTCGGCGTGCCTTTCGTTCCCGGTGCCGGCGAGTTGGCGATTTTCTGCGCCGCCATGGCGGGCGCCGGACTCGCCTTCCTGTGGTTCAACGCCTACCCGGCAGAAGTGTTCATGGGCGACGTCGGCGCGCTGGCGCTGGGCGCGGCGCTCGGCGTGGTCGCCGTCATCGTGCGCCAGGAAATCGTGCTCTTCATCATGTGCGGCGTGTTCGTGGTCGAGACCCTGTCGGTGATGGTGCAGGTCGCCTCGTTCAAGCTCACCGGCAAGCGCGTGTTCCGCATGGCGCCGATCCACCACCACTACGAGCTCAAGGGCTGGAAGGAAAACCAGGTGGTGGTGCGTTTCTGGATCATCAGCATGATGCTGGTGCTGATTGGCCTGTCGAGCCTGAAACTCAGATGAAAACAGTGAACCTTGAAACCTCTCACCACAGAGGCACAGAGGCAGGGAGCAAGATCCTGTGCCCTGTCTCATGCGTGAGACAGGGTGATCCATCGGCTCAACAGGGGTTCACTGGATCCCAAGGGATACCGTCCCTGCGGGACATATCTCTGTGCCTCTGTGGTGAAGGGGTTGACCGGCCGTGAACTACGACAGCCTCAAGCTCTCCGGCAAAAAGGTCCTGGTGCTCGGCCTCGGCGACACCGGCCTGTCGTGCGCGCGCTGGCTGGCGGCGCGCGGCGCCGTGGTGAGCGTGGCCGACAGCCGCGCAGCGCCGCCGCACGCCGCACGCCTGGCCGAATGGCTGCCGCAGGTGCCGCTGCATACCGGCGCCTTCGAGGATGCGCGACTGCAGGCCGCCGAGTTGCTGGTGGTGAGCCCCGGTGTGCCGCTGGCCGATCCGGCGGTCGCCCGTGCCACCGCGGCAGGCGTCGAGGCGGTGGGCGACGTCGAGCTGTTCGCCCGCGCCATCCGTGCGCTCAACGCCCAGCGTGCCGAGTCTTCCAGTTCAAGCGGCCCGATGCGGGTGCTCGCGATTACCGGCAGCAATGGCAAGAGCACCGTCACCGCGATGTGCGGCGACATGTGCCGCATGGCCGGGCTGAGCACCTGCGTGGCAGGCAACATCGGCCTGCCGGTGCTGGATGCACTGTACGAAATCGAGCAGGGATTCGCGGCTCCGCCGCAGGTATGGGTTCTGGAGTTGTCGTCGTTCCAGCTCGAAACGACATCCAGCCTCGCGGCCGACGCCGCCACCGTGCTCAATCTGTCGGAAGACCACATGGATCGCTATCCCGACATGGAGGCCTACGCGGCAGCCAAGGCGCGGATTTTCAGCGGCGACGGCGTGCAGGTGCTGAACCGCGACGATGCGCGCAGTCTCGCCATGGCGCGGCCGGGCCGCAGCGTGATCAGCTTCGGTCTGGATCGCTGTCCAAAGGGCGAGAGTTTCGGCTTGTGCGAGGACGAGCTTTGCCTCGGCGGCGACATGCTGATGCCGTTGTCCGCACTGCCGGTGGCCGGCCTGCACAATGCCGCCAACGCGCTGGCGGCGCTGGCGCTGACCCGCGCGCTGGGCCTGCCGATGGAGGCGCTGCTGCGCGGCCTGGTGCATTTCAAGGGCTTGCCGCACCGGGTGGAAAAGGTCATGGAGATCGAAGGCGTGACCTGGTACGACGATTCCAAAGGCACCAATGTCGGCGCGACCGAGGCCGCGCTCTACGGCATGGGCCGCCGCCGCGCGGTGGTGATCCTGGGCGGCGACGGCAAGGGGCAGGACTTCGGCCCGCTCAAGGCCGCCGTCGAAGCCAATGCCCGCGCAGTGCTGCTGATCGGCCGCGACGCGCCGCTGATCGCCGCCGCGCTTGCCGGCTGCGGCATCGATAGCTACAAGGTTGAAAGCATGGCCGATGCCGTCGCGCAGGCGTACCGCCTGGCGCAGCCCGGCGATGCCGTGCTGCTGTCCCCCGCCTGCGCCAGCTTCGACATGTTCCGCAACTACGCCCATCGTGCCGAAGTATTCATCGACGCCGTGAAAAAACTGGCGGCAGAAAGGGCAGCGGGCTGATGCTCTACACCGCGCGCGCACCCAAGCCCAGTGCCGAACTCGACTTCAGCCTGCTGTGGCTGGCGCTCGGCCTGCTGGCGCTCGGCCTGGTGATGGTGTATTCCGCGTCCATCGCGATCGCCGAGGCGGCCAGGTACACCGGCCACAACGGCGAATTTTATTTGCTGCGGCAGGGGCTCTTCATCGCGCTTGGCGTCGGCGTCGGCATGGCTGCGTTCCAGGTGCCGATGCGGGTGTGGCAGCAGGCGGCGCCCTATCTCTTCCTCGCCGGCCTGCTGCTGCTGGCGGTGGTGCTGATCCCCGGCATCGGCCGCGAAGTCAACGGCAGCCGCCGCTGGATCCCGCTCGGCTTCGCCAATCTGCAGCCGTCTGAGCTGATGAAGTTTCTCGCCGTGCTGTACGCCGCCGACTACACCACGCGCAAGGCCGCTTTCATGCACGATTTCAAGAAGGGTTTCCTGCCGATGGCGGCGGTGATGATGCTGGCCGGCGCGCTGCTGCTGCGCGAACCGGATTTCGGCGCCTTCGTCGTCATCATCTCCATCGCCATGGGCATCCTGTTCCTCGGCGGCCTCAACTGGAAAGTCTTCGCCGGACTGGTGGCGGTGCTGCTGGTCGGCTTCGTCCTCCTGATCCTGACCTCGCCCTATCGTCTGCAGCGCGTGCTCGGCTTCATGGACCCGTTCGCCGACCCGTATGGAAAGGGCTATCAGCTGTCGCACGCGCTGATCGCTTTCGGCCGCGGTGAATGGCTGGGACTGGGGCTGGGCGGCAGCGTCGAAAAGCTGTTCTACCTGCCGGAAGCGCATACCGATTTCCTGCTCGCCGTCATCGCCGAGGAGTTCGGCTTCGTCGGCGTGGCGGTGGTGATCGGGCTGTTCGCCTGGCTCATCGTCAAGGCCTTCCTGATCGGCCATCGCGCGGCCCAGCTCGAACGCAATTATTGCGCATTGGTGGCGCAGGGCATCGGCATCTGGCTCGGGGTGCAGGCGCTCATCAACATGGGGGTGAACGTCGGCCTGCTGCCGACCAAGGGCCTGACCCTGCCTTTCCTGTCGTTCGGCGGCAGCGGCATCGTCGCCAACTGCCTGGCGATCGCCGTGCTGTTGCGCATCGACTGGGAGCACCGCCAGATGATGCGGGGGAAGACGTTCTGATGGCGGCCGCCAACCGCACCCTCATGGTCATGGCCGGCGGCACCGGCGGCCATGTCTACCCCGCGCTCGCGGTGGCCGACGCCCTGCGCGCGCGCGGCTGGGAGGTGTTCTGGCTCGGCACCAAAAACGGCCTCGAAGCGCGCGTGGTGCCGCAGGCGGGCATCGACATGGTGTGGGTGTCGATGGGCGGGGTGCGCGGCAAGGGCGTGCTGCAGAAGTTGTTACTGCCGGCCATGCTGCTGCTCGCGTTCGGGCAAAGCCTGCGCGCCATCCTGCAGCGCAGGCCCGACGTCGTACTGGGCATGGGCGGCTACACCGCTTTTCCCGGCGGCATGATGGCGAGCCTTCTCAACCGGCCGCTGGTGATCCACGAACAGAATTCGGTCGGCGGCCTCACCAACCGCGTGCTGGCCTGCCTGGCCGACCGCGTGCTGACGGCGTTTCCCAAGGTGTTCACTCATGCGCACGACAAGCCTATTCCGTGCCGCCGCGTGGCAGCCGAATGGGTGGGCAATCCGGTGCGCGCCGACATTGCCGCCATGCCGGCAGACGGACGCGCCGGCCGCAGCGGCCCGCTGCGCCTGCTGGTGGTGGGCGGCAGCCTCGGCGCGCAGGCCCTGAACGAACGGGTGCCGCAGGCGCTGGCGCTGCTGCCCGCCGAACAGCGCCCGCAGGTGGTGCACCAGTCCGGCCGTCAGCATCTCGATGCGCTGCGCGCCAACTATGCCGCCGCCGGGGTGGTCGCCGAGGTGCGCGACTACATCGAGGACATGGCCGCAGCCTACCGCGACTGCGACTTCGCCATCTGCCGCGCCGGCGCGATGACGGTGGCGGAACTCGCCTGCGCCGGCGTGCCCGCGCTGCTGGTGCCGTTTCCTTTCGCGGTGGACGACCATCAGACCGGCAACGCCGAGTTTCTCTCCGATGCCGGCGCGGCCTGGCTGGTGCAGCAGAAAGAGCTGACCGCGGAAAAGCTCGCCGCGCTGATCGGCGGACTCGACCGCGCCACGCTCGCCGCCATGTCGGATCAAGCCATGAAACTTGCCCGGCCCGATGCGACCCGGCAGGTCGCCGATATTTGTGAAGAATTGGCGAGGGGTGAAGCGTGAGGCGTGAGGCGTGGAGGGTCGGAGTGCGGAATGTGTCCTATCTGATTGGGGCGGGCTATGGGACAGGCGCCTGCGCCAAACCCCGCGCGTCGTCCGCCTCACGCCTCGCGCCTCACACCTCACCTGCGTACCGGAGGTACGCAGCATGAGACACGCCGTCAAACACATCCACTTTGTCGGCATCGGCGGCGTCGGCATGAGCGGCATCGCCGAAGTGCTGCTCAACCTGGGCTACGCGGTGTCCGGCTCCGATCTGGCCGACAACGCAGTGACGCAGCGGCTGGCGAAACTGGGTGCGCGCATCCAGCGCGGCCACGCGGCCGGAAATATTGTCGAAGCCGATGCGGTCGTCACCTCGACTGCGGTGCAGGACAGCAATCCCGAGGTGATCGCGGCGCGCGAAAAGAAAATTCCCATCGTGCCGCGCGCCCTGATGCTGGCCGAACTGATGCGGCTGCGGCAGGGCATCGCGGTCGCCGGCACCCATGGCAAGACCACCACCACCAGCCTGGTCGCCAGCATCCTCGGCGAAGCCGGGATGGACCCGACCTACGTCATCGGCGGCAAGCTCACCGCCGCCGGCACCAATGCGCGGCTCGGCAAGGGCGATTTTCTGGTGGCCGAAGCCGACGAATCCGACGCCTCCTTCCTCTACCTGACGCCGGTGATCGCCATCGTCACCAACATCGATGCCGATCACATGGACACCTATGGCCATGACTTCGAGCGGCTGAAACAGGCCTTCGTCGATTTCTGCCAGCGGCTTCCCTTTTACGGGATGGCGGTGCTGTGCATCGACGATCCGCAGGTACGCGAAATCCTGCCGCGCATCAGCAAGCCGATCACCACCTACGGCTTCGCCGAGGCGGCGCAGGTGCGCGCGGTCGATGCGCGCTTCGAGCACGGCCGCATGCATTTCACCGTCAAGCGCGAAGGCATGGCCGACCTCGGCGTGGTGCTCAACCACCCCGGCATGCACAATGTATTGAATGCCCTGGCGGCGATTGCGGTAGCGACCGAAATCGGCGCCGATGACGCCGCCATCGTCAAGGCGCTGGCCGAATTCCACGGCGTCGGCCGGCGCTTCCAGCGTTACGGCGAGCAGGTCGCCAGGGACGGCGGCACCTACTGCCTGGTCGACGACTACGGTCATCACCCGGTGGAAATGGCAGCGACGCTCGCCGCCGCACGCGGAGCCTTTCCCGGGCGGCGGCTGGTACTGGTGTTCCAGCCGCACCGTTTTACACGCACGCGCGACTGTTTCGAGGACTTCGTGAAAGTGCTGTCGGAAACCGATGTGCTGGTGCTGACCGAGGTTTATCCCGCAGGCGAGGCGCCCATCGTCGCAGCGGATGGCCGCGCGCTGGCGCGTGCCGTGCGCGTGGCCGGCAAGGTCGAGCCGGTATTCGTGGAAAACGTCGCCGACGTGCCTGCTGCAGTACACGATCTCGCACGAGCCAATGACGTGGTGCTGGTGATGGGCGCCGGCAGTATCGGCCAGGTGGCGCCGGCGCTGGGAGCCGATCATGCGGCATGACTACCGCATGAGCGAGATCGACATGGCGGGCGGCGCCGCGCCGGTGCTGCGCGGGCACTTTCTCTACAACCAGCCGATGAAGAAATATGTGTCGTGGCGTGCCGGCGGCGCCGCGCAGCGCACCTACATCCCGGCCGATCTTGACGACCTGGTCTGGCTGGTGCGCTCGGTGCCCGCGCACGAGGACATCCACATGGTCGGGCTGGGCAGCAATCTGCTGGTGCGCGACGGCGGCGTGAAGGGCGTGGTGATCCTGCTGCACGGCGTGCTGAAAAAACTCGCACTCGAAAGCCGCACGCAGGGCTTGCCGCCTGCGCCCGAGGGCGTCGACACGGCGCTGATCTATGCCCAGGCAGGGGTTGCCGCGCCCAAACTGGCGCGCTTTGCCGCCAATCACGACCTGGTCGGCGGCGAGTTCTGGGCCGGCATTCCCGGCACCGTCGGCGGCGCGATTGCAATGAATGCCGGCTGCTACGGCAGCGAAACCTGGGACAAGCTGGTGCAGGTGCTGACGCTCGATCGCCAGGGACAGTTGAACGAGCGGCGGCCGGACGAGTACGTCACCGGCTACCGCCATGTGGCGCTGAAGCGCGCGCAGCAGGAATGGTTCATCGGCGGCTGGTTCCGGCTGGCCCGCGGCGACGGCGCCGCCTCGCGCGAAACGATCAAGGCGCTGCTGAAACAGCGGATCGCCTCGCAGCCCCTGAATCTGCCCAACGCCGGTTCGGTGTTCCGCAACCCGCCCGATGATTATGCGGCGCGGCTGGTCGAGTACTGCGGGCTCAAGGGCTTCCGTATTGGCGATGCGCAGGTTTCGGAGAAGCACGCCAACTTCATCGTCAACCTGGGCAACGCCACGGCGACCGACATCGAGCGTTTGATCGAGTATGTGGAAGACAGTGTGGAAGCGCGCACCAATGTGCGGCTGATCCGCGAAGTGCGAATTATCGGAGAACGGCAGTGAGCAAGTTTGGAAAAGTCGCGGTGATGCTGGGCGGCACCTCCGCCGAGCGTCCGGTGTCGCTCAACAGCGGCGCCGCGGTGCTGGCGGCATTGACACGACAGGGGGTCGACGCGCATCCGTTCGACCCGGCGACGCGTAATCTCGGCGATCTGATCAGTGGCGAATTCGACCGCGTCTTCATCGCGCTGCATGGGCGCTACGGCGAAGACGGCTGCATGCAGGGCGCGCTCGAGCTGCTGAACATTCCCTATACCGGCAGCGGCGTGATGGCTTCGGCCGTCGGCATGGACAAGTGGCGCACCAAGCTGTTGTGGCGTGCCGCCGGCCTGCCAACGGCCGACTGGGAGATGCTTGTCGCCGCCAGCGATTTCGCCGCAGTGGAGAAGAAGCTCGGCCTGCCGATTTTCGTCAAGCCCGCGCGCGAGGGCTCCAGCATCGGCATGAGCAAGGTGACCGAGGCCGGCACGCTGGCGGCCGCGTATGAAACCGCCGCCGAACACGACGCGCTGGTGCTGGCGGAAAAATTCGTCGACGGCGCCGAGTTCACCGTCGGCATCCTCGGCGACAGCGCCTTGCCGCTGATCCGCCTGGAGCCCGCCAAGGACCGCTCCTTCTATGATTTCGAGGCCAAGTATCTGCGCAACGACACCCGCTATCACTGCCCCGCGGGGCTGCCCGATGCGCAGGAAATGGCATTGCGGAAACTGGCGCTGGAGGCTTTCCGCCTGGTCGACGGACGCGGCTGGGGGCGGGTCGATCTGATGCTGGACAGTCTCGGCAATCCCTACCTGCTGGAAGTGAACACCTCGCCCGGCATGACCGACCACAGCCTGGTGCCGATGGCGGCACGCGCGGCGGGGCTGGATTTCGATGTCCTGTGCCTGAAAATTCTGGAGCAGACGCTGGCATGAGCGCATCGCCCGAACTTGCCGCCCACCCGCTGTCGCAGGTCGCCCGTGTGCTGACCTGGGGTGCGCTCGGCCTGCTGGCCTATGGCGCGGTCAGCTGGGTGGCGGCGCAGCCGTGGTTTGCCCTGCGCAACATCGAGGTGAAAACTCCGGTGGCGCACGTGACCGAAGCGCAGATCCGGCTGGTGGCCGAACGCCAGGTGCGCGGCACGTTCTTTACCGTCGATCTCGAACGCGTGCGCAGCAGCCTGGAAAAACTGCCCTGGGTGCGCGAGGCGCGGGTGGAACGCCGCTGGCCCGACACCCTGGTGGTGTCGCTGGTCGAGTATGTGCCGCTGGCGCGCTGGAACGACAATGCGCTGGTGAACGCGGACGGCGAGGTATTCGTGGCGGCGGTGGCGGGAACCTTGCCGCGCCTGTCCGGCCCCGACGGCAGCAGCGCCGAGGTGGTCGCCGCCTACCGCCGCCATCAGGCGACGCTCGCCCCGCTCGGCATGAGCATAGCCGAGCTGCGCCTGTCGCCGCGCCGGGCCTGGCGCATGCGGCTGGACAACGACATGTCCCTGGCGCTGGGGCGGTTGCACACCGAGGCACGGCTGGCGCGCTTTGCCGCCCTGTATCCGCGCCTGTTCGGCGCACAGCCGGCGCCGCAGGGCGCCGCAGTGGCCTCGCCGGATGCCGTGGTACCCGCGGCATCGCTTGCGCCTGTCACCGTCGATCTGCGCTACAGCGACGGGTTTGCCGTGCGCATGCCGGGCGGCGCGTCCCCCTTCAAATCGAGTAAAACATGAGCAAGCCAAGAGACCCCAAAAACCTGGTTGTCGGCCTCGACATCGGCACCTCCAAGATCGTCTGCATCGTCGCCGAGATCAACGACGAGGGCATGCTGGAGATCATCGGTATGGGTACGAGTCCGTCGCGCGGGCTGCGCCGCGGCGTGGTGGTGAACATCGAAGCCACCGTCAACGCCATCCAGCGCGCGCTGGAAGAGGCCGAGCTGATGGCCGACTGCAAGATCCGCGAGGTCTATACCGGCATTGCCGGCAGCCACATCAAGAGCTTCAATTCGCACGGCATGTTCGCCATCAAGGACAAGGAAATCTCCCAGATGGACGTCGACCGCGTGGTCGAAACCGCGCGCGCGGTCAACATCCCGACCGACCAGCAGATCCTCCATACCATCCCGCAGGAATTCATCGTCGACGGCCAGGAAGACGTGCGCGACCCGCTCGGTATGAGCGCGGTGCGCCTGGAAGTGAAGGTGCACATCGTCACCGGCGCGGTGTCGGCGGCGCAGAACATCATCAAGTGCGTGCGCCGCTGCGGACTCGAAGTCGGCGACCTGGTGCTGCAGCCGCTCGCTTCTGCGATGGCGGTGCTGACCGAGGACGAGAAGGAGCTTGGCGTCTGCCTCGTCGACATCGGCGGCGGCACCACCGACATCGCCGTGTTCACCAACGGCGCGATCCGCCACACCGCGGTGATTCCGGTGGCGGGCGACCAGGTCAACAACGACATCGCGGTGGCGCTGCGTACGCCGCCGAAAGAAGCCGAGGACATCAAGATCCAGTACGGCTGCGCGCTGCGCCAGCTGGCCGACGCGCGCGACATGATCGAGGTGCCGGGCATCGGCGACCGCCCGCCGCGGACCTTATCCAGACAGACGCTGGCCGAATTCATCGAGCCGCGCATGGAAGAGCTGTATTCGCTGGTGCAGGCCGAGTTGCGGCGCAGCGGCTTCGAGGAGCTGCTGTCGTCCGGCATCGTCATCACCGGCGGCTCGGCGGGCATGCAGGGCATGGTCGAACTCGGCGAGGAGGTCTTTCACATGCCGGTACGGATGGGCTGGCCGCGCTACGAGGGCGGACTGGCGGACGTCATGCACAACCCGCGCTTCGCCACCTGCACGGGCTTGCTGATGGCCGGTCTGGAGGCACGCGGACGCGATGCACCGAAGCTGTCCGGCAACAATTTGAAGGACATCTTCGAACGCATGAAAAGCTGGTTCAAGGGGAATTTCTGACGCCGTTCCGCTGAAGGCGAGCGAGCGACGTCGAAACGGGATTTGGCGGTTGTGCCCCGTGCGGCAGACACGCCAAAGGATTTTTGAGTGTGGTTTTTTGTTTTGGGAAAATGAGGAGAGCAACATGTTTGAACTGATGGATGTAGACACCCAGGATGCGGTGATCAAGGTGATTGGCGTGGGCGGCTGCGGCGGCAATGCGGTCGACCACATGATCAGCTCGGGCTTGAACGGCGTGGAATTCATCGCCATCAACACCGATGCGCAGGCGTTGAAGCGCAACCAGGCCAGACTGCAGCTGCAGCTCGGCAATAACGTGACCAAAGGTCTCGGCGCCGGCGCCAACCCCGACGTCGGCCGCGAAGCCGCACTGGAAGACCGCGAGCGCATCGCCGAACTGATCGATGGCGCCGACATGCTGTTCATCACCGCCGGCATGGGCGGCGGTACAGGCACCGGCGCGGCCCCGGTGGTGGCCGAGGTCGCCAAGGAGCTCGGCATTCTCACCGTGGCGGTGGTCACCAAGCCCTTCATGTTCGAGGGCAAGCGCGTGCGCGCCGCCAACGCCGGCATCGAAGCGCTGGCGCGCCACGTCGATTCGCTGATCATCATCCCCAACGAAAAGCTGATGCAGGTGCTGGGCGACGATATCTCCATGCTCGATGCCTTCAAGGCCGCCAACGACGTGCTGCACGGCGCGGTCGGCGGCATCGCCGAAGTCATCAACTGCCCCGGCCTGGTCAACGTCGATTTCGCCGACGTGCGCACCGTGATGAGCGAAATGGGCATGGCGATGATGGGCTCGGCCCAGGCCAGCGGCGACAATCGCGCCCGCATCGCCGCCGAACAGGCCGTCGCCAGCCCGCTGCTGGAAGACGTCAACCTGGCCGGTGCGCGCGGCGTGCTGGTCAACATCACCGCATCAAGCACCGTGAAGATGCGTGAAATCCACGAAGTGATGGACACCATCAAGAGCTTCACCGCCGAGGAAGCCACGGTCATCGTCGGCCAGGTGCTCGACGACGGCATGGAAGACGGCCTGCGCGTCACCATGGTCGCCACCGGTCTCGGCAACCCGGTTGCCCGCCAGCATGCGAAGCCGATGCAGATCATCCGCACCGGCACCGACGATGCGCCGATGATGGCGAGCGGCAGCGAAGAACTGCCCAGCGTGATGACCAGCCGCCGCAGCCGCACCATCCAGGCGATGACCGATTCCGGCATCGACACCCTGGACATTCCGGCTTTCCTGCGCCGCCAGGCCGACTGAGCCGGTTGCCCGGGCGCCGTCCGCGGACGGAACCCGGGTAAACCGCTGCCCGCCTGCCCGAGCGGTTAAAATGACAAAATGATCAAGCAACGCACCCTGAAAACGCCGGTCAAGGCGACCGGCGTCGGCCTGCATTCCGGCGTCAAGGTCGAGATGACCCTGCGCCCGGCCGGCCCCGACAGCGGCATCGTGTTCCGGCGCATGGATCTCGATCCGCCCGTCGAGCTCAAGGCCGACCCCTATCTCGTCACCGACACCCGGCTGTGCTCGATGCTCGAATCCGGTCCCGCCAAGGTATCCACCGTCGAGCATCTGATGTCCGCGCTC
>NZ_JANJXQ010000283.1 GCF_024708915.1 Thiobacillus sp.
GCCGAACATCACGAGCTTGTCGGGCAGCGGCTGGCTTCTGAGCGAGGACACGATCGCAGCCAGCACCGCAAGGTCGGCCGCCGGCTCGCTGATCTTCACCCCGCCCACCGCGTTGACGAACACGTCCTGGTCGAAGCAGGCAATGCCGGCGTGCCGGTGCAGCACGGCAAGCAGCATCGCCAGCCGGTTCTGCTCCAGGCCGACCGACAGCCGCCGCGGGCTCGGGGCCTGGCTGGAATCGACCAGCGCCTGGATCTCGACCAGGAGCGGCCGCGTGCCCTCCTGCGTCACGAGCACGCAGGAGCCCGGAACCGGCTCGCCGTGGCGCGACAGGAAGATCGCCGAAGGGTTGGAGACGCCCTTCAGTCCCTTCTCGGTCATCGCGAACACGCCGATCTCGTTCACCGCACCGAAGCGGTTCTTGAACGCGCGCACCAGACGGAAGCTCGACCCGGTGTCACCCTCGAAGTAGAGCACGGTGTCGACGATGTGCTCGAGCACGCGCGGGCCGGCGATCGCGCCTTCCTTGGTGACGTGGCCGACAAGGATGATCGCGCAGCCGCTCTGCTTGGCCTGGCGCGTCAGCTGCGCGGCGCATTCGCGCACCTGCGCCACCGAACCCGGTGCCGAGGTCAGCGCTTCCGAATACACGGTCTGGATCGAATCGATCACTGCGACCTCGGGCTTCATCCCGGCGAGCTGCGCAAGAATGGCCTCCAACCGTATTTCCGGCAGCACTGGCAGATGGGTCTCGGGCAGCGACAGCCGACGCGCGCGCAGCGCAACCTGGCGCGCCGATTCCTCGCCGCTGACGTAGAGCGTCTTCAGCCTGCCGGACAGGCCGGCCAAGGCTTGCAAGAGCAGCGTCGATTTGCCGATACCGGGGTCGCCGCCGATCAGCGTCACGCCACCCGGCACCAGGCCGCCGCCGAGCACGCGGTCGAGCTCACCGATGTCGGTAGCGATGCGGCTCTCTTCCGAGGCTTCGACGTCATGCAGGAATTGTGCGGTACTGGTCGCCGCCAGCGAAGCGAAGCGCGGCTTGGCCGATTCCGCAATCGTTTCGACCAGGGTGTTCCAGGCATTGCACGCCGGGCACTGGCCCTGCCACTTGGGCGACTGCCCGCCGCATTCGGTGCAGGTGTAGATCGTCTTGGTTTTGGCCACTAGTGTCGTGACTCAGAAATAGGGTGACATAATGAAACGGATGGATTTTTTCGCAGGGCAAGGCGCGAGGAGGCGACATAGTCGACTCTATGGCAACGACGAGCAACGCCGCCATGCGGAAAAAGACGCCGTTTCATGTTGCGATATTTCCGAGTCACGACACTAG
>NZ_JANJXQ010000182.1 GCF_024708915.1 Thiobacillus sp.
CGGTCGCCGAGGATGGAGCCGCCGCTGATCGGACTGGAGGGATCGACGGCGACGACGGCGACGCTGCGCCCGCGTTTCGTGAATTCGCCGATGAGGGCGTTGATGAGGGTGGACTTGCCGGCGCCCGGCGCCCCGGTCACGCCGACGACGTGGGCACGACCGCAGCGCGGCGCGAGTTCGGCCATCAGTTCGGCGGCACCGGAGCGGTCGTTTTCCAGGAGGGTGATGGCGCGCGCCAGAGCCGGGCGGGAGCGGTTCAGGATCGCCGTCAGGTCAATCCCTGTAGCCGGCTTCATCGTTTATTCCTTGCCAAATATTCTGCATTATTGTGCATTTATATATTTCTTGATGCAATACGTTGCAGTTTTTGATCTTATCATGCTATATAACCACCTGTTACCTGACTTGGCGTCATGGGCTTCGATGGTAGACGGTTTCTTCAATCGTGCAGGCTGGCAATCCATGCTGGATCGCGAAGGCATGCCGATGTCGACCGCCTCGATCGGCTTGCTGCGGCGTGAGGATTTTGCCGCACGCCGCGGCACCCTGCTCCTCTGGCGCTGCGGCGACGAAGGCTGCCAGGCCGACCTTCGCGAGTATAACGGAGCGGCCGGCGACGACGTGGCGGTCCTGCTGGTGGCCGACGATGCGGCGCTGGCGGCCCTGCGCGAAGGCGGCTGGGCGCCCCTGCCGGCTTTGATCCGGCAAGGTCGCCTGCATCCATATATGCTGAAAACCATGGACGAACTCGAAGAGGCCGGGCTGGCCGAGTTCGTCGAGGACCTCGGACTGGTGTTTCCCAAGCACTGACATGAACGTAGCGACAACAAGCGTTTTCGGCGAACTCGATGAATGGCAGGCCATGCTGGACCGCCACGAGGAACTGTTCACCGAGATGGTGCCCGGCTCCAGCGTCGCCATCGTGCCGAAGGAAGGCTCGGGCATCCAGCCGGGCAAGCACGTCGCCGGCCTGATGGCCGCCGAGGGCGCCGGCGAAATGCTGCGCTGGGAAGTCGTGCCGGGCGGCATGCACGCAGAAGTCGTGCCCTACCGCGGTTTTCAGGAAGCCAAAGTGGATCTGCTCTTCGTCGCCGACGCCGAGGCACTGGACCGGCTGCGCAACAACATCGGCGACGACACGCTGTCGCTGATGAAGCGGCAGATCCGCGCCGGCAACGTCATGTTCTTCGTCATGCGCACGAAATACGAACTGCAGGACGCCGGCTACGAGGAATTCCTCGACACGCTGGGCCTGGCCTTCCTCGGAGCCTGCCGATGATCTTCTTCAACCCGGCCGGCGCCCCGGAACTCGCCTGCGACCAGTGCGGCTGCCGCTGGTTCGACCGCATGACCAACACCTGCTACGAGTGCGGCGCCGAAGTGACGCCGCAGATGGAGGCGGAATTCAAACAGGCGCTGGCGGATTTCGCCGCGCGGCAGGACCAAAAGGGGAAACCGGCATGAGCACGACCGAAAAAAGCGGCGCCGACCTGGAGATGGCGCTGGCACGCAAGGAGCGCGACTGGCAGTCGATGATCCGCATCACACACGACTTCTTCCACGCCTGGCGCAAGTCGGTGAAGGACAGACATGGCGAGGCGGCGGCGAAGGAGATGGAACTCGCCTTCTGGGAGAACGTCGGCGTCGGCACCGGCGAGATGTATTTGAAGCGCGGCGGCAGGCCGGAGGACCTCGAGCAGATCGCCTTCACCATGCAGCGCGCCAGCGACGTGATGGGCGAGACGGCGCACATGCGGAAGGACGGCAAGGACGTGCTGGTGGTGCACACCGCCTGCCCGTGGATGGATTCCTTCCGCGCGGCCGGCCTGCCGAACCAGTGCGGCGAGGGCTGCGACCGCTGGTTCCAGGTGGCGGCGAAGACCATTTCGCCGAAGGTGCGCGTGGCCACGGAAAGTCAGCTTCCGCGGGGCGGCGACACCTGCACGCGGCGCTTCACGCTGATCGGTTGAGCGGAGAGAGATAACCAGGGAGGTCGGGCATCACATGTTTCTGAAAGACAAGATTGCAATCGTCACCGGCGCCGGCCAGGGTATCGGCGCCGCCATCGCCCAGGCCTACGCCCAGGAGGGCGCGAAGGTCGCGGTGGTCGACATGAACGCCGATGCGGCGGAGACCGTCGCCGCCGACATCCGCCTCGCCGGCGGCACGGCGAAGGGCTTCGCCTGCAACGTCGCCGAGCGCGAATCGGTGAACCGGATGGCCGCCGAGGTCGCCGCCGAATGGGGCCGCGTCGACATCCTGGTGAACAACGCCGGCATCACGCGCACCGCCATGCTGCACAAGATGACGCCGGAGCAGTGGCAGCAGGTCATCGACGTGCACATGAACGGCAGCTTCTACTGCCTGCAGGCGGTGGTAAACGGCATGATCGAGCGCAAGTCGGGCCGCATCATCAACGTCACCTCGACGGCGGGCCTGCTCGGCACCATCGGCCAGATCAACTACAGCGCCGCCAAGGCCGCCATCGCCGGCATGACCAAGTCGGCGGCCAAGGAGCTCGGCCGCCACGGCATCACGGTGAACGCCATCGCCCCGGGCGCGGCGACGCCGATGACCGAAGTGATCCGCACCGACGACCGCTTCAAGGACAAGTATCTCGAGCGCATCCCGCTCGGCCGCTGGGCCGAGCCGAACGAGGTCGCCCCCGCCTTCGTCTTCCTCGCCTCCGACTGGGCAAGCTATATCACCGGACAGATCCTCGCCGTCGACGGCGGGCTGACCATTCGCTAATTTTTCACCACGGACATTGCCATGAACAAAGCCAAAGCCTCCTTCAAGTGGGACGACCCCCTCCTCCTCGACCTGCAGCTCTCCGAAGAGGAGCGCATGGTGCGCGACACCGCCCACCAGTACTGTCAGGACAGGCTGCTGCCGCGCATCCAGGACGCCTTCCGCAACGAGACCACCGATCCGGCCATCTTTCGCGAGATGGGCGAGCTGGGCCTGCTCGGACCCACCATCCCGGCCGAGTACGGCGGCGCCGGCCTCAACTACGTCTGCTACGGCCTCATCGCCCGCGAAGTCGAGCGCGTCGACTCCGGCTACCGCTCGATGATGAGCGTGCAGTCCTCGCTGGTGATGGTGCCGATCAACGAGTTCGGCACCGAGGCGCAGAAGAAGAAATACCTGCCCAAGCTCGCCACCGGCGAATGGATCGGCTGCTTCGGCCTGACCGAGCCGAACCACGGCTCCGACCCCGGCAGCATGGTCACCCGCGCCAAGCAGGTGAAGGGCGGCTACTCGCTCTCGGGCTCGAAGATGTGGATCTCCAACTCGCCGATCGCCGACGTTTTCGTGGTGTGGGCGAAGACCGAGGACGGCATCATCCGCGGCTTCATCCTCGAAAAGGGCTGGAAGGGCCTCTCCGCCCCCGCCATCCACGGCAAGGTCGGCCTGCGCGCCTCGATCACCGGCGAGATCGTCATGGACGAGGTGTTCGTGCCGGAAGAGAACCTGATGCCCGGCGTGCAGGGCCTGAAGGGGCCGTTCACCTGCCTCAACTCGGCGCGTTACGGCATCGCCTGGGGCGCGCTCGGCGCCGCCGAAGACTGCTGGTTCCGCGCCCGCCAGTACGTGCTCGACCGCAAGCAGTTCGGCCGCCCGCTCGCTGCCAACCAGCTCATCCAGAAGAAGCTCGCCGACATGCTCACCGAGATCACCCTCGGCCTGCAGGCGGTGCTGCGCGTGGGCCGCATGAAGGACGAGGGCATCGCCCCGGTCGAGATCACCTCAATCATCAAGCGCAACTCCTGCGGCAAGGCGCTCGACATCGCCCGCATGGCGCGCGACATGCTCGGCGGCAACGGCATCTCGGACGAGTACCCGGTGGCCCGCCACCTGGTGAACCTCGAGGTGGTCAACACCTACGAAGGCACCCACGACGTCCATGCGCTGATCCTCGGCCGCGCCATCACCGGCATCGCCGCGTTCAGCAACTGAGCCCACGGAGAGCCCCGATGCCCGGCGCCCTGTCGCACGTCCGCGTCCTCGACCTCTCGCGCATCCTGGCCGGCCCCTGGGCCGGGCAGATGCTGGCCGACCTTGGCGCGGACGTCATCAAGGTCGAGCGCCCCGGCGCTGGCGACGACACCCGCGGCTGGGGCCCGCCCTGGCTCAAGGACGAGCAGGGCGCCGACACCAGCGTGGCGGCGTACTACCTGTGCGCCAACCGCAACAAGCGCTCGATCACCATCGACATCACCCAGGCCGAGGGCCAGGCGCTGGTGCGCCGGCTCGCCGCCGAGTCCGACGTGGTGCTGGAGAACTTCAAGGTCGGCGGCCTCGCGCAGTACGGCCTTGACTACGACAGCCTGAAGGCGGTCAATCCGCGCCTGGTGTATTGCTCGATCACCGGCTTCGGCCAGGACGGGCCGTATGCGCCGCGCGCCGGCTACGACTTCCTGATCCAGGGCCTGGGCGGGCTGATGAGCATCACCGGCCGGCCCGACGGCGAGGAGGGCGGCGGCCCGATGAAGGTGGGCGTGGCGCTCACCGACATCCTCACCGGCCTGTACGCCACCAACGCGGTGCTCGCCGCGCTGGCCTGGCGCGACAAGAGCGGCGAGGGCCAGTACATCGACATGGCGCTGCTCGACGTGCAGGTGGCCTGCCTCGCCAACCAGGCGGGCAACTACCTCGCCACCGGGCAGAGCCCGCAGCGGCTGGGTAACGCCCATCCCAACATCGTGCCCTACCAGGACTTCCCCACCGCCGACGGCTACATGATCCTCGCCATCGGCAACGACGGGCAGTTCGCGCGCTTCTGCGCGGCCGCCGGCGCGCCACAGCTCGCAAGCGACGAACGCTTCGCCACCAACCGCGCGCGCGTCGTCAATCGCGCGACGCTGATCCCGCTGCTGAAGAAGCTCACCGTCGAGCGCAGCACCGCGGATTGGATCGCCAGGCTCGAGGCCCTCGCCGTGCCCTGCGGCCCGATCAACACCCTCGCCGACGTCTTCGCCGACCCGCAGGTGCAGGCGCGCGGGCTGAAGGTGACGATGCCGCATCCGGTCGCCGGCCAGGTGCCGCTGGTGGCCAGCCCGATGAAGCTGTCGGCCACGCCGGTGGATTACCGCTTGCCGCCGCCGATGCTGGGCGAGCATACCGACGAGATCCTCGCCGCCACGCTCGGCCTCGACGCCGCGGCGATCGCCCGCCTGCGCGCGGACGGCGTGGTCTGAAGCGGCACAAGAACACTCAAGACGAACACAAGGGAACAGCATGAAGATCCTCGTACCGGTCAAGCGCGTGGTCGATTACAACGTCAAGGTTCGCGTCAAGGCCGACGGCAGCGGCGTGGACCTGGCCAACGTCAAGATGAGCATGAACCCCTTCGACGAGATCTCGGTCGAGGAGGCGGT
>NZ_JANJXQ010000186.1 GCF_024708915.1 Thiobacillus sp.
GCCCACCAACGGCGTCGATCCGGTGTCGCGGCGCGATTTCTGGCGCATCCTCTACGCCATGCTGAAGGAAGGGGTGACGATCTTCGTTTCCACCGCCTACCTCGACGAAGCGGAGCGTTGCACCCGCGTCGGCCTGATGCATCGCGGCCGCCTGATCCAGTGCGATACCCCGCAAAAACTGAAAGAAGGCATTCCCGGCCAGTTGCTGGAACTGGAAACCGAACAGCCGCGCGCCGCGCGCGAGGCGCTCGCCGCGCAGCTGGGTTCCAGTCGCGTCAGCCTGTTCGGCGGCATGCTGCATCTGTATACCGAAGGCGCCGCGGAAATGGAGCAGGTCCGGGCGATCCTGAAAGAGGCCGGCATCGCGGTGCGGGCAGAAAAAGTCATCACCCCGACGCTGGAGGACGTGTTCATCCATCAGGTGACGCGGGATGACGCCGAGGCGGCGGCATGAGCACCGACTACGCGGTCGAAGTGCATGAGCTGACGCGCAAGTTCGGCGATTTCGTCGCCGTCGATCGCGTCTCGCTCAGTGTGGAAACCGGCCAGGTGTTCGGCTTTCTTGGCCCCAACGGCGCGGGAAAATCGACCACCATCCGCATGCTGTGCGGCCTGCTGCTGCCCAGTTCCGGTTCGGGCCGGGTGGCGGGCTTCGATATCATGAGCGAGTCCGAAACCATCAAGCGCCACATCGGCTACATGTCGCAGAAGTTCTCGCTCTACGACGACCTGTCGGTCGAGGAAAACATCGATTTCTTCAGTGGCATCTACAACGTACCCAGGGCCAGGCGTACCGAACGCAAGGACTGGGTGCTGGACATGGCGGGCCTCGCGGACAAGCGCGACAGCCTGACCCGGTCGCTGGCCGGCGGCTGGAAACAGCGCCTGGCGCTCGGCTGTGCGGTGCTGCACGAGCCGCCGATCCTGTTTCTCGACGAGCCGACCTCGGGGGTCGACCCGCTGTCGCGCCGCCAGTTCTGGGATCTGATCGCGCAGATGTCGCACCGCGGCACCACCGTGTTCGTCACCACCCATTACATGGAAGAGGCCGAGTACTGCGACGAACTGGCGCTGATTTCGCGCGGCCGGATGATCGCCAAGGGCACCCCCGCCGAGCTCAAGACCATCATCCCCGAAGACATCCTGGAGATTCGGGTCGAGCGCCCGTTCGAGGCGCTGGAGCAGCTCGAAGATTCGGGGCTGGTGAAGGAGGTGGCCCTGTTCGGCGACACCCTGCACGCGGTGGTTGACGATGCGGATGCGGCGACCGCGGCGGTGGGCGATTTTCTGGCCGGACGCGGGCTGGCGACGAGCGGGATCGTCCAGGTCAGACCCTCGATGGAGGACGTGTTCGTCTCGCTGGTCGAACTCGAGGATCGCAGGAGCATGGAGGGTGCGCCGACATGAAGCCGCGCAGCTTCTCGTGGATCCGGCTGTGGGCGCTGGTGAAGAAGGAATTCATCCACATCGTCCGCGACCCGCGCTCGCTGGCGATGGCCTTCCTGATGCCGCTGATCCTGCTGATCCTGTTCGGTTACGCCATCACCATGGACATCAAGACGCTCAACCTCGCTGTCTACGACCAGGACAGGAGCGCGACCAGCCGTCATTATGTGGAAGGGTTTCCGGCCTCCAGCTACTTCAACGTGGTCGCAACGGTGGAAAGTTACGCCGCCGCAGGCGCGTTGCTCGATGAGGGCCGCGCCCACCTGGCGCTGGTGATTCCGCCGAACTTTGCACGTGACCTGGAGCAGGGGCGCACGGCACGGGTGCAGGTGCTGGCCGACGGCTCGGACGCCAACACCGCGACCATCGCGCTGGGCTATGCCGAGGCCATCACCAACCGTTTCAGCATGGCGCAGCAGCAGGGAACGGCGATCGAGCTCGCCGTGGATAACCGCCTGCGCGTCTGGTACAACCCCGAGCTGAAAAGCCGCTGGTTCATCATCCCCGGCCTGATCGCGGTGATCATGACGGTGATCACCGCGCTCTTGACCTCGCTCACCGTCTCGCGCGAATGGGAGAGCGGTACCATGGAGCAGCTGATCGCCACGCCGGTGCAGCCGATCGAACTGTTTCTCGGCAAGATGACGCCGTATTTCGTGATCGGCGTGGCCGACGTGCTGTTTTCGGTGGCAATGGGGGTATGGGTGTTCGACGTGCCGCTCAGGGGCAGCTTCCTGTTCCTGCTCGGCGTCACCGCGATGTTCCTGGTGGGCGGGCTCAGCCTCGGCATCATGGTCTCCACCATCGCCAAGTCGCAGCTGGTGGCGAGCCAGCTGGCGATGGTGGTCACCTTTCTGCCCGCCTTCCTGCTCTCCGGCTTTCTTTATTCCATCGACAACATGCCGCGCTTCCTGCAGGCGGTCACCCACGTGGTGCAGGCGCGCTATTTCGTCGAGGTGCTGAAGAACATTTTTCTCAAGGCCAGCCCGCCTGCGTTCGTGGCGGGCGACCTGATCTTCCTGGGGCTGTTCGCGGTGGTGGTGTTCGCCATCGCCCTCGGCAAGTTCCGCAAGAAACTGGCCTGACGGAGGCGGTATGTGGGAACGGATCTATCGCATGCTGGTGAAGGAGTTCATCCAGGTGCTGCGCGACCCGCGCATGAAGGCGCTGATCTTCGTCATGCCGGTGATCCAGCTGATCATGTTCGGCTACGCCGTGACCACCGACGTCGACCATATCAAGACCGCCGTGTGCGACCTCGACAAGAGCCCGCAGAGCCGTGCGCTGATTGAGCGCTTCACCGCCTCCGGTTATTTCACCGTGGTGGACAACACCGACCGGCCGGAGCGGCTGGGCGAACTGCTCGACCGCGGCCAGGCCACCATCGGCATCCAGATCAACCGCGGCTTCGCCGAAGATCTGAAATCCGGACGGCAGGCGGCAATCCAGACCATCGTCGACGGCACCGACTCCAACACCGGCACGGTGGCGATGGACTACGCCCAGCGCATCACCCAGGAATTTTCCCGGGCGCGCGTCGTGCCCGGCGAACTTGCCCAGCCGGCGCCACCGCAGACCGGGCCCATCGAACTGCGCTCGCGCGCCTGGTACAACCCCGACCTGAAAAGCCGCTATTTCAACGTCCCCGGCGTGATCGCCGTGGTGGTGCTGCTGATCTCCCTGCTGCTCACCGCCATGGCCATCGTGCGCGAACGCGAGATCGGCACCATGGAGCAGCTGATGGTGACGCCCATCCGCTCCTTCGAGCTGATTCTCGGCAAGACCCTGCCGTTCGTGCTGATCAGCTTCATCGACGTGCTGGTGGTCACCGCGATCGGGGTCAGCT
The DNA here is from genome assembly GCF_024708915.1 of Thiobacillus sp. The sequence goes on from NZ_JANJXQ010000186.1 coordinate 3,293, forward strand.
GGTTCAACGTGCCGATCCAGGGCAGCCTGGCGCTGCTGCTGTTCGGCGCCGGACTGTACCTGATGTCGACCATCGGCATCGGCCTGTTCATCTCCACCATCTCCCAGACCCAGCAGCAGGCGTTGATGTCGTCGTTTTTCTTCTACCTTCCCGCGGTGCTGCTGTCCGGCTTCATGTTCCCGATCTCGAACATGCCGGAGCCGGCGCAGTGGCTCACCTATCTCAACCCGCTGCGCTACTTCCTGGTCATCATCCGCGACATCTTCCTCAAGGGCAGCGGCTGGGACATCCTGTGGCCGCAGTTCGCCGCCCTGGCGGTACTGGGCACGGCGCTTCTGACCATGAGTTCGCTTCGCTTCAAGAAAAGGATGGCCTGACATGAACTACGCCCGCACACCGATTCTCAAGTGCCTCGCCGTTTCCGCTCTGCTGGCCGCCGCAGGCGGCGCGTCTGCTGCCGATCCGCTGGTCCTGCAGAAGATCATGAAGGATCTGGGCCGCAACATGCAGGTCATCACCGACGGTATCTCGCGTGAGGACTGGGCGCTGGTGGAGAAGACCGCGCCGCTGATCGCCGACCATCCGCAGCCGCCGCTGGCAGAGAAAATGCGCATCCTGCGCTTCGCCGGGACCAGCGTGGGCAAGTTCAAGACCTATGACGGTGAAACCCACGACCAGGCACAGGCGCTTGGCAGGGCGGCCGGGTCCAGAGACGGCCCGGGCGTGATTCTGGCCTTCCAGAAACTGCAGACCAGCTGCTACAACTGCCACAGCGAATTCCGCAAGCCCTTCGTGGCGCACTTTTACGGCAAGAGAGATGCCGTTCAGTGAGCCATTGCCACACGCGCGCAGGAATGGCCGCTGCATCGAAATGACATCCGGCAAGCAATGTTCCCGGCTACAAGCTCACCAAAAAGGAAAGCTCACGTGACTCCATCCAAACACAAACGCAGATTCCACATCTGGGCGATTTCACTGCTCGCAATCGGGTTTGGCCTGCTCACCATCAAGGAAGGCGGCACGATCCTGTTCGGCGACGGAACGGCACGCACCGCGGCCGGAAACTATGTGCCGTTCGTGCTCTGGTTCAATTTTCTCGCGGGTTTCGCCTATGTCGTCGCCGGTGCCGGCCTGTGGCTGCGGCAGCGCTGGGCGGTACGGCTGGCGGTTGCCATTGCCCTGGCCACCGCGATCGCGTTCGCCGCATTCGGCGTGCATGTAGCGTCCGGCGGTGCCTACGAGCTTCGTACGGTGATCGCCATGAGTATGCGAACGCTGGTGTGGGCAGCGATCGCGGCTATTGCCTGGCATGAACTGGTACGTACGAGTCGACGCCGTGCATCGTGAATGCAGCGGCTGTCGATTCGCTGCAGACGGGCGCGTATCGGGCGGCGTAAAACACTCCCGGCGCGCCCATGCGGTCACGGCACTCGCGCCCGGAAATTCTGCAATCAGTGAAACACGAAACAAGGGAAACAAGAGATGAGCGAACCCAGGCAACGACTGTCGGCGGAAGAACGCCAGGAAGAAATCATCAAGGCTGCCGTGGAGCTTGCCGGCGAGCAGAGCGTGGACAGCGTGACGACGCAGGATATGGCCAAGGCCGTGGGCGTCACGCAGGGCGCGATTTTCCGCCATTTCCCCAGCAAGGACATGATCTGGCTGGCGGTCGTCCACTGGGTACGCGGTCGGCTGATGAGCGTGGTGGACGTGGCGGCAGGGCAGGGCAGGGATCCGCTCGATTCCCTTGAGAAGATGTTTTTCGCTCATCTGGGTTTCGTCGACAAGGTGCCGGCGATCCCGAAGCTGATATTCACCGATCAGCTGCTGAAGAAAAATCCCAAGATCAAGGAACTGATCCGCAGCATTCTGGCGGATTACGAGGCCAAGGTGACCGATCTCATTATCCAGGCCAAGGCGCAGAAACTGGTTCGAGCGGACCTGAACGAGCAGGACGCCGCTGTCATGTTCATCGGCATCATTCAGGGTCTGGTAATACGCGTTTCAGTGATAGAAACACGAAAATCGCTGATTTCAGAGGGAAAGCTGGTGTTTCCCATTTTTCTTCACGGTATCGGCGCCACGCGTGCGAGCGATGCGGGTCCGGATTAAGGTGGAATACGGGCGCGCGCGGGGCGGCAAGCAGCAGGGTGCCCGGATCCACGGGATTCCTTCAGCGCGGGAATCGGCGCGTAGCGGAAAGGCGAGGGCGCGTTGCTCCGGTGTAAGATCGAGGCCTCTACTTGACCCCGCGGGGCTGATGCTGCGCGGCACTCCATGATTAAACTGACTTTTCTCGGCGCGGCGCGCGAGGTGACCGGCTCCAGCTATCTGGTGGAGGCCGACGGCGTACGCTTTCTGGTCGATTGCGGCATGTTCCAGGGCGGGCGCGAAACGCGCGCCAAGAACCAGCGCGCGTTTTCCTTCGATCCGCGCGACATCGACTTCGTGATCCTCACCCACGCCCACATCGACCATTCCGGCCTGCTGCCGCGGCTGGTCGCGCTCGGCTTCAAGGGCAAGATCCACGCAACCCGCGCCACCTGCGACCTGCTGGCGGTGATGCTGCCGGACTCCGCACACATCCAGGAAAAAGAGGCCGAGTACGCCAACGTCGACCGCTTCCGCAGGGACCGGGACCGGCGCGACAAGGCTGCGCCGACGCGCGACATCGCGCCGCTGTACACGGTGGCGCAGGCGCAGGCTTCGCTGAAGCGCCTCAACCCGGTCGACTACGACCTGGAGATCGCGCCGCATCCGCAGGTGCGCTGCACCTTCCGCGACGCCGGCCACATCCTCGGCTCGGCGATCGTCGAGGTGTGGGTGGGCGAAGGTGCGCGCCGCCGCAAGATCGTGTTTTCCGGCGACCTCGGCCAGCCCGCGCGGCCGCTGCTGCGCGATCCCACACCGATTTTCGAGGCCGATTACCTGGTAGTCGAGTCGACCTACGGCAATCGCGATCACAAGAGCATGGAGGCGACGCAGGACGAACTGGTCGAGGCGATCTGCGACACCATCGAAAAGAAGGGCGGCAACGTCGTCATTCCTGCTTTCGCGGTGGGGCGCACTCAGGACATGCTCTACCTGCTGGCCGATCTGACCCGGCAGGCGCGCATCCCCAGGCTTTCCGTATTCGTCGATTCGCCGATGGCCACCGCCGCCACCGAGATCACCTTCAGGCACATGGCGCTGCTCGATGCCGAAACCCATGAGCTGATGGGCCGCCACGGCGGTGCCGCGCATTTCCGCAAGCTCGAGTTTGTCGAGGATGTGGAGGAATCGAAAGCGCTCAACCGCATCACGGGGGGCGCCGTCATCATCTCGGCCAGCGGCATGTGCGAAGCCGGCCGCATCAAGTTTCACCTGCGCGCCAACCTGCCGCGCCGCGAATCGACCATCCTCATCACCGGTTTTCAGGCGGCCGGCACCTTCGGCCGCCGTCTGGTCGACGGCGCCAAGCGGGTGCGCCTGCTGGGCGAGGACATTCCGGTGCGCGCCGACCTCTACACCCTGGGCGGGCTGTCGGCACATGCCGACCGCAGCGCCCTGCTCGCCTGGCTCGGCCACTTTCGCAGCAGACCGCGCCAGGTGTTCGTGGTGCACGGCGAAGACAGCGTGGCAACCGGTTTCGCCGCCGATTTGCAGAGGCAGTTCGGCTGGGACGCGCAGGCGCCGCTACCGGGGCACAGCGTGATTCTCGACTGAGCGCCGGGTGCGGACGCGACCCGCGAGACCTGCGTGCGGCGCAATTCCGCTGGCCCTGCTGTGCGCGGGCTTGCTGGGCAGCGCGCAGGCCGCCTCGATTGCCGACTGGGAAGGATGCAGCGCGATTTCGGCGGATGCCGAGCGGCTGGCGTGTTACGACCGGCTGGCCGGGCGGCCGCAGCCCGCGGCCGCATCCACGGCCGAACTGCAAGCCGCCGTGGCGCCTGTCGCGGCGCAACCCGCGCTGCAACTTGAGCCGCCGGAACCCAGGCTGCTTTCGGCGCTGTCGCGCCACTGGGAACTCGACGACGCAGCCAAGCGGGGTGCCTTCCTGTTCCGCCCGCATCACCCCAATTATTTTCTGCCGTTCAAGGCCAGCGACTCGCCCGGCAACGCCTCGTTCCAGGCAGCGCTCGGGCAGACCGACCTCAGGCTCGATCCCGTCGAGACCGAATTGCAGCTGAGTTTCAAGATCAAGGGGATGCAGGGCGTGTTCGGCAACGACAACGTCGATTTGTGGTTCGGCTACACTGCCACCTCGTTCTGGCAAGCCTACAACCGAAGCCTTTCCGCGCCGTTCCGCGAGACCAACTACGAGCCGGAGGCGATGCTGGTGTTCCGCACCGATTACGATCTGGCCGGTTTTCGCGGGCGCTTCATCAACCTCGGGCTGGTGCACCAGTCGAACGGCCGCGGCGCAGCGCTGTCGCGCAGCTGGAACCGGGCGTACGCGCAGTTCGGATTCGAGCGCGGCAACCTGGCCTTGCTGGTCCGCCCCTGGTACCGGATTCCGGAGCGCGACGGCGACGGCGACAACCCCGACATCGATGACTACCTCGGGCACGGCGATCTGCTGGCGATCTATAGCAAAGGGCGCAATACGTATTCGCTGCTGCTACGCAACAATTTCGCGGCGTCGGACAATCGCGGCGCATTGAAGCTGAGCTGGGGTTTTCCGCTGTACGGGCGCTTGAGAGGTTACGTGCAGTATTTCAACGGCTATGGCGAATCGCTGATCGATTACAACCGCAGCCAGCAGTCGCTCGGTCTCGGCGTCAGCCTGACCGGCGGCATGTAGGCGCGCTCAGGGCGCTTTGGGCAGCGCCTGCTCCAGCAGTTGATGCACGTATTTTGCCGGAATCGCGTAGCTGATCCCGCTCGGCGCCGAGAGCGCGGCTTCTTTCGCCCCCTTGACGTACACCGAGTTGACCACGCCCAGCACCTCGCCGGTTTCCGGGTGCCACACCGGGCTGCCGCTGTTGCCGGGGTAGGCGATGGCGTCGAGCTCGAACACCTCGTAGGGCTGCTGCGCCTGTTTGAGCGCGCGCGCATTCAACTGCGAAGCGCTTTGCACCGGTGTGAAAATGGGAATGACTGCGGCGAGCCCGGCGCGGTGGGTGGACGGGTTGAGCCCCAGCACCGAGCCGATCGGATAACCGGTGAAATACAGCTGCCAGCCTTCGCGCACGCTGTTCGAATCGCCCAGCTTCAGCGCGGGCAGCGGATCGCCGGCAATTTTCAGCAGGGCCAGATCGCGCGCGCGGTCGGTGGCGATCAGCTGTGCGGTGCGCACCGCCACCTGACGGTCGCGCCCGATGAAGATGGCATGGGTTTCCTTCTTCTCGCTGTCCAGTGGTCTGAGAAAGATGTGCGCGCACGACACCACGTAGCGTCCGTCGAGCACCGCAAAGCCGGTGCCCTGCAGGTTGGCGCGCGGACTGCCGCTGGGATTGAAGGTGCCGACGCCGACCACGCCCGGCTTCACCATGAGCAGCGTG
>NZ_JANJXQ010000221.1 GCF_024708915.1 Thiobacillus sp.
GGAAGCCGCGCCGGCGTTTGCGCTCGACACCGAAACCACCAGCCTCAACGCGATGCAGGCCGAACTGGTCGGCATCTCGTTCGCCACGGCCCACGGCGAAGCGGCCTACCTGCCGCTGGCGCATCACTATGCCGGCGCGCCCGAACAGCTCGACCGGACTGCCGTTCTAACCAGGCTCGCACCGCTGCTGGAAAACCCCGAACCCAGAATCATCGGCCAGCACCTCAAATACGACCGCCATATTTTTGCCAATTACGGCATCGCGCTTGGGGGGGTCGGAGGCGGCGGCGTCATCGACGACACGCTGCTGCAGTCCTACGTGCTCGAAGCGCACCAGTCGCACGAACTCGGCAATCTGGCAACGCGCCACCTCGGGCTGGCGACGCTCAGCTACGACGACGTCACCGGCAAGGGCGCGGCGCGCATCGGCTTCGAACAGGTGGCGATCGAGCGTGCCGGCGAATACGCAGCGGAAGACGCCGACATCACGCTGCGGGTGCGCGATGCATTGGCGCCGCAGATCGCCGCCTCCGACAAGCTGGCTTTCGTGTACAGGAACATCGAACTGCCGGTGGCGCAGATTCTGTTCCGCATGGAACGCGCCGGCGTGCTGCTCGACCGCAACCTGCTGGCGCTACAGAGCGGCGAGCTTGGCAGGAAGATGCTGGAACTGGAGCAGCGCGCCTACCAGGAAGCCGGGCAGCCGTTCAATCTCGGCTCTCCCAAGCAGATCGGCGACATCCTGTTTACGCAGAAGGGCCTGCCGGTGCTCAAGAAAACCCCGGGCGGCGCGCCCTCCACCGACGAGGAGACGCTGGAGCAGCTGGCGCTCGATCACCCCATCGCGCGGGCAATTCTCGACTACCGCGGGCTGGCCAAGCTGAAATCGACCTACACCGACAAGCTGCCGCAGATGATCGATCCGGCCACCGGGCGGGTGCACACCAGCTATTCGCAGGCGACCGCGGTGACCGGGCGGCTGGCAAGTTCCGACCCCAACCTGCAGAACATCCCGGCGCGCACCACCGAGGGCCGCCGCATCCGCGAAGCCTTCATCGCGCCGCCCGGACACGTGCTGGTATCGGCCGACTATTCGCAGATCGAGCTGCGCATCATGGCGCACCTGTCCGACGACGCCGGCCTGCTGAATGCGTTTTCCAGCGACCAGGACATCCACGCCGCCACCGCCGCCGAAGTCTTCGGCGTGCCGCTGGCAGAGGTGAATGCCGAACAGCGGCGCATGGCCAAGGTAATCAATTTCGGCCTGATCTACGGCATGTCGGCGTTCGGCCTGGCCAGCCAGCTCAACCTCGAACGCGCCGCTGCGCAGGCCTGGATCGACCGCTACTTCGTGCGCTACCCGGGCGTGGCCGGCTACATGCAGCGCACGCGCGAGGCCGCGCGCAGCCAGGGCTACGTCGAGACCGTGTTCGGCCGCCGCCTGTATCTGCCGGAAATCAACGCCCGCAACCCGCAGCGCCGCCAGGGCGCGGAACGCGCCGCCATCAACGCGCCGATGCAGGGCACCGCGGCCGACCTCATCAAACTGGCGATGATCGCAGTGCAGGGCTGGCTCGATCGCGAAAAACTGGCCAGCCGCCTGCTGCTGCAAGTGCACGACGAACTGATCCTCGAAGTACCGGAAAACGAGCTCGACCACGTGCGCGCCGAACTGCCGGGGCACATGTGCAATGTCGCGTCGCTCAAGGTGCCGCTGCGTGTGGGCGTGGGAACGGGCCGCAATTGGGAAGCCGCACACTAGGGCGTGTTAACGCCCTAACCCATCGCCGGTGCCGATGAAAAAAGGCAGCCCGGCCGGGCTGCCTTTCGGTTCGCTCTGCGTTCGCCCTATTTTTTCAGGCTGTCGCGGATTTCGCGCAAGAGCACGATGTCCTCCGGCGGCGCGGCAGGGGCGGCGGGCGGCGCTTCCTTCTTCAGCCGGTTGAGTTGCTTCACCAGGATGAAGACGATGAACGCCAGAATGATGAAGTTGAGCAGGATGGTCAGGAAGTTGCCGTAGGCAAATACCGGAACGCCGGCCGCTTTCACTTCGGCCAGCGTCATCGCCACGCCTTCGGGTACCGTGTCCAGGGCAATGAACAGATTGGAAAAGTCGAAGCCGCCGGACACCGCGCCAACGAGCGGCATGATGAGGTCGTTGACGATCGACTCGACGATCTTGCCGAAGGCCGCGCCGATGATGACGCCGACCGCCAGATCCATGGCATTGCCCTTGACTGCAAATTCCTTGAATTCCGACATGAAGCTCATGTTTTCCCCCTGTTCTTCGATGAAAAGCGACTCCATGGATGGTAGCCGCTGAGGCCGCATGCCTCCAGCCCGAAATGTAAAATTTCTCCGGCTTGGTCGGGACCCGCGACGCGGGTAAAATGCGATCCCTTATGCGTATCGGCAGCCACCTCCTCAAGAACCGCCTGATCGTCGCCCCCATGGCCGGGGTGACCGACCGGCCTTTCCGCCAGCTTTGCAAGAAGCTGGGCGCGGGTATGGCCGTGTCCGAAATGGTGACGTCGAACTCGCTGCTGTACGGTTCGGCCAAGACGGCGCGGCGCGCCAACCACGAAGGCGAGGTCGACCCGATCAGCGTGCAGATCGCCGGCGCCGATCCGGCGATGATGGCCGAGGCCGCACGCCACAACGTCGATCGCGGCGCACAGATCATCGACATCAACATGGGCTGCCCGGCGAAGAAGGTATGCAACGTGATGGCGGGTTCCGCCCTGCTGCAGGATGAAGCCCTGGTCGGGCGCATTCTCGACGCCGTGGTCAAGGCCGTTCCCGAGGTGCCGGTGACGCTGAAGATCCGCACCGGCTGGGATCGCGAGCACAGGAACGCGCTCAACATCCTGAAGATCGCCGAGAGCGCCGGCGTGCAGGCGCTGGCGATGCACGGCCGCACCCGCGCCTGCGGCTACACCGGCGAGGCCGAGTACGACACCATCAAGGCCGTCAGGGCCGAAGCGAAGATTCCGGTGATCGCCAATGGCGACATCACCACCCCGGAAAAAGCGAAATACGTCCTCGAATACACCGGCGCCGACGCCGTGATGATCGGCCGCGCTGCACAGGGCCGCCCCTGGATTTTCCGCGAGATCGCGCATTACCTGGCCACCGGCGAGCACCTGCCGCAGCCCGAAGTGGCGGAAATCCACACCGTGCTGCTCGAGCACATCCATGACCTCCATGCCTTCTACGGCGACGTGACCGGCGTGCGCGTCGCGCGCAAGCACATCTCCTGGTACACCAGGGGGCTGATCGGCAGCAGCGCGTTCCGCCACGCCATGAATCAGCTCGACACCGTGGCCGGGCAGCTCGCGATGGTCAACGAGTATTTTGCCCAGGCGGCGCGCGCAGACAGCCGCCTGCGCTACGAACACCAAAACAATAACGCGGACGACATGCCGGCTGTCACACGACTCGCGGCATAAAGGGGAACCTCAAGATGATGGAAGAAAACGAAATCGCCGCCTGCATGCGGCGGTCGCTCAACCGCTATTTCAAGGACCTCGACGGCGAGGCACCGAGCGAGATCTACACCATGGTGCTGAGTGCGGTGGAGAAACCCCTGCTGACCTACATCCTCGACCGCGCCGAAGGCAACCAGACGCGTGCTGCCGACATGCTCGGCATCAACCGCAACACCCTGCGCAAGAAGATGCGCGAACACGGCCTCTCCGACTAACCTTCCCCACCCTCGCCCAATGAAGATCCAGCGTGCCCTGCTCTCCGTGTCGGACAAAACCGGCCTCGTCGATTTCGCCCATGCGCTCGCCACGTCCGGCGTCGAACTGCTGTCCACCGGCGGCACCGCCAAGGCGCTGCGCGACGCCGGCCTCGCGGTGATCGACGTCAGCGAATACACCGGCTTTCCCGAAATGCTCGACGGCCGCGTGAAGACGCTGCATCCGAAGGTCCACGGCGGCATCCTGGCGCGGCGCGACCTGCCGGAGCACGTGGCGACGATGACCGAACACGGCATGCCTTACATCGACCTGGTGTGCGTCAACCTGTATCCCTTCGTCGCCACGGTGTCCA
>NZ_JANJXQ010000010.1 GCF_024708915.1 Thiobacillus sp.
CAGCCCAGATGGCGGAATTGGTAGACGCACTAGGTTCAGGTCCTAGCGGTGGCAACACTGTGGAGGTTCGAGTCCTCTTCTGGGCACCAGACGCTGCAAGCAAAAAGCCGACTTCGTGTCGGCTTTTTGCTTTTTCAAAGCGTGTTTCAGGCATCACGACTCGTAGGGGTGGCGACGCACGATCGTCTCCACCCGGTCCGGCCCGGTCGACACCACATCCACCGGCACTTCGCACAGCGCCTCCATCCGCTTGAGATACGTCTGCGCCTTCTGCGGCAGCTTGTCGAACTCCTGCACGCCTACGGTCGTATCGCTCCAGCCGGGGAGATCCTCGTAGATCGGCTCGACGTTGGTGATCGATTCCGCGCCCACCGGCAGGATGTCGCAGGCCTCGCCGTCGATCCTGTAGCCGACGCACACACGCACCGTTTCCAGGCCATCGAGCACATCCAGCTTGGTCACGCACAGGCCGGACACGCCGTTGATCTGGATCGAGCGCTTGAGTGCGGCGGCGTCGAACCAGCCGCAGCGACGCTGGCGCCCGGTGGTGGCGCCGAATTCGTGGCCCTTCTCACCGAGGTACTGGCCGACATCGTCGAACAGTTCGGTCGGGAACGGCCCGGAGCCGACGCGCGTGGTGTAGGCCTTGGTGATCCCGAGCACGTAGTGCATCGCGGACGGGCCGACACCGGAACCGGTGGACGCGCCGCCGGCAGTGCAGTTCGACGAGGTGACGAAGGGGTAGGTGCCATGGTCGATGTCGAGCAGCGTGCCCTGCGCCCCCTCGAACAGAAGGTTGCCACCCGCCTTGTTGACTTCGTACAGGCTGCGCGGCACGTCGGCGACCATCGGCTTGAGGCGGTCGGCCATGGCCATCATGCCGTCGAGCGTCTGATTGAAGCTCACCACCTCGGCCTTGTAGTAGTTCTTCAGCATGAAGTTGTGATGGTCGAGCACCTCGCCCAGCTTGGCGGCGAAACGTTCGCGATGGAACAGGTCCTGCAGGCGCAACGCGCGGCGCGCCACCTTGTCCTCGTAGGCCGGGCCGATGCCGCGCCCGGTGGTGCCGATCTTGCCGGCGCCCTTGGCGATCTCGCGTGCCTGGTCGAGTGCCACGTGGTGCGGCATGATCAGCGGACAGGCTTCGCTGATTTTCAGGCGGCTGGCGACGTCGACGCCGGCCGCTTCGAGCATGTCCATTTCCTTCAGGAGCGCATCCGGGGCGAGCACCACGCCGTTGCCGATGTAGCAGGTGACGCTGTCGCGCAGAATCCCTGAGGGAATCAGGTGCAGCACGGTTTTCTTGCCCGCCACCACCAGGGTGTGGCCGGCGTTGTGGCCGCCCTGGAAGCGCACCACGCCCTGCGCGCGGTCGGTCAGCCAGTCGACGATCTTGCCCTTGCCCTCATCGCCCCACTGGGTGCCGATGACGACGACGTTTTTTGCTGCCATGCTGCAATCTCCCTTTATTGTGCACTTGAACCGGCAATGACCAGTTCGCGTAAATCCAGGCTGAAACCGGTGGCTGGACGCGCCCGGCCAAATACCCGCCCCACTTCATCGTAACGCCCGCCCTGCGCGATCGCATGGCTGCGTCCGCCGGTATATGCCGCGAAGACGACGCCGCTGTGGTAGCCGTAGCCGCGCAGTTCGGCCAGATCGTACGCCACCTCGACACCGCCCAATCCCGCGTCGAGGGCCGCCAGCATATCCAGCGCCGCATCGACTGCCGCCAGCCGTGGCAGGCGCGCACGCGCTTCTGCCAGCATGCTGCGATCGCCATACAGCTGCGGCAGCGCGGCAAAAGCATCGCGCAGCGCCACCGGCAAGCCTGCCGTCAGCACCGCCACGGCACTGCCGTCCTTGGTCTGCAGCGCACCGAACAGTTGGTGCTCGATGTCGCCGCTCAAGCCGGCTTCCTGCGCCAGCGCACGGTAAACACCGACGTGGCCGATATCGAGTTGCGGCGTTTTCACCCCGCAGGCGGACAAGCCCTGCAGCATCAGGGTGAGGATTTCGAGGTCCGCTTCGGCACCGGCTTCGCCATACAGCTCGGCGCCGATCTGGATCGGTTCACGCGAGCGATGGAAGCCGGCGGACTGGGTATGCAGCACGCTGCCCGCATAGCACAGGCGATTCACCGCATTGGCAGCCAGCAGGTGCGCATCGATGCGCGCCACCTGCGGCGTGATGTCGGCGCGCACGCCCATCAACCGCCCGGAGAGCTGGTCGACCAGCTTGAAGGTCTTGAGGTCGAGGTCCGCTCCAACACCGGTCAGCAGCGAATCGACGTATTCCATCAGCGGCGGGATCACCAGTTGATAGCCACGGCCGCGGAACAGGTCGAGCAGCGCGCGCCGCATGTCCTCCATGCGCCAGGCCTGCGGCGGCAATACATCCTCGACGTTTTCAGGGAGCAGCCAGGCGGTCATCTCGGTTCAGCCACATCAATTCAGCATCATCAACAAAAAAAGGCCACCCAGCATCGAGGTGGCACCGATAAAACGCAATTGGCCGTCGCCGAGTTCCAGCATCCTGCGGAAACCGTCCCGCCATACGGCGGGCGCGGCGAACGGCAGGACGCCTTCAATCACCAGCAGCAAGCCGATTGCTGCAAGCCCGTCGAGGCCGGTCATTGCCCGCCGGCGGCACGCGGGTTCTTCATGTATTTGAAGAAGTCGGCGCTGGGGTCGAGCACCATGACGTCGCTTTTGTTCTTGAAGCTCTCGCGATACGCCTGCATGCTGCGATAGAACGCATAGAATTCGGCGTTCCTGCCGTAGGCCGAGGCATACACGGCCGAGGCCTTGGCATCGCCCTCGCCCTTGACGCGCTGCGCGTCACGATAGGCATTGGCCACGATCACTTCCTTCTGCTTGTCGGCATCGGCCTTGATCTTTTCGGCTTCGGCCGCGCCGGTCGAACGCAGCTCGTTGGCCACCTGCTTGCGCTCGGCTTCCATCCGGCGGTAGACGTTTTCCGACACGGCTTCCGGCAGATCGACCCGCTTGATCCGCACGTCCACCACCTGCACGCCGATCGTACGCGCGTCCGCGTCGGCCTTGGTGCGGATGATGCTCATGATTTCCTCGCGGCGCCCCGACACCACCTCGTTGACGGTGCGCTTGCCGAATTCGGCGCGCAGGCCGTCGTTGACGGTCTGATTCAGGCGGATCTGCGCCCGCATTTCGTCGCCGCCCACCGACACGTAGAACTGCTTCGCATCGACCACGCGCCACTTGATGAAGGAATCGACCAGCACGTTTTTCTTTTCCGAGGTGATGAAACGCTCCGGGTCGGCCGCATCCAGCGTCAGGATACGGGTGTCGAAGAAACGTACGTTCTGCACCAGCGGCAGCTTGAAATACAGTCCCGGCGCTTTTTTCACCGACACCACTTCACCCAACTGGAACACGATGGCGTTCTGCCGCTGGTCGACGGTAAACATGCTGCCGCTCAACACCACCAGCAGCACGATCAGGCCGATCAGTATGGGACCCAGACTTCTGCTCATGGCCGGTCCTCCCGTTCACGGCTGCGTAAAGCGTCGCGCGAACGCGTGTCCATGGGGGCGGGCGCGGCGGCCGGCTGCTGCGACAGCACGTCGGGCGCGCCGCTATAAGTCTGGCCGACAATCTGCTGCAATTTGTCGAGCGGCAGATACAGGAGGCTGTTGCCGCCCTTCTGGTCTACCAGCACTTTACTGGTGTTGTTCATCACAGTCTGCATGGTATCGAGATACATACGCTGGCGCGTCACCTGGGGCGCTTTCTGATATTCGGTAAAAATCTGCACAAAGCGGCTGGCTTCGCCCTCGGCATTGGCAATCACCGACAGCTTGTAACCCTCGGCTTCCTCTTGCAGGCGCGAAGCCAGGCCGCGGGCACGCGGCACCACGTCGTTGGAGTAAGCCTCGGCTTCATTTTTCAGGCGTTCGCGATCCTGCCCCGCCTTGACCGCATCGTCGAACGCGGCCTGCACCTGTTCGGGCGGCTGGATATTCTGCAAGGTCACCTGGCTGATGCTGATGCCGGTCTTGTAGCGGTCGAGAATCTGCTGCATCAGCACCTTGGCCTGTGCGGCAATATCGGCACGGCCTTCATACAGCACGAAATCCATCTTGTTCTTGCCGACGATTTCGCGCATCGCGGTCTCGGCCACCTGCAGCACCGAATCTTCAGGCGCGCGGTTGACGAACAGGAATTCCTTCGGATCCTTGAGGATGTATTGCACCGCGAATTGCAGATCGATGATGTTCTCGTCGTCGGTCAGCATCAGCGATTCTTTCAGCACCTTGCTTTTTACCGAGGTGCGGTAACCGACTTCGACGGTGCGCACCTGATCGACGTTGACCACTTCGCGCGATTCGATCGGCCACGGCAGATGCCAGCGCGGGCCGGGCTCGGTGGTCTCGACATATTGCCCAAAGCGCAGCACCAGGCCGCGCTGGCCGGCGTCGATGATGTAGAACCCGCTCGCCACCCACACCACGACCAGCGCGCCGATCAGCAAACCGACCAGATTGCCGCCTCCTGGCAATCCGCCGGAGGAAAAGCCATCGCCGCCGCTGCCGCCGCCCCCGGTGTTCTTGTTGCCGAACATGCCATTGAGACGCTGATTGATGCGCCGCCAAAGCTCGTCCAGATCGGGCGGTCCGCTGTTTTTGTTGCGGTTACCGTTGTTGCCCCATTGCGGGTCGTTCCAGGCCATATGGTTTATGTTTACGTAGAGAAAACTGTGGTTTGGGGAGAAGGGTCGTCTGGTTTGCCGGCTTCATTCCGGAGCCGCACGGCCAGCAGGATTTCCGACAGCGCCTCGCGTAAAAGTTCAATCCCGGCGCCAGTTTGCGCGGATACATACACGCTGTGGAGTTTACCATACTCGTCGCGCCCGACTCCTGGCGCAACGCCCGTCAAATCGAGCTTGTTGTAGACCCGCAGCTGCGGCACGGCATCTGCGCCGATTTCTTTCAGCACCTTGTCGACCGCCTCGATCTGTCGTTCGCGCCCGGGGCTGGCCGAATCGATCACGTGCAGAAGCAAATCGGCTTCGGCGGTGGCTTCCAGCGTGGCGCGGAAGGCAGCCACCAGGTCATGCGGCAGGCGGGTGATGAAGCCGACGGTATCGGCCAGCACCACTTCGCCGCTCGCCGGCTCGGCGCCGGCCGATTCAGCCAGGCGCGGCAGATAGATCTTGCGCGTGGTGGTGTCGAGCGTGGCGAACAGCTGGTCGGCCGCGTAGGCGCCGGCGCGCGTCAGCACATTGAACAGGGTGGATTTGCCCGCATTGGTGTAGCCCACCAGCGCCACCGACAACACCTGCTGGCGCGAGCGCGAACGCCGCTGGGTGCGGCGCTGCCTGCCCAGCTTGGCGAGCCGTTCGCGCAGCGCCTTGACCCGCACGCCGAGCAGGCGACGGTCGGTTTCCAGCTGTTTCTCGCCGGGGCCGCGCATGCCAACGCCGCCGCGCTGGCGCTCGAGGTGGGTCCAGCCGCGCACCAGGCGGGTCGACAGGTGTTGCAGCTGGGCCAGTTCGACCTGCAGCTTGCCTTCGGCGCTCTGCGCGCGGCGGGCAAAGATGTCCAGAATCAGGCTGGTGCGGTCGATCACCCGGCACTGCAGGCGGCGCTCCAGATTGCGCTCCTGTGCAGGCGACAGTTCGTGATTGAAGATGACAACGTCGGCCTCGGTGGCAGCGACCAGCGCCGCGATTTCATCGGCCTTGCCGCTACCCACGAACAGCGCAGCATCCGCGCGGCTGCGTTTGCCCTGGACCTCGCCCCGGATATCGAGTCCGGCACCGGCCGCCAGCAGACGCAGCTCGGCCACGCTTTCGGCAAAATCCGGCGTCGCGAAATCGAGCGCTACCAGAATGACCCGCTCGCCGCCCGCGTGCCGCTCGATCAAAGGGGCTCTCCCCGTCTCCGCCCGCTCACTGGACGAAACACGCGCCTGCCGGCACTACGAAATTGACCATATCGATCCGCAGGATCCCTGGCGTATCGGGCTTGGCATGCATTGTGGGCCTCTCGTTTCCTGTTGGTTTCGGCGCTTGAGTCCAGCCCGGGATCAAGCCAGCTGCGGGCGGCCGAAATGCCAGCCCTGTCCGTAGTCCACGCCCATGTCCGCAAGGATACGTGCAGTCTCCGCATCCTCGACGTGCTCGGCCACGGTATGCATGCCCTCCTTGCGCGCAAAATTCGCCAGGCTCTCGACGATGCCCGCCACCTTGCGGTCCTGGCGCATATGCGACACCAGCCAGCCTTCGATTTTCAGGAAGCTGACCGGCAGATGCGCCAGGTACAGATAGGACGAATAGCCGCTGCCGAAATCGTCCAGCGCCAGCCGGAAGCCGAAGTCGACGAAGGGCTGCAAATCGGCACGCAATTTCTCCAGGCTGACGATACGCTGACGCTCGGTCAGTTCCAGCACGATGGGCTTGACCTGCCCCGGCATCGCACCGCAGGTCCGACAATAGCCCATGGCGTTGTCGAGCATCTCCTCGACCAGATCGCGCCGCGCCAGGAATTGCGGCGACACATTCACGAAATGGGCAAAATCGGTCACGCCGCCATCATGCATTCGCGCCACGCAATGCTGCATCACGTTGCGGATCACCTGGCGGTCGATTTCAGCCATCAGCCCGAGCCCTTCCGCCATGTCGACGAACTCCTGGGCCTCGACGATCTCGCCGGCCGCGGTCTCGATGCGCGCCAGCGCTTCGTCCGCAACGGCCAGCCCGGTCTGCAAATCGACGATGCCCTGCGAGGCCAGCCTGACCCGGTTTTCCGCCAGCGCCTGGCGCAGCAGCGCACTGTTCCACGGCAGATGAGTATGCGCCGCCACTCTGACCTGGTCGCGGCCATCGGCCTTGGCCCGATACAAGGCATGGTCGATTTTCTCCAGCATCGGCAGGGTTTCGCTGTCGTTCACGCCGAAAGCCGCCACGCCCGCCGAGAAGCTCAGCGAAATGGTCCCCACGCTGGTCTGGATGGGCGTCGTGCGGGCCTGGCCGGCCAGCCGTTCCATGATGCCGGCAGCCTCGTCCGCGGCGCTGCCATGCAGCACGAACAAAAATTCTTCCCCGCCCCAGCGCGCCACCCAGTCGCCTTCGCGCAGCCCGCTCTCGAAGCGGCGCGCCACGGCTTTCAGCACTTCGTCTCCCACGGCATGGCCGTAGCGATCGTTCACCATCTTGAAATGGTCGAGGTCGACCAGGGCCAGCGCGAAGCCATGGCCGTCGCGCGGCGTGCGCGCCCGCTCCTTTTGCAGGCGCTCTTCGGCCGCCCGCCGGTTCGGCAGGCCGGTCAGCGGATCGGTCAGCGCGATGCGCTGCAGCAGATCCTTTTGCGCGGACTGATGCAGGGCATTGCCGAGCCAATCGGCGATCAGATTCATGTAGGCGACATCCACTGCGTCGGGCGGCGATTCGCTGCGCCTGCGCAAAAAGGCCAGCACCCAGCGCGTCTCGTCGCCGGCCGACACCGGAATCCCGGAGAAGGTGCGCATGCCAAACTCGGTCACCATCGGATTGTCTGCATACTGGGGATGCGCGGCCAGATCGGCGACATGGGACGGCGTACGGGTATGGTAGACAACACGGCACAGCGACACGTCCATCGCCTGCCTGCTGCCTTCCGGAAACACCCCCAGGCGATCGCTGACATAGCGCGCGGTGCAGTGCTCGCCCAGCTCGCCCAGCACCACCAGATCCATGTCCAGCACGTCGGCCGCCATCGCCAGCATGGCACGGATGCGCTCGGCGTCGCCCAGGCCGCCCTGCACCGACAGCTTCCACAAAGCATTCAGGCGGTCGACGTGCGTGCCGCCGTGGCTCGCCAACGGCGCGTGCGGACTGGATTGGTTGACTCGCTGCATGATCGCCGCCGGGGCTGGTTAACGGGGCGTCATTCTAGCCTTATCGCCAGCCTTACCGCGACCGTTACAAATCCACTGCACGCAAACGCTCGGCGGCCTGTTCCGGGTTGATGGTGTTGACGAACAGCCCCGAGCCCAGTTCGAACCCGGTCGGAATGGAGGTGCGCGGGCAGATTTCCAGATGCCAGTGATAGCTCGCGGCGTACGGCGCGCCCTGTTTCGAGTCCGTCCCGCCATGCGGCACGGAGTGCAGGAAGAAATTGTACTGCGCGCCGCCGATGACGGCATCCAGCCGCGCCATGGTGCGCTTCACCACCCGCGCCAGGTCGGCCAGATCCTCGCCGCGCACGTCGAGAAAATCGGCCTGATGCGCCAGCGGCAGGATGTGCACTTCCCATTCGTAACGGCTGGCGAAGGGCTTGATTGCGATGAACTTCTCGCCGCGCTCGACCACATACTGACCGACGTTGATCTTGCGCCGCACAGCGCCCGAATTGCGGTCGTAGATCGTCGCCTCGAAGGTCAGCGCCTCGTCGATCAGCGCGCAGAAAATGCAGTGGTGGTGCTTGGCGTAATACGCGGCGCTGTTCTTCACCTCGGCGTCGACGTTCTCCGGCACCACCGGCATCGCGATCACCTGGCTGTGCGTATGCGGAATCGACGCGCCGGCCGCCGGGCCGAAATTCTTGAATACCAGCACGTATTTGAGGCGTTCATCGGACGCGAACAGCTGCTGCATGCGCGCCTGGTAGACGCCGAACAGCGCGGCCAAATGGCTTTCCGCCATGTCCTGCACGGCAATGCCATGCTCGTGGTGATCGATGATGACTTCGTGCCGGCCGTAGCCGTCGATGGTCTGCTGCAGGCCGAAGTTGAAGTTCGCTTGTTCGCGATCGTCGCCCAGCACCGGGTAGAGGTTTTCCACCATGCGAATCTGCCAGTCGCCGTCCGCCGGCCAGCTCAGGATCACCGGCGGCGTCTTGTGCTCGTTGCCGCGGCAGAACGGGCAGGTTTCGACGTGCTTGCGGGTGTCGCGTGGCGCCAGTTCCTCGGCTTTTTTCGGGCGCATGCTGCGCGCGGTGGCGACCAGCACCGATTCGCTCGGCACGATGGGATTGATGCGGATTTCGCGGACTTCGCTGCTATTGTCCGGGGCGTTCGGGTCTGACATGCGGTTTCTCCTTTGCCGGGAAGCATAAAGCAGCCGCCCGGTGCCGGCGGTTCATTCTGCTTATGCCCCCAGTCAGGCTTTTTATCCCCCCGCTTTCACCAGGGACTTGCGTTGACGAAGCCCCGGCCGGCACCGACAATATTGAACCTTTGCTGGTTTCCGGAGTATTCCCCATGGACGAAAAAGCCCTGCACGACGAGCAGCGCCTGATGCGCATGATGCGCAAAACGCTCACCTCCATCGTGCGCGACACCGCGCCGCGCGACGGCAACCCCAGCCCGCTGTCCGAGGCCACCGTGCTCGGCATCAAGGATTGCCTGCTGGTGATCTCCGGCCGCGAAACCGAACTTGCCCAGCTCACCGGCCGCACCCTTGAAGAGCGCCCGCACTTCAGCGACGAGACGCCCAACAGCCACGCCGTCAAGATCAGCAGCATCCCGAAAAAAACGCACTGAGCATGCCGCAAGCCAGCAGCCTGTTCACCGATGTCGAATCCAGTGTCGTCGGCACCTCGGCGGTCGTGATCTATTCGCCTTCCGGCAAGACCCGCAAGCGCTTCCCCGAGGGCGTGGTCGAAGTCTACGCCAGCGAAGCCGAGGCGCTGGCGCACGCCGACCCCGCCAAGCACCGCCATGCCGCGATTGCCAGCGGCCCGTCGCGTTCGTCGGAAGGCTTCAAGCTGTTCTATCTGGTGCGCTGGCTGGATTGAACCCGTGCTGCCACTCGGGCAAGCGGGACAGCAGCGCGGCTTCGGCAAGCGGCGGCGCAAAGTAATACCCCTGGACATCGTCGCACCCCAGGTCCCGCAACACGTCGGCCTGGGCTGCGCGCTCCACGCCTTCCGCCGTCACTTTCAGGCCCAGCGCCCGCGCCATCCCCACCATGCTGGCGACAATGGCGCGGGCCTCGGCATCCTCGACCATGTCCGCGACGAAGCTGCGGTCGATTTTCAGACGGGTGGCATCCAGTTTCCGTAGATAAGCAAGGCTGGAATAGCCGGTGCCGAAATCGTCGATCGCCAGCCCGACCCCCTCTTCCGCTAGGCGATGCAGCAAGGCCGACCCGGCGAGCGTTTCCTGCATGATGGCCGACTCGGTCAGCTCCAGTTCCAGCAGCGCCGGCGGCAGTTCCGTCTCCTGCAACACCGCGCCCAGCCGCTCCTCGAACCCGGGTCGGCGCAACTGCAGCGCCGAGACGTTGACCATGACCGGCACGGCCGGCGCCCCCTGCTGGTGCCAGCGCCGCGCCGCCCGGCAGGCCTCGGCGAGAATCCAGTCGCCGAGCGGCACGATCAGCCCGGAATCCTCGGCAACGGGGATGAAACGCGCCGGCTCCACCCACCCCCATTCGGGGTGGCGCCAGCGCACCAACGCCTCGACCCCGGCGAGCGCGCCGTGCGCAAGCGAAAACACCGGCTGGTAGAACAGTTCGAATTCGCCGCGCGCCAGCCCCTGGCGCAAGCCGGTTTCGGTAGACAGGCGCTCCCTTGCGCGGGCATTCTGCAGCGGGTCGGCGAACTGGAAAGTATTGCGGCCGCCGTCCTTGGCCGCATACATGGCACGGTCCGCGCAGGCCAGCCAGCCCTCCGCATCCAGCGCGTCGTCGGGATACAGCGCGATGCCGACGCTGACCCCCACCGACACGCTCTGGTCGCCGACCGCAATGGGCTTGGCGAGTTCGGCGATGATTTTTTCCGCGACATGGCGCGCGTCGTCGTCGTCCTGGATTTCAGGCAGCAGGATCACGAACTCGTCGCCGCCCAGCCGGGCCACCGTATCGTCCTCCCGCACCAGCGCACGCAATCGGCCGGCCACCTCACACAGCAGTGCATCGCCCATGGCATGGCCGAGCGAATCGTTGACGTTCTTGAAACGGTCCAGGTCGAGGAACAGGATCGCCGTCCGCCCCCCCATCCGGTGGGCGTGCGACAACGCCTGGGTCATGCGGTCGGCCAGCAGGCGCTGGTTGGGCAGGCCGGTCAGGCTGTCGTGATAGGCCTGTTCGTACAGCCTGCCTTCCGACGCCATGAGCCGCACGTGCTCCCTGCGGGTGCGCGTCCGCATATAAAACAACAGGCTGGAGGTCAGCACGAACACCAGCGTTGCGCCGAGCGGCAGCAGCGCCGCATGCAGCAGCGTTCGCCGCCATTGGCTGGCGTCGACGTCCAGGCCCAGCACGGCGATGGTTTGCCCGGTCTGCGGGTCGACATGCGGCACCAGTGCGCTGACCCATACCCCCCAGCTATCCCTCAGCGGGCCTTCGGTCATCGGCCGCCGGTTGCCGGAAAACAGGGCGATCAGCTGATCGCTCGCCTCGCCGTATGCCATGCCGGAGGGCGAAAAGTCGGATGAATCGGCCGCTTCGGAGTCCACCAGAAAACGCACCTCGCCCTTGTCATGCCATCCCAGCAGATAGACGAAACGGTACTGCGGGCTGACACCCCGCAAGGCTTCGAGCTGCTGCTTGAGCCGGACATATTCCTCGCGCGTGGCGTCGCTTGCCTCGCCCCGCAGCGCCTGCACCGCCGTCCAATCAAGTGAACGCTGCATCAGGCGCGCTTCGGTCAGGAACTGCACACGCATTCCCGCATCGGCCGAACGAACCACCTGCAGAGTGAGGATCAGCCCCGTCAGCACGCCGCCCAGCACCAGCAGCCATGGCCAGAACTTGCGCATCGAGCGCCGCATCAAGCGCTCAATCCGCGCCGTAGACCTTGCGCCGCACCCGCTTCTTGCGCCGCATCCGCGTCGCCTCGCTTTCGCTCAGCGGTGCGCGTGCCTTACCTTCGAACGGGTTCTTGCCGCTGTCCTCCTTGACCTGGATGCGCAGCGGCGTGCCCTGCAGCTTGAAGGCCTTGCGGAAACTGCTTTCCAGATAGCGCTTGTAGTCGTCGCGCAGGCCTTCCAGCGCATTGCCGTGCAGGATGATGACCGGCGGGTTCTTGCCGCCCTGGTGAGCGTAGCGCGGCTTGGGGCGGAACAGTCCGTTCTTGGGCGGCGCGTGCTGCTCCACCGCCATCTCCAGCACCCGCGTGAGCTTGGGGGTCGACAGCTTGATGAAGGCGGCGGCGTGGGCGGCCTCGATGTCCTTCAGCAGGTTTTCCAGCCCCTTGCCCTTGAGCGCCGATATGTAGTTGAAGCGCGCGAAATCGAGAAACGCCAGCTTGCGTCCGATGTCGCGCTTGACGTCGTCGCGCTGCTCGGCGGAAAGGCCGTCCCACTTGTTCACCGCGACCACCAGCGCACGCCCGGTTTCCAGCACGAAGCCGGCCAGGTGCGCGTCCTGCTCGGAAATGTTCTCGCGCGCGTCGAGCACCAGCACCACCACGTTGGCATCCTCGATCGCCTGCAGGGTCTTGATGACGGAGAATTTTTCCACCGTCTCGAACACCTTGCCGCGGCGCCGCACGCCGGCGGTATCGATCAGGACGTAGGGTTTGCCGCCGCGTTCGAATTCGACGTAGATCGAATCGCGCGTGGTGCCCGGCTGGTCGAACGCGATCACGCGCTCCTCGCCCACCAGCGCATTGACCAGGGTCGACTTGCCGACGTTGGGGCGCCCCACCAGCGCGATCTTGGGAATACCGAAATCGTCGGCCTGCGCTTCCTCTTCCGGGAACGGCGCCAGCGCCTCGTCCACCAGATCGGCGATGCCATCGCCGTGCGCGCCGGAAATCGCCAGCGGCTCGCCCAGCGCCAGCTCGTGGAATTCGGCGGTCACCACCGCGCGGTTCATGCCTTCGGCCTTGTTGACTGCGAGCAGCACCGGACAGGACGCGCGGCGCAACCGGTCGGCGATCGCCTTGTCCTGCGGCGTCAGGCCGGCGCGGGCATCGACCATGAAAATGATGGCGTCCGCCTCGTCGATGGCCTGCAGCGTCTGGCGCGCCATTTCGGCCATGATGCCGTCCCTGGCCACCGGTTCGAGACCGCCGGTGTCGACCACCAGATAGGGTTTGCCGCCGATGCGCCCGCGCCCGTAATGGCGGTCGCGGGTCATCCCCGGCAGGTCGTGCACCAGCGCGTCGCGCGTGCCGGTCAGGCGGTTGAACAAGGTGGACTTGCCGACGTTGGGACGCCCGACAAGAACCAGAGTGGGAAGCATGGCTATCCTTGTGCACGCCGGCCAAGCCGGCGCGTTGTTTACTTGAATCTGCTGTTATTTAAGCCTGAAGGCAACGACGCTGCCTTTGGCCGTCTGCACCGCGAAGCCGGGGCCGATGTCGACCGGCGCCGTGCGCACGCCGCTGTCGACCTTGGCGCGCGCAACGAAACTGCCGTCTTCGGCCGACAGCACATGCACGACGCCTTCGCCGTCGGCCACCACCACCCAGGCGCCCAGCGCCAGCGGCGCGGTGACCTGGCGGCGCGCCAGCTTGTCCTGCCGCCAGCCGGCACGGCCGCTGGTTTTGTCGTAGGCAGTCACGGCGTCCTTGTCGTCGGTGACGTAGACATTGCGCTCGTCCATCGCCAGCCCGCTGTTGCTGGAGGCGTCGCGCGCCCACAGCGGCGAGCCGTTGCGGCGATCGAAGCAGGCCACCCGCCCCTGATAGGTAACGGCGCACACCTGCTGTTCATCCACCACCGGATTGCCCATCACGTCGGCCACCCGTTCGAGTTCGGTCGCCCCGCGCGGCAGCGCCACCGTGGCTTCCCACAGCTGCGCGCCGTTGGCGGCGTTGAGCGCGACCAGCTTGCCGCCGGGAAATCCGGCGTAGAGCACGTCATCGCGCACCGCCATGCCGCCCGATCCGCGCAGGCTCAATGCCGGCAGGTTGCGGCTGTACAGCCATTTGCGGCTGCCGTCGGCGGCGGCCAGACCATGCACGCGGCCATCGCCGGTGCGCGCGATAACCATATCGGCCACCGCCAGCAACTGTCCGGTCACCTCGCTCGACAGCGGCACGTTCCAGCGCACCTGCCCGCTGCCGAAATCGAGCGCCAGCAATTCGCCCTTGCCGCCGCCCGCCAGCACCAGGCCCCGGCCCGCGCCGGCTCCAGCCGAAAGTTTCACGCCGGTATCGGCGCGCCACACCATGCTGCCGTTGGCCACGGCGATGCGCACCACCCGGCTGCCGCCGGCGGCCAGCACATCGTCGCCTTCGGCCTGCGGGCGGAACAGGCGGCCATCCGAGTCGCCGGTTTCGCCTTTCCAGGCCTCGCTGAGACTGGCGGTGGGCTTGAATTCGACCAGTTCGGCAGGTTTGGCCTTGGCCGGGCCGGAGCCGAACCAGCCGCCCACCGTGCTGGTCATCGAGCCGACTGCGCCGCACCCCGACAGCGACAGCGCCAAACCGGCGGCAATCAAACGCATCATCACTTGACCTCTCCTCCCAGCGCATCGAGTTTCAGTTCGACGATACTGCGGTAGGGGTCGTCCTCCTGCATCCTGCCGAACGCCGCCTGATAGGCCGCGCGCGCCTCGGCCTGCTTGCCCTGCGCCAGCAGCACGTCGCCCTTCGCATCGTGGAAACGGAAGGCGTACGCATCGCTGTGCGTGGCCGACAGGGTTTTCAGCGCGGCGTCATATTGCTTCTGGTCGAGTTGCACGCCGGCCAGCCGCAGACGCGCCAGATCCTTGACCGCAGGTTCCTTGCTGTTGGCCACCGCCCATTCCAGCTGGGCCTGCGCGCTTTTCAGGTCCTTGCCAAGGACGTTGAGCTTGGCCAGCAACAGCGCGGCACGCGGGGCATAAGCCGTGCCTTTGTACTGATCGATCAGCATCGAGCCGGCCTCGCGCGCAGCCTTGGCATCGTTGGCTGCCAGCGACTGCGTCAGTTTTTCGTACACGGCGGCCGCTTCCAGGCTTTGCGTCAGCGTGCGGTGCTGCCAGTAACGCCAGCCCGCCGAGGCGGCGATCACCACGGCCAGACCGATCATCACCATGCTGCCCCAGCGTTTCCACCAGGCTTTCAGTTCGTCCAGCCGTTCCTGCTCGTCGAGGTCGTAGGTTGCCATCGTGCTATACCTTTTAAATTGTTGCCTGTTTCAGAAATTCGATCGCCAGCGCCAGCTCGACGCGGGTCTGCTCGGCGGTGCCGCGCAGCGGCTTCAGCGTCACCTGCCGCGCCGCCGCTTCGTCGTCGCCGATGATCACCGCGTAGCGCGCACGGCTGGCGTCGGCCTTTTTCATTTGCGACTTGAAGCTGCCGCCGCCGCAATGCAGCACGCTGGCGAGTCCCGCGCCGCGCAGCGCCGACGCCACCTGCCACGCATACGCCTGCGCCGCCTCGCCGGCGTGCACGATGTAGGCGTCCGGCAGCGGCGTCGCAATGGCCTGTCCGCCCGCTTCGATCAGCGCCAGCAACCGCTCGATTCCCATGGCGAAGCCGGCAGCCGGCGCAGGTTTGCCGCCGAGCTGTTCGATCAGGCCGTCGTAGCGGCCGCCGGCGCACACCGTTCCCTGCGCGCCGAGTTGGTCGGTCACCCATTCGAACACGGTGCGATTGTAGTAATCCAGCCCGCGCACCAGGCGCGAATTGATCTCGAATGCGATGCCGTTCGCGCGCAACAGGGCCTGCACGGCGTCGAAGTGCGCCAGCGCCTCGTCCTCGATCTCGTCCATCAAGCTGGGCGCGGCATCGTTCAGCGCCTGCATCGCCGGGTTCTTGCTGTCGAGAATGCGCAGCGGATTGCTGTGCAGGCGGCGCTTCGCATCCGCGTCGAGCGCGTCCTGGTGCGCTTCGAAATAGGCGATCAGTTTCTGCCGGTGGCGCTGGCGCGCGGCCTGGTCGCCCAGGGTATTGAGCTGCAGCGTCGGGGCGATGCCGAGTTCGCGCCAGAGGTCGGCGCACATCACGATCAACTCGGCGTCGACGTCGGGCCCGGCAAAGCCGAGCGCCTCGACGCCGACCTGGTGAAACTGCCGGTAGCGGCCTTTCTGCGGGCGCTCGTGGCGGAACATCGGGCCGCTGTACCACAACCGTTTGCCGCCGTCGTACAGCAGATTGTGCTGGATCACCGCGCGCACCGAGGACGCCGTGCCTTCCGGGCGCAAGGTCAGCGATTCGCCATTCAGCTCGTCGACGAAGGTGTACATCTCCTTCTCGACGATGTCGGTCACCTCGCCGATGGCGCGCTTGAACAGGCCGGTGTGCTCGAGGATCGGCGTGCGCAGCTCGCGGTAGCCATAGCGCCGCAGCCAGTCGCGCACGATCGCCTCGAAGCCCTGCCAGGTGTCGGTGACGTCGGGCAGGCAGTCGTTCATGCCGCGCACGGATTGAATGTTGTTGCTCATTTTCTGGAAATCAATTTTTTGTCCGCGAAGGACGCGAAGAAGCGCGAAGAAAACCCAAGTCCTGTTTTTCTTGATTTTTTACTTCGCGTCCCTTCGCGTCCTTCGTGGACAAAATGTTTTTCAATGTCCGTACCGCCGCTGCACGTAGTCTTCGACGATCGCCTGGAAATCCGCGGCAATCCGCTCACCCTTCAGCGTCACGGTCTTTTCGCCGTCGACGTACACCGGCGCCACCGGCACTTCACCGGTGCCGGGCAGCGAGATGCCGATGTTGGCGTGCTTGGATTCGCCGGGGCCGTTGACCACGCAGCCCATCACCGCCACCTGCATGGTTTCGACGCCGGGATACTGGCTGCGCCAGACCGGCATCTGGGTGCGAAGAAACGTCTCGATGTCCTGCGCCAGTTCCTGGAACACGGTCGAGGTGGTGCGGCCGCAGCCGGGGCAGGCGGTGACCTGCGGGGTGAACGCGCGCAGGCCGAGCGCCTGCAGGATTTCCTGGCCGACGCGGACTTCCTGGGTGCGTTCCCCGCCGGGCTCGGGGGTCAGGGAGATGCGAATGGTGTCGCCGATGCCTTCCTGCAGCAGCACCGCCAGCGCGGCGGTCGAGGCGACGATGCCCTTCGATCCCATGCCCGCCTCGGTCAGCCCAAGATGCAGCGGATAGTCGCACTGCGCGGCGAGGTCGCGGTATACGGCAATCAGGTCCTGCACCCGGCTCATCTTGCACGACAGGATGATCCTGTCGCCGCCCAGCCCCAGCTCCTCGGCCTTTTTCGCCGACTCCAGCGCAGACGCCACCATCGCGCGGCGCATCACCACCTCGGCGTCTTCCGGCTCGGCAAGACGCGCATTGTCGTCCATCATCCGCACCGCCAGCGCCTGGTCGAGGCTGCCCCAGTTGACGCCGATGCGCACCGGCTTGTCGTAGCGGCACGCCACTTCGATCAAGGTGGCGAACTGCTCGTCGCGCTTGTTGCCGCGCCCGATGTTGCCGGGGTTGATGCGCAGCTTGGCCAGCGCCTCGGCGCACTCGGGCACCTGGGTCAAGAGCTTGTGGCCGTTGAAGTGGAAGTCGCCGATCAGCGGCACGCGACAGCCCAGCACGTCGAGGCGTTCGCGGATGCGCGGCACCGCGGCGGCGGCTTCCAGGGTGTTGACGGTGAGACGCACCAGTTCCGAGCCGGCCTCGGCCAGCGCCTGCACCTGGCGCACGGTGCCGGTTATGTCGACGGTATCGGTATTGGTCATCGACTGCACCGCCACCGGCGCATCGCCGCCGACCGGCACGGGGCCGATCCGCACCTGGCGGCTGGGGCGACGGACTATCTGAGACATCATTGTTCCAGGGAGTTGTTCTTCAAGGGGGGGTTATTCTTCAAGCGTGAAGCGTGCGACCGTCGCATCGATAAAGGGCGTCAGATCAATGGGACGGCCGTTGTAGGTCATCCGCGCCTGGGTTGCATTGCCGATCACCACATCGAACGGCGGCTGGCCGTGGACATCCACGCTGCCGCCCGCGGGGTTGAGCTGACGATGCAGCATGCGTCCGCTGGCATCCTTGATCTCGGTCCAGGCCTCGTCGCCAAATTCGAGATGCAGCACACTGCCGGCCGCCGGAGCCGGCGTTGCAGGCGTGCCGGCATCGGCCGGTTCAGCGGGTGCGGCGGCAGGCGCATCCGCCGGGACGAGAGCAGCCTGAACGGCAGGGGAGGCGGCCTCTGCTGTTTCGACTACGGGTACCGGCACCGCAGCGGGGAGGGGCTGGGTTTGCGCGACAACGCCACCCCGCTGGATCGAGCCATCCTCCACTTCACTGTTCAGCCACAAATACAGCACCACCGGCACCGCCACCGCCACCAGCACGCCCAGCAGCGACAGCATCAGCCAGGGCGAAGTCAGCCAGGAATGCGACATGGGCTGACCGGCAGGGCTGACCGCAGCAGGTTCGGCTTGAGCGCCCTGCATGCGTGTCAGCAGGGCTTCCGGCGCGAGCCCCAGCAGGCGCGCATAGTTGCGCACAAACCCGCGCGCGAACACGGGCTGACCCAGGCTGTCGAAATCATCCGTCTCCATCGCCTCGATCTGGCGATGCATCAGACGCAGGCGCACCGCCACGTCGTCAAGCGCAATCCCTTGCGCTTCGCGGGCGTCGCGCAGGATCTGCCCGACCGATGCCTGGCTGTTCTCGCTCATTCGTATTGCCCCGCCAGCAGCAGGCGCGCTTCATTCGAATCGGGAAAGCGTTTGCGCAGCTGCAGGCCGTAGGCCGCTTCCTGCGCACGGTCGCCCAGCTTGCGTTCCAGCCGCACCCCCAGCCACAGGCTTTCCGCGCTCGGCGGCGCCAACTCGGCATGGCGGCCCAGCAGGCGCTGCGTCTCCACCAGCCGACCCTGGCGGAAATGCAGTCCCGCCAGCTTCAGGATGGTGTTGGGATTGTCGGGCTGCAGCTTGAGCGACTTCACCAGATTGGCTTCGGCCAGCGCGAGATCGCCCTTCTTTTCTGCACACAGACCGGCATTGGCCATCGCCTGCTCGGGCCTTGCATACAGCGGATTGCGCAGGGCGGCGCTGAACTGTTCGAGACCTTCGTCGTAGCGGCCACGCGAGCAGAGAAACCAGCCGAAATTGTTGCGTGCTTCGGAGTCGCTGCGATCCAGTTCGATGGCGCGGCGGAAGTTTTCCTCGGCCAGCTTGTCTTCGGCCAGTTCCATGTAGATCAGGCCATAGATGTTGTAGGCCGGGCCAAACCGGCTGTCGGCGGTGATCGCCTTGCGCAGTTCGTCGAGCGCGATCTTGTACTGGGCACGCGAAAAATAGGCGCCGGCCAGGTCGGTGAACGCGCTGGCGCGCTGGCGGCTTTCGCTGTCGGCTTCCGTGCTGGCGACGCCCCCACCCTTCCCGGCAGGGTGGCCTGCGCAGCCCGCGAGCAAGGCTGCCCCCATCATGATCCATTTCTTCACGCTGCCTCCTTGTGCATCCGCTTCATCACGCGCCCGCTCTTGTCGGCCACCTTGCCCGCCAACTGGCCGCAGGCGGCGTCGATATCGTCGCCGCGCGTCTTGCGCGTGGTCACCACGTAGCCCGCGTCCTGCAGAATCTCGCGGAATACGCGCATGGCGTCGGCACGCGGTTTCTCATAACCGGAATCCGGGAACGGATTGAACGGGATGAGATTGAACTTGCACGGCACCTCGCGCGTCAGTTCGATCAGCTGGCGCGCGTGTTCGGGTTGGTCATTGACGCCGGCCAGCATCACGTATTCGAAAGTGATGAAATCGCGCGGCGCGTACACCAGATAGCGCCGGCACGCCGCCATCAGTTCCGCGAGCGGATATTTCTTGTTGATCGGCACGATCTGGTCGCGCAGCGCGTCGTTGGGCGCGTGCAGGCTCACCGCCAGCGCCACCGGGCAGCGCTCCGCCAGCCGGTCCATCGCCGGCACCAGGCCCGAGGTCGACACCGTCACCCGCCGCCGCGACAGGCCGTAGGCGTGGTCGTCGAGCATGATGCCGAGCGCGGTCACCACGTTCTCGAAATTGGCCAGCGGCTCGCCCATGCCCATCATCACCACGTTGGTGACCGGGCGATCGGAAATCTCGCCTGCGCCGTGATTGGGTGTGGTACGGTTCGGCTCGGTCTTCAGGCTGTGCTGCGCCACCCACAGCTGGCCGATGATCTCGGCCACCGTCAGGTTGCGGTTGAAGCCCTGCCGCCCGGTCGAGCAGAAGGTGCACTCCAGCGCACACCCCACCTGCGACGACACGCACAGGGTGCCGCGATCGTCTTCCGGGATGAACACGGTTTCGATGCCGTTCCGCCAGGCTCGATCGCTGGCGGCTCCGCCGCTCGGGCCGACGTCGAACAGCCACTTGCGCGTGCCGTCGGCCGAGACGTGGGCGTAGTTGATCGCCGGCGCCGTCACCACTGCCTGCTGCTGCAGTTTTTCGCGCAGGCTCTTGGCGATGTCGGTCATCTGCGCAAAATCCGCCACCCCTGCCTGATGCACCCAGTGGAACACCTGGCGGGCACGGAACGGCTTTTCGCCGAGTTCGCCGAACCAGGCGGTCAGCCCTGCGAGATCGAGATCGAGCAGATTCTGCGGCATGCGTGGCTTAACGGCCGGCGTAGACTTCGCAGCCAGGGAAGAAGTAGGCGATTTCGACCGCCGCGGTTTCGGGTGCGTCGGAGCCGTGCACCGCATTGGCGTCGATGCTCTCCGCGAAGTCGGCGCGGATGGTGCCGGGTTCGGCCTTCTTCGGGTCGGTCGCACCCATCAGCGCGCGATTCTTGGCAATGGCGTCTTCACCCTCGAGCACCTGCAGCACCACCGGGCCCGACACCATGAACTCGACCAGATCCTTGAAGAAGGGGCGTTCCTTGTGTACGGCGTAGAAGCCCTCGGCTTCTTGGCGCGACAGATGCTTCATCCTGGATGCCACGACCTTGAGGCCGTTGCTTTCGAAGCGGCTGACGATCTTGCCGATCACGTTCTTTTTGACGGCGTCGGGTTTGATAATGGAAAAAGTGCGCTGAACGGCCATGCGTATGCTCCAGACAAATGAGAAAACGGTTCAAAAAACCATGAAAATCAGCCCGCTAGAATAGCACGGCCGCCCCTCCCTGTCTTGACCCGGCGGCCAGTTTTTGCCGCCCCGCGTGGCGCGCAAACGCGCGCCTGCGTATAGTGGCGGCTGTCCACGTATCCGCCGAACCGCGCCCCATGCTTGAACTCCTGACCGACCCCAACGCCTGGATCGCTTTTGCCACGCTCACTGCGCTGGAACTGGTGCTGGGCATCGACAACATCATTTTCATTTCCATCCTGGTCGACAAGCTGCCGGAAAAGCAGCGCGAACTGGCACGCCGGCTGGGGCTGGGCATGGCCATGTTCATGCGCATCGGCCTGTTGCTGGTGCTGGCGTGGATCATCGGCCTGACGGCGCCGTTGTTTACCGTACTGGATCAGGAGATCTCGGGACGCGACCTGATCCTGATCGGCGGCGGGCTGTTCCTGCTGTGGAAAAGCACCAGCGAAATCCATCAATCGCTGGAAGGCGAGGAAGGCCACAGCTCCAGCGTGGTCAAGGCCACCTTCACTGCCGTCATCCTGCAGATCATGGTGGTCGATCTCGTGTTTTCGCTGGATTCCATCATCACCGCCGTCGGCATGGTGGAGAGCATCGCAGTGATGATCGCGGCGGTGGTTGCCTCGGTCGTGCTGATGATGCTGTTTGCCGGCGCAATCGGCCGTTTCGTGTCGAATCACCCCAGCATCAAGATGCTGGCGCTGTCCTTCCTGGTTGCGGTGGGGGTGGTGCTGATCGCCGAGGGCTTTGGCCACCACGTGCCCAAGGGCTACATCTACTTCGCCATGGCCTTCTCGCTTGCGGTGGAAATGCTCAATATCCGCATGCAGCGGCGGCGTACCGCCGCAGTGCACCTGCACCCCGCCTACGCGCCCGAAAAGCGCAGCGACTAAGCCGTCACGCGCGGGACGATGCCGGGCTCGCCGGGTGCCGCCCGCGCGTCGGCATCGAGGCCGATGCCGGCCGCCCACAGCAGGCGCCCGTCGCACCACAACAGCGGCAGGCGGTCGCGCTGCCAGGGCGGGACCGCCTGCTCCTGCAGCAGGTTCTTCAGGCTGCGATGGGGGCCGCCGGGATGCAGACGCAGGCGCTCGCCGCCCTGGCGCACTCCGAGCACGACCTCCCCCGCCGCCAGCATGGCGCGCTTCAAGCCAGCGCCCAGTTCGGCATCCATGCGCACACTCACCCCAGCGGACGGCACCGCCAGCATCGTTTCTCCCTGCCAGCGCACCGGGACGGCCGGAGCCGGTACCACCGCTGCGAGATAGGCTCCGCCTCGAAAGCGCCATACTTCCCGCTGCCCCAGCCTGACGCACACGCGCGCATCGTGCCGCGCATCCAGCAGCTGGTGCAGCGCTTCGTTCAACTGCCGCGCGCATGGCATGGGCTGGCCCTGCCGCTCGATAAAATAGCGCAGCAGATTGCGCGCACGCGGCCGGCTCAAAGCGGCCAGCGCCGCGCAATCGAGGCGATCGCCCGCAACGGCCGTCGCGGCATCGAGCTGCGCCAGGTTGTCCAGTAATTCGGCCGCATCGGCCTGCAGCGCGGCAGCGCGCGCGAGGGTGGCAGCGGCGCCGGGAAAATGCGCGGCCAGCAGCGGCATCGCCTGCTGGCGCAACGCATTGCGGCGGTAGCGGATATCCTGATTGCTCTCGTCGTCAACCCATACCAGGCCATGCGCCTGCGCGTAATCCAGCAGCCCGGCGCGCGGCACGCCCAGCAGCGGACGCAGATGCGCGGCTTGCCATCCCGGCCGGCCTTGCGACTCGGCCATCGCCGCCAGGCCTTTCGGCCCCGCGCCGCGCAGCAGCTGCAGCAGAAGCGTTTCGGCCTGGTCGTCCTGCTGATGCGCAGTGAGCAGGAAGTCGGTATCCAGCGCGGCGAAAATGCGCTGACGTTCGCGCCGTGCCGCCGCCTCGATGCCGGCCGCATCGCCGCGCGCGATCCGTACGCGATGGATGCTTAATTCGACCTCGTGCGCTGCGCACAGCTGCGCGCAGAACTCCGCCCAACGCCCGGCATGCGGCGACAGGCCGTGATGCACATGTACCGCCTGCAGATCGAAAGGATGTTGACGACGCTGCGCCAGCAAGAGGTGGAGCAGCACCACCGAGTCGAGCCCGCCCGACAACGCCAGCGTCAGACGTGCACGGGGAGGAACGTGGCGGGCAAGGCTGTCCGCCACCGCGGTGGCGGCCTTATTTGACAGGGACTTCCTTGAAGCTGCCATACCCCCGCAGGCGCTGGTAGCGCGCAGCCAGCAGCGCATCGGCCGATTGCTTGCGCAACTCGGCGAGGGTATCCGTCAGCGCGCGGCGCATCGACTGGAACATGACGTCCCAGTCGCGCTGCGCGCCGCCCAGCGGTTCTTCGATGATGCGGTCGACCAGCCCGTTCGCCTTCAGGCGGTCGGCGGTGATGCCCAGGGTCTCGGCGGCGACCGACGCCTTGTCGGCGCTCTTCCACAGGATCGAGGCGCAGCCTTCGGGCGAGATCACCGAATAGGTCGAGTATTGCAGGATCAGCGTGCGGTCGCCGACGCCGATCGCCAGCGCGCCGCCGGAACCGCCTTCACCGACGATGGTGCAGATGACCGGTGTCTGCAGCTCGGCCATCACGTAGAGATTGCGTGCGATGGCCTCGGACTGACCGCGTTCCTCGGCGCCGATGCCCGGGTAGGCACCCGGCGTATCGATGAAGGTGAAAATCGGCAGGCCGAATTTCTCTGCCAGACGCATCAGGCGCAGTGCCTTGCGGTAGCCCTCGGGGCGCGGCATGCCGAAATTACGGTAGATCTTTTCCTTGGTGTCGCGGCCCTTCTGGTGGCCGATCACCATCACCGGTTCGCCATTGAAGCGGGCCATGCCGCCGACGATCGCGGCATCGTCGGCAAAGGCGCGGTCGCCGTGCAACTCGGCAAAACTGGTGAACAGGCCCTGCGCATAATCGAGCGTGTACGGCCTCTGTGGATGGCGTGCCACCTGCGACACCTGCCAAGCATTGAGCTTGGCGTAGATGTCCTTGGTCAGCGTCTGGCTCTTCTTCTGCAGGCGGCGGATTTCCTCCGAGATGTCCAGCGCGGAGTCGTCCTGCACGAAGCGCAGTTCTTCGATCTTGGCTTCGAGTTCGGCAATCGGCTGCTCAAAATCGAGGAAAGTGGTTTTCATCGGCGGTCTTCATCAGGCTGTCACAGAACACAGGTTAGCCGGG
>NZ_JANJXQ010000095.1 GCF_024708915.1 Thiobacillus sp.
CGCGAAAGCATCCAGCTGCTGCAGAAGGTGTTCCAGCTGCGCACCTGCGAGGACAGCGTGTTCGCCAACCGCTCGCGGCCGTGCCTGCTGTATCAGATCAAGCGCTGCACCGCACCCTGCGTCGGCCACATCGCGCCCGACCATTACGCACGCGACGTCGCCGAGGCTGCGCAACTCCTGCATGGCGAAGCCACCCGGCTGACCGGACAGATCACCGAACAGATGAACGCCGCCGCCGCGGCGCTCGATTTCGAGACCGCCGCGCTGCTGCGCGACCGCCTGCGCATGCTGGCGACGGTGCGGGAAAAACAGTTCGTCGACAGCACCGGCGGCGAAGCCGACGCCGATGTGATCGCGGCAGCCGAGGCTGGCGGCGTGATCGCGGTCAACCTGACCATGGTCCGCGGCGGACGCCATCTCGGCGATCGCAGCTTTTTTCCTCAGCACGGCGAAGGCGCGACGCCCGCCGAAGCGCTGGAGGCCTTCGTCGCCCAGCATTACCTCGACCACCCCATTCCGCCGCGCATCCTGGTCAACGAAGCGATCGAGGCCGATGCGCTGGAAGCGCTACTGACCGAGCAGTCCGGCAAGAAAGTCAGCCTGCAGCACCGCGTCACCGGCGAACGCAAGGTCTGGCTCGCCATGGCGCAGGCCAACGCGCGGCTGTCGGCAGAACGCCGCAGCGCCGAGCGCGCCAACCAGTCGCAGCGGCTTGCCGCGCTGCGCGACACGCTCGACCTGCCGGCGCTCAAGCGCATCGAATGCTTCGACATCTCGCACACCATGGGCGAAGCGACCATCGCGTCTTGCGTCGTCTACGAAGGCGACGACCTGAAAAAATCCGACTACCGGCGTTACAACATCGGCGGCATCGCCCCGGGCGACGACTACGCCGCGATGCACGCCGCGCTGATCAAGCGCTTCCACAAAAGCATCGAGGAAAACGGCGTGCTGCCCGACCTGCTGCTGATCGACGGCGGCAAGGGACAGATCGCAATGGCGGTCGAGGCGATGACCGAACTCGGGCTGGGCGAGGTGCCGCTGCTCGGCGTGGCCAAGGGCGAGGCGCGCAAGCCCGGGCTGGAAACCCTGATCTTCGCCGACGGCCGCGAACTGAAACTGGCCAAGGATCACCCCGGTTTTCACCTGATCCAGCAGGTGCGCGACGAAGCGCACCGTTTCGCCATCACCGGCCACCGCGCCAAACGCGGCAAGGCACGCGTGCAGTCGACGCTGGAAGACATCCCCGGAATCGGCCCCAAACGCCGCAAACAGCTGCTCGAGCACTTCGGCGGCCTGCAGGGCGTACGCGACGCCGGCGTCGACGCGCTTGCCACGGTCAACGGTATCAGCCGAGAATTGGCGGAAACCATCTATAACGCCCTCCATTGACGCCGATGCCGCTCAACCTCCCCAACCTGCTCACCTGGCTGCGCATCCTCTTCATTCCGCTGATGGCCGGCGTGTTCTATCTGCCCGACGGCTGGGTGACGCCGTACGAGGCCAATTTGTTCGCGGCAGCCTTTTTCGGCGTGGCGGCGCTGACCGACTGGCTCGACGGCTGGCTGGCCCGCAAACTCGGCCAGACTTCGGCCTTCGGCGCCTTTCTCGATCCGGTAGCGGACAAGCTGATGGTCGCCGCCGCGCTGATCGTGCTGATCGACCTCGACCGGGTGGCGCCGCTGATCGGGCTCATCATCATCGGCCGCGAAATCACCATTTCCGCCCTGCGCGAGTGGATGGCCAAGGCCGGCAAATCGGCCAGCGTGGCCGTGTCCTTCGTCGGCAAGCTGAAAACCGCGGCGCAGATGATCGCCATCGTGCTGCTGCTGTACTTCACCCCGTTCGCTGGCCTGCCCATCGCCGCCATCGGCACGCTGCTGATCTGGGTCGCCGCGCTGCTCACCCTGGTATCGATGGCGTATTACCTGGTGATGGCGGCACGCGCCCTGCAAAAATCTCCATGAGGTATTGACAGAAAAAAACGAAATCCCCATAATGCGCAGCCTTCAACGCGGGAATAGCTCAGCTGGTAGAGCGCAACCTTGCCAAGGTTGAGGTCGGGAGTTCGAACCTCCTTTCCCGCTCCAGTATTCTGGGGAAAACAGAAGGCTAAGTCCGGATGTTTTCCCCTTTTCGTTTAAGCGGTTTACCGCCCATCCCGGCGGTATTCAACTTGGGCGCGTTAGCAAAGCGGTTATGCACCGGATTGCAAATCCGTGTAGGTCGGTTCGACTCCGGCACGCGCCTCCAGATTCAGCGTCAGCTGTCCGCTTCGCCCGGATGGTGAAATTGGGTGGCACAAGGGACTGAAATCCGTTCTGCCAAGTCCTTTCTGCCTGCGCCGCCGGGGCAGAAGGTCGATAGTGGCAACGGGTAGCGGATGTCCCAAGGCGTAGCTTCGCAGCTCGGCTTGAGGGTCAGGAGCCCAGCAGGAGCCAGCAGAGAGAAGCGCAGGCTCCAGTGCATCGTGTAATGCCCGAGTGGTGAAATCGGTAGACACAAGGGACTTGAACAATTTGAGCCTTCGGGGGGAAACGCCCGAAGTGAAGCCCGTCAAAGTCGGCGAAAGCCCTGGGTGCCCCGGCATCCGAGCCAACGCCGAGCCAAGCCCAGGCACGGTGCCCGGGAAGGTGTAGAGAGCAGACGGCGGGCACCTACGGCCGCAAGGCTACGGTGAAGGCGTGCTCCAGACCACGAACGGCGCATGCGCCGGCGGTGAAAACCGAAGTGGTAAGAAAATCCCTCGCTGAAAGGCGTGCCGGTTCGATTCCGGCCTCGGGCACCAATCTGGAAGCCGTCCCTGCCTCTGCAGGGGCGGCTTCTGTCTATCTGCCGTCAGGACGTGCTGCGAGCTACGCGGGTGAAGGTCGGAGAGGCTTCTGCTCGGGGACCCTTGCTGGGCAGAACGAGGCCGACTCGCGCCAACCTCGCCCCGGCCGCTGCCTTACGGGCTACCCACGGCGACGGCCACTTTCGCCGGACGGGTCAGCGCCAGCGCCGCCACCGCCAGCACCAGCGGCACAAACGATACCCACAGCACCGTGTTCCAGTCGTAGGCCGCCAGCAGACTGCCGGAAGCAAAGGAACCCACCGCCATCGTGCCGAAGACAATGAAGTCGTTGAGCGATTGCACGCGGGTCTTCTCCTCCGGGCGGTGGCATTCCAGCACCAGGGCGGACGCACCGATGAAGCCGAAGTTCCAGCCGACACCGAGCAGGATCAGGGTCAGCCAGAAGTGGGCAATATCGGCCCCCGTCAGACCCACGGCAACGGACAGGCCGGTGAGCAGCAGGCCCGCCGTCACGACACGGCCAGCGCCGAAGCGCGTGATCAAGTGGCCGGTGAAGAAGCTGGGCGCGTACATGGCGATGACGTGCCATTGCACGCCCAGGTTGGAGCTTTCCTGGGAGTGCCCGCACATCTGCATCGCCAGGGGTGCAGCGGTCATCAGGAAGTTCATCAGCATGTATGACACCGCGCCGCAGATCACGGCAGTGATGAACAGCGGCTGGCGTGCGATGACACCCAACGGACGACCGCCCGCGACTTCCGCCGCGCTGGGCATCGGCAGATGCACGCCGAGCAACACCAGTGCCGACAGGGCCGCGACGACCGCCTGCGCGACGAAGGTAGCGGCGAACATGTGCGCCGGCCACAGGTACATGGTGTGGGTGACCAGCTGCGGCCCCACGACGCCCGCCACCACGCCGCCCCCCATCACGAAGGACAAGGCGCGGGCGCGCCTGGAGGGGTCGACTCCATCGGCCGCCGCGAAGCGGAACGACAGCACCACGGCGGCATAGGCGCCGCCAAAGAAGGTCGCCAGGCAGAACAACCAGAACGAGCCGAGCACCACCGCGACGGCCGCCAGCAGACCGGCCAGCACGCCGCAGCCGGTACCGGCCAGGAAGGCCGCGCGGCGACCGTAGCGCCGGGCGATGGCGCCGGCCGGCAGGATGCACGCCGCCATGCCGACGACGAAGATCGAGACCGGCAGCGTGGCCAGCGTCTTGTTCGGCGCCAGCATGTGACCAATGATCGCACCCGTGGCATAGACCACCACCGAGTTCGCACCGGCCAGCGCCTGCGCCAGGGTGAGGCGGACGATGTTGCCGCGCTGGTCGCGCTCCGACAGGGTGGGCAATGTGTCGTTCAATGATGCCGTTTCAGGGTTTGACACAAGATGCCTTTGATTCTTGGGTGATGAGGGGAGCCGCCTGCGCGGCCCGTCATGCCGATGCTGGGCGCCGATCGTCCATGGTCAGCACCATGCGGAATTTCACGTCGCCCGAGCGCATCCGCTGATAGGCCTCGTTGGCGCGCTCCAGCGGCAGCGTCTCGATCAACGGCCGCACGTTGCAGAGCACGCTGAAGTTCAGCGTCTTCTCGTTCTCGTAAGGCGAGCCGGTGATCGAACCCAGCACGCTGCGCTCGCCGCCGACCAGGAAGCCGGCTGGTACCGGCAGCGGGTCCTTGCCCGCGCCGAGCAGCACCAGCCGTCCGCGCGGCGCCAGGCCATCGAGTGCGGCCGCGATCGCCGCGGCGTCACCGATCATGGTGATGATGGCCATCGCGCCGCCCAGGCGTTTGAGTGCATCGGCGGCATCCTCCTGACGCGTGTCGATATAGACGTGAGCGCCCAGTGCCAACACATCCGCGGCGATGTCCTGCCCGCGCCCGATGGCCGCAACCTTGAAACCCATCCGGCGCGCGTACTGCAGCGCCATGTGGCCCAGCCCGCCGATGCCGAGGATGGCGACCAGATCGCCCGCTTCAGCCCCGCACTTCTTCAGTGCGTTGAAGGTCGCCAGGCCGGCGCACAGGATGGGCGCGGCTTCCTCGGCATTCAGTTCGTCGGGAATGGACACCAGCCCCGTGCTGCGCGCGATCATGCTCTCCGCATACCCGCCGTCGCAGGACGCGCCGACGAAGGGCTGGTTACGGCAGAGTTGGAACAAGCCCTGGCGGCAGGGTTCGCACTCGTTGCAGTGGCCGCCCAGGCGGCCCACGCCGACACGCTGGCCGATCCGCCAGCGCGCCGGCACGCCCGCGCCCAGCGCGGCGATGCGGCCGACCACCTCATGGCCGGGCACGCGCGGCGGCTGCAGCGTCGGGTCGGCCCCTTCGATGTCGGCGGCATCCGCCCCGCAAACGCCGCAGGCCTCCACCGCGATCAGCACTTCGCCCACGCCGGGTTCGGGGATGGGACGCTCCACCAGTTCCAGGGCGCCGGGTGTGGCGACCTGCATGGCGCGATAGCTTGTCTTCATGGACGAGGCTCCAAAGGCAAGGACAGAGTCCGCGCGGTCAACCCCTGCACCCCCAGGCGAGCCGCCTCGATGGCGCCGGCGACATAGCCCGGAAACTGTGGCGACCATTCGCTGGCGATGCCGGTCAAGCCATGTTGCCACGGGCCGGAAGCGGCTGCGGAGGCTGGCGCATGGGGATGCTGGCCGCCGTTGAGCAGGTCATCCGCCGTGGCGGTGAAGGGATCGAACGCCCAATCCTTGATCGTGTCCGCCACCGGCGTGGCGGCCTGCGGCCCGAACAGGCGCGCGAACTGCGCCCGGCAATGCTGGCGCAACACGTCCTCAGGCACACGCTGACGCACGGAAGCCGGCAGGCCAAAGAAACCGAACAGCGCCGCGCGTCCGCCGGGCATGGAAGCGTCGTGGATCTCGCCCAGCGGGCCGAGCACGCTGCGGGCCTCGCCGGACAGGCCCTGTTCGCGCCAGAACGGCTGTTCATACACGGCGACGTATTTGGCGTGCGGTGCCATCCAGGTCGCTGTATCGCGCCACGCAGAGGCGAGCGCTTCCGGCAAGGGCGGAGAGAAGGTCATGCCGTGCGCGATCAGCCGCGGCGGCAACGCCAGCAACACCTGCCCGGCTTGCCAGGTCGTGGCTTGGCCGGAGGCGTCCTCGCTGTCGAGTTCAATCCACTGCTCCAGCCGGCGCAGGCGGCGCACCGCCTGGCCGGTGACGATCCGCTCAGGGGGCAGTTCGCGCTGCAAGGCGTCGATCAGCGCACCCATGCCGCCCAGCAGGCACATGGAGGTGGGCACGTTCGCATAGCCATGCGTGCGCATGGGCGCTTCGCCCGCAGTGCGTTCGACCACCATGTCCCCGGCCTCGTGCTGTGCGAACCGCTCCAGGCCCAGTTCGCGGATCAGTTGGTCCAGCTCGCGCTGGTAGTCTGGCCAGAACCAGGCCGGCCCGAGGTCGAAACGATCCAGGTTCTTGGCCGGCGAACCAGCATCGGCGGGGGCGTCGAAGGAGGCGATGCGTCCGCCGAGGACGGTGCGCGCCTCCAGGACGACGTAATCGTGAATACCCCGACGCTGCAGCAGCCAGGCCGCGTACAGGCCGCTCAATCCCGCGCCGACGATGGCGATGCGTGGGGTTCGCATAGTCAGTTCCAGGGACCGCGCCCGTCGCGCTCAGGCGACCTGGTAGATGCGCACGTCGGGTGCGGCGTCGAGCAGCGGCGTGAGGCCGCCGACCACATCGGCGGTGAATAGCTGGCTTTGCAGGTAGGCCTCGGCATTTTCCCGTGTATCGAAACCGTGCAGTACCTGCACGTCCTCGGCGCGCACCAGCAATTCCTTCGATTTGGCGCCCGCGACGGTGTCGAGGAACGGCGCCTTGTACTGCTGGTAGACGCCCGCGGCGGCCGCGCGCTTGGCGTCGGCGATCTGGAGGGTGATTTGCAGATAAACCATAGTTGATTCTCCTGTCAGGATCGGTCGGGAATGAACAGGTCATCCTGCCACGCTCGATGGCGGGCCGGAAAGTGGTGGATGGAAGCAAGAATTTCTGCTGTTGTCCGCCGCGCAAGAAGTACCTGCCGAAACCATCAGGCCGACCTGCTCATGCTGGAATTTTTCGCGCATTCTCTCGCACAGACAAATCATTTAAAGTGTCTCGCATTGAAAGAAAAACTATTTCATCATGAAATCACCCGCTCACCTCAATGCGCTGCGGGCCTTCGAAGCCAGCGCCCGGCACCAGAGCTTTTCCGCAGCAGCGGAGGAACTGCACGTCACGCCGGCGGCAGTCGGACAGCTGGTGCGTTCGCTGGAGGAATGGCTGGGTGCACCGCTGTTCCATCG
Source organism: Thiobacillus sp. (assembly GCF_024708915.1). The sequence goes on from NZ_JANJXQ010000095.1 coordinate 7,115, forward strand.
TAGCAGCAGCGGCCGCGCCAGACTGGTGGCGACGCAGACCGCCGAACGGGCGCTGCCCGACATCCGCGCGGGGTTCGACCGGCTGGCGCTGGGCTGGCAGCGTCTTCAGGAGGGCTCGGCCAACGGCGTGCTGACCGTGACGGTCAGCCCCGCCTTTGCCGCCAAATGGTTGCTGCCGCGCATCGACCGCTTCCGGGCTGCCTGGCCGGACACGGATGTGCTGCTGGACACCAGCCACAAACCGGTGGATTTCGTCGCGCAGCGCATCGATATCGGGGTGCGTTACGGCACCGGGAATTGGCCAGGCCTGACCGCGGACAAACTGATGGACGAGGAGATCTATCCCGTCTGCTCGCCCGAACTGGCGAGCCGTCACGCTCGCTTGCGCACACCGGCGGACCTGGCCCACGAAACCTTGATCCATGACCTGTCGATGGACGGCCATGCGGGCTTCCCGACCTGGGACGTCTGGCTGGGCAAGGCGGGGGTTTCCGGCGTGGCGACCGCGCGCGGCATGCGGATCAACAACTCCGCGGCGGTGCTGCAAGCAGCGGCCGAGGGACACGGCATCGCGCTCGCGCGCAGCGTCATGGCGCGCGACGACCTGGCGGCGGGCCGTCTGGTGCGGCTGTTTCCGCATATCGCCTTCGCATCTTCCCTGGCCTATTACGTCGTCTATCGGCCCGAATGCGCCAGCCTGCCCCGGCTGGCGGCCTTTCGCGATTGGCTGATCGAGGAGGCGCGGGCATGATCGCGCCGCTGCCTTGCTTTCGCATCTGCCTGCGTTCGTGCTTCATGCAGGCCCAGACGCCGCACTGGTTGATGGCGCCGATCAGGTCGTAATCCTCGGCGGACTGGTCTGCGATCTCCGAGGCGGGAACCTGGATGTCGGTATTATTGAACGTGGCATCCAGGGGTCGAAGGCATTCACCGTTCGCTTCACCACCGCCCCCACCTGGACGCCAGCGAGGCGTCACCTCGTGAGATCATGGCTCTCATCGAGAAGCGCCAAGACCTCGTCCTTCGATACCGGGCCGTCGAGAAGCACGGTCAGCCAGTGTTCCTTGTTCATGTGATAGGCAGGCCGGAAGCCCGGCAGTATCTTGAGGCAATGGACTTTATCCGGGTGACATTTGACGTTGATGACCTCGACCTCTTCCCCGCCCCTGAGACCGAGCTTGTCTTTCGAGACATTTATCACCAGGCCGAACCATCTATGGCCGCCCGAATGGCGGAGCACTGCGTAACGCGGGTACTTCTTGAAGGGATAGTCGGGTTTGGCGTTGTACTTCTTTTCGGCGTACCCGAAGATTTCAGAACGTTTGATCATGACCGATCTCCATGGGCAAGGTGTTTCCTTATGTGCGGGCCAAAAATCAGCGACAGGCCGCCGGCCGGCCGCCATCGGTGTTGGGCTGGCCGATGCCCAGATTCCGATTGGCGCCCCGTTTCTGATTAGCGTAGCATTCGGGGGCCTTCACGATGTCCGCCACCAAGCGGCCAATGCCGGCTCTGGCTTACAATCCCTCGCCATCGATGACATACCGGTTCGATCCAGATTCGGTGCCACCATCTCCCTTCCAGTCTACCGGTCAGAGTGGTATAATTTCGCCGCTTGATTATTTGTGTAATGGCGTTGGGCAAATGGGCGGTTCGCCCATTTTTTATTTGTGCCCGATGCAAAGCAACGATGGATTTTCGATGATGGATTTGCCCACCCGCCTGGAGCCTGTACTTGCCGGACTCGGTTACGAGCTGGTGATGCTGGAGCGTGCGGGGCGCGGGCTGGTCCGGATTTTCATCGACAAGCCGGGCGGCATCACGATTGACGACTGCGTGACGGTGAGCAATCACCTGACCCACCTGTTTACCGTAGAGAACATCGACTACGACAGACTGGAAGTCTCTTCGCCCGGCCTCGACCGGCCGCTGGTCAAACCGCAGGACTATGCGCGTTTCGCCGGTGAACAGGTGACGCTGAAGCTGCGGGTGCCGATGGACAACCGGCGCCGTCTGAGCGGCCAGCTGGTCGGCCTGGAAGAGAATGCGGTGAAATTGATCGTCGATGGCACGGAAGTGTCGGTCGACTTGAGGAATGTGGACGCGGCCCGCCTGAAACCGATGGTTTAGGCTAACCGCGCTGGAGGGAATGATGAGCCGTGAAATGTTGATGCTGGCCGACGCGCTGGCGCGCGAAAAGAACGTGGACAAGGAGGTGGTGTTCGAAGCACTCGAACAGGCGCTCGCCTCCGCCACCAAGAAACGCTTCAAGGAAGAGGCCGATGTGCGCGTGTCGATCGACCGCAACACCGGCGAATACGAATCCTTCCGCCGCTGGCAGGTCGTGTCCGAAGCCGAACTGGAGTCCGAGGGCCACCAGATTCTGCTGATCGACGCCCAGGACAAGATTCCCGACATCGAGATCGGCGACTACATCGAGGAGCCGCTGGAAAACGTCGAATTCGGCCGTATTGGCGCGCAAGCAGCCAAACAGGTCATCCTGCAGAAGATCCGCGACGCCGAGCGCGAGCAGATCATCAGCGATTTCCTTGACCGCAAGGAACACCTGGTCAACGGCGTGGTGAAGCGCATCGACCGCGGCAACGCCATTATCGAATCGGGCCGCGTCGAAGGCTTCCTGCATCGCGACCAGATGATCCCGCGCGAGAACCTGCGCGTCGGCGACCGTGTGCGCGCCTACCTGCTGCGCATCGACCGCGGCGCCCGCGGTCCGCAGGTGGTGCTGTCGCGCACCGCACCCGAGTTCATCATGAAGCTGTTCGAGCTGGAAGTGCCGGAAATCGAGGAAGGCCTGCTCGAAATCAAGGCGGCCGCCCGCGACCCCGGCCTGCGCGCCAAGATCGCCGTCGTCTCGCACGATCCGCGCATCGATCCGATCGGCACCTGCATCGGCCTGCGCGGTTCGCGCGTCACCTCGGTGACCAATGAACTGGCGGGCGAACGTGTCGACATCATCCACTGGTCGGCCGACCCCGCGCAGTACGTCATCAACGCACTGGCGCCGGCCGAAGTCAGCTCCATCGTGGTCGACGAGGACAAGCACAGCATGGACGTGGTGGTGGACGAGGAGCAGTTGGCAATGGCGATCGGTCGCGGCGGACAGAACGTGCGCCTGGCGTCCGAACTGACCGGCTGGGAACTCAACATCATGTCGCGCGAAACGGCTGAAGAGAAACAGTCGGCCGAAAGCGGCAAGACGCTTGCCCTGTTCATCGAGAAACTCGATGTGGACGAGGAGGTCGCCCAGATCCTGGTCGACGAAGGTTTCTCCACACTGGAAGAAGTCGCCTACGTGCCGCTGAACGAAATGCTCGAGATCGAGGCATTCGACGAAGACCTGGTCAACGAACTGCGCAACCGTGCCCGCAACGCATTGTTGACCGCCGCCATCGTCGGCGAGGAACAGGTCGAGGCCTCGGCAGGCGATCTGCTGTCGCTCGAAGGCATGGACGCGGAAACTGCACGCACGCTCGCCAGCAAAGGCGTTCACACCACCGAGGATCTGGCGGAACTGGCGGTCGACGAACTCACCGAAATGGCCGCCATGGATGCCGATCGTGCCAAACAATTGATCATGGCCGCACGCGCGCCCTGGTTCGCCCAAGGCTAAGAGGACTGCATGAACGTTGAACAATTCGCACAGGAACTGAAACTGCCGCCCCAGCTGTTGCTCGAACAGCTGAAAGCGGCGGGCGTCAGCAAAAATGATGTCGTCGACCCTGTCACCGAAGCGGACAAGGCGCATTTGCTCGACTATCTGCGCAAGATGCACGGCGGCGGAACCGAGGCCGGCAAAACCAAGATCACTATCACGCGCAAGCAGACCGGCGAAATCCGCAAGACCGACAGCACCGGCAAGTCGCGCACCATCCAGGTGGAAGTGCGCAAGTCGCGCACCTACGTCAAGCGCGATGCCTCCGCACCGGCGGCCGAAGTCCCGCCTGCGACAGAGTCCGTCGCGGAAGCACACCCCACCCCGCCGGTTGCAGAGCAGGCCCAGCCCGTCGCCGAGAGCGCGATCGAAGCCCCCATCGCCGAACCCGTCGTCGAACCGGTTGCAGTCCCGGCTGCCGAGGTTGCGCCCGTCGTCGCCGAGCCCGTGGTGGCTGAAGCCGTGGCGGTTGAAGCCGCGCCCGTGCCCGATGCCGCCGTTACGGAGCCCGCAGCTGCGGAACCCGCCCCAGCGGTGAAGAAAACCACCCGCATCAAAAAAGCTTCGATCCTGAACGAAGCCGAAGTCAAGGCGCGCGAGGAAGAGGCGCGCCGTCACCAGGCGCTGCAGGAGCGTCAGGCGGCGGATGCCAAGGCCCGTATCGAACGCGAAGCCCTGCGCAAACAGGCGGAAGCTGCGCGCGAAGCCGCCAAGCTTGCGGCAGCGGAAAAAGCCGCTGCGCCCGCCGCGCCGGCTGCGCCCACCGAAAAAACCCTGCACAAGCCGGACAAGCCGGCTGCTGCCAAGGGTGCCAAGGGCCCGGACAAGAAAGCCGGAAGCAGCTGGAAAGACGACGCCGCGCGCCGCAAGGGCGGACTCAAGACCCGTGGCGGCGCCGCGCCTGACGCAGGCTGGCGCGGCCGCAAGGGTAAGTCCAGGTCCGGCCAGGATGACACCACCTTCGTCGCCCCGACCGAGCCGATCGTGCGCGAGGTGCTGGTGCCTGAAACCATCACCGTGGCCGAACTCGCCCACAAGATGTCGGTGAAGGCGGCGGAAGTCATCAAGGCGCTGATGAAGCTGGGCAGCATGGTGACCATCAACCAGGTACTGGATCAGGAAACCGCGATCATCGTGATCGAGGAAATGGGCCACATCGGCAAGCCGGCTGCGCTCGACACGCCGGAAGCTTTCCTCATTGAAACCGGCGAGACCGGCGAAGTGGAAATGGTCGCACGGCCGCCAGTGGTGACGGTGATGGGCCACGTCGACCACGGCAAGACCTCGCTGCTCGACACCATCCGGCGTACCCGGGTGGCCATCGGCGAAGCCGGCGGCATCACCCAGCACATTGGTGCCTACCACGTCGAAACCGAAAAGGGCGTCATCACCTTCCTCGACACCCCGGGTCACGAAGCGTTTACCGCCATGCGGGCGCGCGGCGCGAAAGCGACCGACATCGTGGTGCTGGTGGTGGCGGCCGACGACGGCGTGATGCCGCAGACCATCGAAGCCATCCATCACGCCAAGGCGGCCAATGTGCCGCTGGTGGTGGCAGTGAACAAGATCGACAAGCCCGATGCCAACCCCGAGCGCATTCGCCAGGAACTCGTCGCACAGGGTGTCACGCCCGAGGAATGGGGCGGCGACACCCAGTTCGTCGAAGTGTCGGCCAAGGCCAACACCAACATCGACGGCCTGCTCGACGCCATCCTGCTGCAGGCCGAAGTGCTGGAACTGCAGGCGGCAGCCGACGGCCCCGCCAAAGGCATCGTCATCGAAGCGCGCCTGGACAAGGGCAAGGGCCCGGTTACCACGCTGCTGGTGCAATCCGGCACGCTGCGCCGCGGCGACATGGTGCTGGCAGGCCAGGCTTTCGGTCGTGTGCGCGCCATGCTCGACGAATCGGGCAAGGTCGTGAACGAAGCCGGTCCCTCGATCCCGGTCGAAATCCAGGGCCTGTCCGACGTCCCGCAGGCCGGCGAGGACATGATGGTGCTGCCGGACGAACGCAAGGCGCGTGAAATCGCCCTGTTCCGTCAAGGCAAGTTCCGCGACGTGCAGCTCGCCAAGAAGCAGGCCGCCAAGCTGGAATCGATGTTCGAGCAGATGGGCCAGGGCGAAGTGCAGCACCTGCCCATCATCCTCAAGGCCGACATGCAGGGTTCCTACGAGGGCCTGGCGCACGCACTGGGCAAGCTGTCGACCGACGAAGTCAAGGTCAACATCATCCACAGCGCGGTGGGGGCGATCACCGAGTCCGACGTCAACCTGGCGCTCGCCTCCAAGGCGGTGCTGATCGGCTTCAACGTGCGCGCCGATGCGTCGGCGCGCAAGCTGGCGGAATCCAGCGGCGTCGACATCCGCTACTACAACATCATCTACGAAGCAGTGGATGAGGTGAAGGCCGCGCTGTCCGGCATGCTGGCGCCCGAGAAGAAGGAAAGCGTCATCGGTACCGTGGAAATCCGCCAGGTCTTCCATATTTCCAAGATCGGCACCATTGCCGGCTGCTACGTGCTGGACGGAGTGGTCAAGCGCGGCGCCGGCGTACGCGTGCTGCGCAACAACGTGGTGGTGCACCAGGGTGAACTCGATTCGCTCAAGCGCTTCAAGGACGACGTCAAGGAAGTCAAGGCCAACTTCGAGTGCGGTCTCTCCCTGAAGAACTTCAACGACATCCAGGAAGGCGACCTGCTGGAGGTGTTCGAGGTCGTCGAGGTGGCGCGCAGTCTTTAAATGCGTGAGGCGTGAGGTGTCAGGAGTGAGGCGCGAATTTGCGCCATACTTCCGCCTAACGCCTCACCCCTAACGCCTCACACCCCAACCATGCCCAAAGACTTTCCCCGCGCCCGCCGTGTCGCTGACCAGATCCAGCGCGAACTGCCGGAACTGATCCGGCAGGAAGTGAAGGATCCGCGCGTCGGCATGCTGACCGTCACCGAGGTCGAGGTCAACCGCGACATGGAGTTCGCCAAGGTCTACTTCACCACACTCGGCGGCCAGGCCGAGCATGATGCCTGCCTGCAGGGCCTGCAGCGCGCCAGCGGCTTTCTGCGTTCGCAGTTGTCGCACCGCATGCAGTTGCGCGTGGTGCCCAAGCTCACGTTCGTGTACGACCGCTCGGTCGAGCGCGGCATCGAGCTCACCCAACTGATCGAAACCGCCGTCGCCGAAGACGCCAAGCACCCCAAAGACGCGTGAAGCAGGCCCGCCAGCCTATCGACGGCGTGCTGCTGCTGAACAAGCCGGTCGGCATCACCTCCAACGCCGCGCTGCAGAAAGCCAAGTGGCTGCTCAACGCAAAAAAGGCGGGCCACACCGGCACCCTCGACCCCTTCGCCGACGGTCTGTTGCCGCTGTGTTTCGGCGAGGCCACCAAGTTCTCGGCCTACCTGCTGGATGCGGACAAGCACTATCGCGCGGTGCTGCAACTCGGCACCACCACCACCACCGGCGACCCGGAGGGCGAGGTGCTCGACACCCGCGAGGCGGCGGTCAGCCGTGACGACATTGCCACCGTGCTGCCGCGCTTCATGGGCGAAATCGAGCAGATTCCGCCGATGCATTCCGCACTCAAGCACCAGGGACGTCCGCTCTACGAATATGCGCGCGCCGGGATCGAGATCGAGCGCCCGCCCCGCAAAGTCACGATCCGCGCACTGGAACTGATTGAATGCGCCCCGCCGCGCGTGGTACTGGATGTGCAATGCAGCGCCGGCACCTATATCCGCACCCTGGCGCAGGACATCGGCGCCGCGCTCGGCTGCGGCGCCCATCTCACTGCGCTGACGCGCACCGCGGCAGGCGGATTCAGCCTGAATCAGGCGCATACGCTGGCCGAACTGGAAACGCTCGATCCCTCCCGGCGTACCGCCCTTCTGCAGCCGGCAGACTGCCTGGTGTCCCACCTGCCGGCGCTGTATCTCGACGACGCCAGCACGACAGCGCTGTGCCAGGGCCGCAGCATTGCGCATCCCGCCCCGCACGCCGGGCTGGTGCGCCTGTATACGGCCGCAAACCGCTTTCTCGGCCTGGCCCAGGCCGACGCCGGCCAGTTGGCCCCTCACCGCCTGCTTGCCACACAACAGACTTGAGTCGGCCCATACTTTCCGCGTAAAATTCGCGGTTTCCCCGAACGTGTCCCGCTCAGCCGCAGGCCACGCGATTCAGAAGGAGTACACCATGGCTGTCACCGTCGCTCAAAAAGCTGAAATCGTCCAGAATTACCAACGCGCCGCCGCCGACACCGGCTCGCCCGAAGTGCAGGTTGCCCTACTGACGGCGCGCATCAACGACCTGACCGGCCACTTCAAGGCCAACATGAAGGATCACCATTCGCGCCGTGGTCTGCTGAAGATGGTGAGCCGCCGCCGCAAGCTGCTCGACTACCTGAAGCGCACCAACCTCGAAGGCTACAAGACCCTGATCGATCGCCTCGGTCTGCGCAAGTAATCCCGACAGGGCCACTGTGATGACCCGGCACTTCGCTGCACCGGCACAGTGGATGGGGCTTGTTGTCCCCTGAATTTCCCACGCCCCGCCCATTGCGGGGCGTTTTTGCTTTGAAAGGAACTCGTGTGAGCGCTATCAAGAAAACGTTTACCTACGGCCGTCACCAGGTCACCCTGGAAACCGGCGAAATCGCGCGCCAGGCCTCCGGCGCCGTCATCGTCAACATGGACGACACCGTGGTGCTGGTCACCGTGGTCGCCAAGAACGAAGTCAAGCCGGGTCAGGATTTCTTCCCGCTGACCGTCGACTACCAGGAGAAGACCTACGCTGCCGGCCGCATCCCCGGCGGCTTCCTCAAGCGCGAAAGCCGGCCCTCGGAAGGCGAAACCCTGATCTCGCGCCTGATCGACCGCCCCATCCGCCCGCTCTTCCCGGAAGGCTTCTTCAACGAAGTGCAGGTCATCGCCACCGTGATGTCGTCCAACCCCGAAGTCGGCGCCGACATCCCCGCGCTGATCGGCGCCTCCGCCGCGCTGTCGCTGTCCGGCCTGCCGTTCGACGGCCCGGTGGGCGCCGCGCGCGTCGGCTTCGTCAACGGTGAGTATGTGCTCAACCCGACCAACTCCGAGCTGAAGGATTCCGCGCTCAACCTGGTCGTCGCCGGTACCGAAACCGCCGTGCTGATGGTCGAGTCCGAAGCCATGGAACTGCCCGAAGACATCATGCTGGGCGCGGTCGTGTTCGGCCACACCCAGATGCAGGCTGCGATCAGTGCGATCAACGAACTGGCCGACGAAGCCGGCGCCGACGCCTGGGACTGGGAGCCGCTGGCCGAAGACGCCGCGATGGTCGAGCGCCTCAAGGCGCTGGCCGAGGACGGCCTGCAGCAGGCATACAACATCAAGCAGAAGCAGGCCCGCATGACGGCCGTCGACGAAGTCCGCAGCAAGGCCTTTGCCGAGTTGATCAGCGCCGACATGGATACCGTCGCTGCCAACCACGTCAAGGACGCGTTCCACCGGCTCGAAGCCGGCGTGGTGCGCAACCGCATCCTGTCCGGCCAGCCGCGCATCGACGGCCGCGATACCCGCACCGTGCGCCCGATCACCATCCGCACCGGCGTGCTGCCCCGCACCCATGGCTCCGCCCTGTTCACCCGCGGCGAGACCCAGGCGCTGGTCGTCACCACGCTCGGCACCGGCCGCGACGAGCAGATGATCGACGCGCTCGAGGGCTCGTACTCCGACCGCTTCATGCTGCACTACAACATGCCCCCCTACGCCACCGGCGAGACCGGCCGCGTCGGCTCGCCCAAGCGCCGCGAAATCGGCCACGGACGTCTGGCCAAGCGCGCGCTGCTGGCGGTGCTGCCGAGCAAGGAGGAATTCGGCTACACCATGCGCGTCGTGTCCGAGATCACGGAATCCAACGGCTCGTCGTCGATGGCCTCGGTGTGCGGTGGCTGCCTGTCGCTGATGGACGCCGGCGCGCCGCTGAAGGCGCACGTCGCCGGCATCGCCATGGGCCTGATCAAGGAAGGCAACCGCTTCGCCGTGCTGACCGACATTCTCGGTGACGAGGACCACCTGGGCGACATGGACTTCAAGGTGGCCGGCACCGAAACCGGCGTCACCGCGCTGCAGATGGACATCAAGATCACCGGCATCACCAAGGAGATCATGCACGCCGCACTGACGCAGGCGAAGGAAGGCCGCATGCACATCCTCGGCATCATGAAGGGCGCGGTCACCGGCGCCCATGAAATGTCGGCCTACGCCCCGCGCATCATCGCGATGAAGATCAACCCGGAGAAGATCCGCGACGTCATCGGCAAGGGCGGCGCCGTCATCCGCGCGCTGACCGAGGAAACCGGCACCCAGATCGACATCCAGGAAGACGGCACGGTGAAGATCGCCTGCACCAGCATGGAAGCGGGCGAGCTGGCGAAGAAGCGCATCGAGGAGATCACCGCCGAGGTCGAGGTCGGCAAGGTCTACGAAGGCCCGGTGATCAAGCTGCTGGACTTCGGCGCGATCGTCAACGTGCTGCCGGGCCGCGACGGCCTGCTGCACATCTCGCAGATCGCCCACGAGCGCGTCAACACCATCGGCGACTACCTGAAGGAAGGCCAGGTCGTGCGGGTGAAGATCCTCGAGGCCGACGAGAAGGGCCGCCTGCGGCTGTCGATGAAGGCCCTGCTGGAGAGCCCCGCCCCCTCGCCCACCGACGAGGAACAGGCCGGCTGAAGCCGCTTGCCCGCGCCCTGCGGCGCGGGGGGTTCCCCCAATGAAAAACGCGCCGAACCGGCGCGTTTTTCATTGCCCGGACGCCGGACGATCAGCTCGACTCGCCCAGGAAAGCCTGCCACCAGCGCTTGCGCTGTCCGGTGACGACGCCGCGAATCTCGAGCTCGCGGGGCGGCGTCTTGCTCATCAGCCAGCCCGGCAGCACCGAGGATTTCATCGAGCTGGAACCGCACGAGCTGCCCAGGTGGTTGGGATCGTAGATCTTGATGAAGTTGGGCGCCTCGAGGTCGTCGGCGTAGACGATCGCGCAATAGTCCTCGTGATGCTCGCGCCGCAACAGTTCATCCAGCTCGCGCATGAACTGTTGCACCTTGTCGGCCCCCGACGGCACCTGCGGCGCCGCCTGGCCGACCGCATAGAGATACCAGCCTGCACCGGCGTCCACCTTCTGCCAGAAGGCCGTCAGCTGGTCCCAGCGCATCACGCTGTAAAGTAGCCCATTGTAGTAGCGGTCGAATTCTTCGGTATCTGCCATGGAACGGGGATTCGTGGATCGCGAGGGCAAGGCGGACCGGATTGCCGGTCCGCCCGCTGTGCAGGACTACTTGGCGACCTGACGTTCGCGGATCTCCTCGAGCGTCTTGCAGTCGATGCACAGGGTGGCGGTCGGGCGCGCCTGCAGGCGGTCCAGCCCGATCTCGATGCCGCAGGATTCGCAGTAGCCGTAGTCGCCGCTGTCGATCTTGGCGATGGTTTCGTTGATCTTCTTGATCAGCTTGCGCTCGCGGTCGCGGTTCCTGAGCTCCAGCGCCATGTCCGACTCCTGCGTGGCGCGGTCGTTGGGGTCGGCGAACACGGTCTGCTCGTCCTGCATGGAATGCAGCGTGGTGTCGATGTCCTGCGACAGCTCGGCTTTCCAGGCTTCCAGCATTTTGCGAAAATGCGCGAGCTGCTTCTCGTTCATGTACTCTTCGCCTTTTTTGGCCTTG
>NZ_JANJXQ010000104.1 GCF_024708915.1 Thiobacillus sp.
TGAAAGCGCAGCCCGCCCTTGTAGGGGCCGATGGCCATGCTGTGCTGGATGCGGTAGCCGCGGTTGACCTGGACGTCGCCGTGGTCGTCGACCCAGGAGACCCGGAAGATGACGATCCGCTCCGGTTCGATCAAGCGGTCCAGCAGGCCGTGCTCGGCGTACTTGGGGTGCTGGGATACGAACGGCCACAGACTTTCGACGACTTCGGTAACGGCTTGCAGATACTCCGCTTGCCCGGGGTTGCGCTCGGCGGCGCGGCGGATGAATTCGTCCGGATGCTGGTATTTCATGTTGCGTTGGCTCGGTGGTATGGAAAGGGAAAAAGACCGACTGTATCACCCATTGCCGGGCGGAGTGCGCCGCGCAGGGGGCCGGCGGGCGGTTTCAGGGGCAGTCTGCGTCCTGGACGATGCGCCGGATGAGATCGGCCGCAAATCCGCGGCTTTGCAGGAAGCGCATCTGCCTGGCTTGCTCCGGCGCGTCGGCGGGCGCGGCGCCGAATTTCTTCTTCCATACTGCGCGCGCGCGCTCGAATTCGCTGCCGCGGTTTTCGCCCAGCACGGCCTCGATGATGGCGTCGCCCACGCCGCGCTGACGCAGGTCGTAGGCAAGCTTGACGCTGCCGGTGCGGGCGCGGTGGTCGGCAACGTAGCTGTCGGCGAAGCGCTGGTCGGAGAGCCAGTTTTTGGCCTCGAACTGGTCCAGCAACACGGCGATGTCCGCGCGAGCAAAGCCCGCAGTTTCGAGCTTGCGGGCGAGCTCGAAGCGGCTGTGCTCGCGCCGTGCCAGCAGGCGCAGGGCGCGCTCGCGCAGTTCGCCTGGCTCAGGCGCCGGCTTCATCCTCGTCCGCCATGGGGTTGTTGACGCCGACGGCGGTGCGGACCTTGGCCTCGATCTCGGCGGCGATTTCGGGGTGCTCCTTCAGGTATTCGCGTGCGTTGTCCTTGCCCTGGCCGATTTTTTCGCCGTTGTAGGCGTACCAGGCGCCGGACTTGTCGACCAGCTTGTGGGCGACGCCGAGTTCGATGATTTCGCCTTCGCGCGAGATGCCCTGGCCGTAGAGAATGTCGAAGAAGGCTTCCTTGAACGGTGGCGAGACCTTGTTCTTGACCACTTTGACCTTGGTCTCGTTGCCGATGATCTCGTCGCCTTTCTTGATCGCGCCGATGCGGCGGATGTCGAGGCGGACCGAGGCGTAGAACTTGAGCGCATTGCCGCCGGTAGTGGTTTCCGGGTTGCCGAACATGACGCCGATCTTCATGCGGATCTGGTTGATGAATATGACCAGCGTGTTGGTGCGCTTGATGTTGGCGGTGAGCTTGCGCAGCGCCTGGCTCATCAATCGGGCTTGCAGCCCCATGTGCGAATCGCCCATCTCGCCTTCGATTTCGGCCTTGGGGGTGAGCGCGGCGACCGAGTCGACCACCACCACGTCGACCGAGCCGGAGCGTACCAGCATGTCGGCGATTTCCAATGCCTGTTCGCCAGTGTCGGGCTGCGAAACCAGCAGGTTGTCGACGTCGACGCCGAGTTTTTGCGCGTAGGAGGGATCGAGCGCGTGCTCGGCGTCGATGAAGGCCGCGGTACCGCCCAGCTTCTGCATTTCGGCGATGACCTGCAGGGTGAGCGTGGTCTTGCCGCTTGACTCCGGGCCGTAGATTTCGACCACGCGACCGCGTGGCAGGCCGCCGACGCCAAGCGCGATGTCGAGTCCCAGCGAGCCGGTGGAGACGGCCTGGATGTCGCGCGCCACGTCGTGATCGCCCAGGCGCATCACCGAGCCCTTGCCGAACTGCTTCTCGATCTGGCCGAGCGCGGCGGCGAGCGCCTTCGATTTGTCTTCTGCCAATGCGGGGGATGCCATGGTTTCTCTCTCCTGATCAGTCGGTTTGCGTGGGTGTGGGCAGTCGGCGGAGCGTCTGCATGGCCCGCAATGTAGGCGATAGATTTATCGGTGTCAATAAAAAATATCACCTATATAAAAAATACAACTTTATGAATTGTATTTGATGCCGGTCGCCCTATAATTTCGGCCACACCGGATCGAGCGGAGCGAGCACTATGATTGCAAAAGAAAAAATGCATCTGGATGTGAAGTGGGCGACACGTCAGCGGCTGCAGTACATCGAAATCATGGCCTGGTATGCCGGGATCGTGACCCGCAGCGACGTCGCCCGCGCCTTCGGCCTGTCCGATCCGGCGGCGACCAAGGATCTCAAGCTCTACGGCGATCTGGCCCCCGGCAACCTGGTCTACCAGCACAGCGTGTTCGGTTTCGTGCCGGGCGCGGATTTCGGCGCCGTCTTTGCCGACCTCGCGCCCGCGGTCGTGCTGCCGGTCATTGCCGCCAATCTGGCGGTGGCGAACGGGCCGTACGGAAACGAGCCGGTGTATGGCCTGGCGACCGCGGCGCTGCCGCTGCCGGCCCGCTTGCCGGGCGCGCAGACCCTGGCGCAGATCACCCGCGCCATCCACGGCCGGCGCAAGCTGCGCGTCGGCTACCGTTCTCTGTCCAGCCGGGAGAGCGGGGCGGAGCGGGTGCTGGAGCCGCACACCCTGGTCAATACCGGGCTGCGCTGGCATGTGCGGGCGTATAGCGAGGACACCTGCGATTTCCGCGATTTCGTGCTGTCGCGCGTCATGGCGGCCAGATGCCTGGATACGCCCGCCGAATCCGGCGAGCAGTACGACGACGACTGGGTGGAAACGGTGAGCCTCAAGCTGGCCCCGCACCGCGGGCTGGATGCGCCCAGGCGCGAGAGCCTGCTGCTGGATTACGGCGCGAGCGGCGAAACCATCGAGGTGAGGGTGCGGCGCGCCCTGCTCGGCTACGTGTTGCAGCGGCTCGGCGTCGACACCACGCCGGAACATACCTTGAATCCGAACGCCTACCAGCTGATGCTGCTGAACCGCGACGAGATCGAACCGTTCGCCGCCTGGGCTTTTGGGTGAGCGGGGAGCAGGAGGACTGCCAAAGCATTTTTATCCGCGAAGGACGCGAAGCAACACGAATGAAACCCGCTCGCCATTTTTTTCTTCGCGCAACTTCGCGCAACTTCGCGCCCTTCGCGGATAACGCCTTTTGCAGCCTTTCTGCGGGAGCGGTTATCCAATCAATTCGATCAATCCACGCAGCGCCGCGGCCACTGCGCGCGAGCGGATTTCCTCGCGGTCGCCGTCGAGGCGGCAGGTGGACGACATGACCGTGCCGTCCGCCAGCGCCCAGCCGTAGCACACCAGGCCGACGGGCTTTTGCGGGGTGCCGCCGCCGGGGCCGGCGATGCCGGAAATGGCGAGTGCGGCCTGGGCGTGGCTGTGCGCCAGAGCGCCGGCCGCCATCGCGCCGGCGGTTTCCTCGGAGACGGCGCCGTATTCGTCGATGGTTTCGGCGGGCACACCGAGCATCTCGGTCTTGGCGGCGTTGGCGTAAGTGATGAAGCCGCGCTCGTACCACTGCGAGCTGCCGGGCAGCGCGGTGAGCAATTGCCCGACCCAGCCGCCGGTGCAGGATTCGGCGGTGGCCAACATCCAGCTGCGCGCGCGCAGCTTGTCGCCGAGTTCGGCAGCGAGCCGGCGCAGTTCTTCGTCGCTTACACGAGCCATTGGATTCCTTTCATCGCGGCGATTGCGTACGCTGCCGCCAGCAGGTCGTCGAACATCACGCCGAAGCCGTTTTTCAGGTGCGCGTCGGCGAGCCGGATCGGCCAGGGTTTCAGGATATCGAACAGGCGGAACAGCGCAAACGCCAGCGCAATCCACAGCCAGCCGGCGGGGCTGAATAGCGGCGCCGGGATAAACATGAGAACGAGCGCGAAGGCGACGATTTCGTCCCACACCATGCCGCCGTGGTCGGCGACGCCGAGCGCGCGGCCGGTGCGTCCGCACGCCCACACGCCCAGCAGGAAGGCGGCGATCAGCAGAACGATCCGGTTCGGCAGGTCGGGTGCGGCGGCACCGATCAGCCAGAACAGCGGCAGGCCGAGCAGGGTGCCGGCGGTGCCGGGCGCTTTCGGTGCGAGCCCGCTGCCGAAACCGAAGGCGATCAGGTGCGCCGGGTGGGCGAAAAGGAATTTGAAATCAGCTTGCAAAGTGGTCGTATCCGGTACGTTCGAAGGGCAGCGGCTGGCCGTCGGGGCCGACGACCGCGAGTCCGGGTTCGGCGCGGATGCTGCCGATGCGGGTGATTGCGACACCGGCATTGTCGGCGGCCGTCCGCACGGCATCGTACTTGCCGGGCGGCGCGGTGAAGCACAGCTCATAGTCGTCGCCGCCCGCCAGCACGCAATCGCGCGCGACTTGTTCATGCAGATACGCCCGCACCGCCGGCAGCATGGGCAGCGCGGCGAATTCGAGCACGGCACCGAGCTGTGAGCGTTGCAGAATGTGCCCGAGGTCGCCCAGCAGCCCGTCCGAGATGTCGATCGCGCTCGTCGCAATGCCGCGCAGCGCGATGCCGAGCGCCACCCGCGGCGTCGGCAGATAAAGCGCAGGCAGCACGCGGGCGGCGTCGATCTGCTCCATGAACAGGCGGCCCTGGCGATACGCCAAGGCCATGGCCGCCGAGCCGATCACGCCGGATACCCAGACGTCGTCGCCGGACCTGGCGCCGTCGCGTCGCAATGCCTCGCCCGGCGGGACTTCGCCGATGACCGTGATGCTGATCGTCAACGCGCCGCGCGTGGTGTCGCCGCCGACCAGTTCGATCCCGTGCTGGTCGGCCATGCGGAAAAAACCGCGCGCAAACGCGGTGAGCCAGGCGTCGTCCGTGGTCGGCAGCGCGATGGAGAGCGTGGCCCAGCGCGGCGTTGCACCCATCGCGGCAAGGTCGGACAGGTTTACCGCCAGCGATTTGTGGCCGATGCCGGCGGGGCTGTCCTGCGGCGAGAAATGGCGGCCTTCGAGCAGCATGTCGGACGACACCGCGAGCTGTATGCCCGGCGTCGGCGCCAGCAGCGCGCAGTCGTCGCCCACGCCCAGCACCGCGCCGGGGGTGGCACGGGCGAAGTGGCGGGCGATGAGGTCGAATTCCATGGGGCGTGAGGGGTGAGGCGTGAGGCGTGAGGCGTGAGGCGTGAGGCGTGAGGCGTGAGGCGTGAGGCGTGAAGGGGGAGCCCCGCCTGACTCCTTACGCCTCACCCCTCACGCTTTCCCTTCTTCGCATGCTCGATCTCCACTGCGCGCACATCCTGCGCCAGCTTGTCGAGCACGCCGTTGATGTATTTGTGGCCGTCGGTGCCGCCGAATTTCTTCGCCAG
>NZ_JANJXQ010000158.1 GCF_024708915.1 Thiobacillus sp.
GATCGCGTCGTCGGCGGTATAGCAGCCCGCGGTGTTGGGCAGGTAGGTGTATTGCGACGGCGGCAGCGCATCGAGCAGGCTCGGCTGGCCGGCGTCCTGGCCGATGTTGGTGCGGCGGATGGCGACGGTGACGATTTCCGCGCCCGAGGCCTCGACCGCGAGGCGCGTCTGTTCGAAATCCTTGTACTTGCCGGTGCCCACCAGCAGGCGGGAGGCATAGGATTTTCCGGCGATGACGAGAGGTTGCATAGTTCAGGTGAGGCGTAAAGGGTGAAGGGTTAGGAGCGGGAAAGGGTAAAGGCCGGGGCGTCACACTTCACGCCTGACGCCTCACCCCTCTCTATCTCAGCCGCCGCCGACCGCGACAACGATTTCCAGGCGGTCGCCGCTGGCCAGCGGGGTGTCGGCATGCTGGCTGCGCGGGACGATTTCGCCATTTTTTTCGATGGCGATGCGCTTCCCGAGCAGATCCAGCGACGCGATCAGTTGGCTCAGGGTGAGCGGAGCAGGGAAGGTACGGGGTTCGCCGTTGATGAGCAGTTCAATCACGAATCACTTCTTCTATCCGGGGGACGCGAGTTTCAGTATCATGCCGGATTCTACCCTGAAGCACCCTGCAGGGCATGAAGGCACAAGTACCTCGCGGGCGTCGTATAGTGGCATTACCTGAGCTTCCCAAGCTCATGAGGAGGGTTCGATTCCCTTCGCCCGCTCCAGAACACGGTATCCGGACCCGATTCCGGGTCGGCCGCAATTCAATAATCCGTTCTCCCTGGCCGTTATTGCAGCAAGGCCATGAATACCCAATCCGCCCCTTCCTCCCCCGTTGCCCTGCTACGCGAAACCGATGCGCGCATGGCGCAGGCGCTGGACAACTTTTTTCAGCGCAGCCGCATTCCAATCCAGGATGCCATTTTGCGCGCCATGGCGGCGCAACCGGCGGCGTCGATCACGGCAATCGGACAGACCTGCCTGGATTGGCTCAACGCGCACCCGGACGTGCTGTCCACCGCGTTTGCCGAGCAGTTCCGCCAGCATCTCGTCCGCCCCGAGACGTTTGCCCGGCACCACGACAGCCGCCCGGCCGGACTGCAACTGCTGGACGACGACACGCTCAAACGGCAGTTGGCGGAAGCAAAAACCGCAGCCCTGCTGACCGACCCCCTGCGCGCCGAGATGGTGCTGCTGTTTGGCCGCGTGCAGGCCATGCGGCGGGCGGCGGCGGAAGATGCGGACCGCGCCGATGGCTACGGACCGCTTCAGATCATGCGCGCTTTGTCGCGCGCGCTCGATGCGCTGGGGATCGACTCCCCGTCCGGCACTTTCCTGCTCCAGTGTGTGACCGCTCCGCTGCTTGACACGCTGAAGCACACTTACGCGGCACTGAATCAGTTTCTGGACGCGCAGGGCATTCGGGAACTGTTCGCCCCCCCTGCGGCCGCCGCGCCCCGGACAACCGCGACCGATGCCGGACAGGACGTTCTGGCGCACATTCAGTCGGTTGCCGCGCGCACAAGCGAAACCGCTCCTTCCGGCACGCTCTCT
Organism: Thiobacillus sp.; assembly: GCF_024708915.1. Next base: position 1,546 of record NZ_JANJXQ010000158.1, read on the forward strand.
CCCGCAGGCGGCACGCCCTTGCCCGAGATGCCGCGCCGTTTGGCTGACCGCCTGGCGGACTGGCAGGCCCCTCTATCGTCGCTCCCGTGCGCCCCGCCGACTGGCGAAGCTGCCACGCTGGCGCTGCGGCAATTGCAGCAGAAGGCACACCATACCGGAACGGACGCATTCGACCTCGCGGTACTGGATGCCCTGGCGGGGCTGTTCGAATACATCCTCGACGACCCCGCCATATCGTCGCGTTACAAGGCCGAAATTGCCCACCTGCAGATCCCGGCGCTCAGGGTCGCGCTCGCCTCGCCCGATTTTTTCAGCGACGACCAGCATCCGACACGCCAGTTGATCGACCTGCTGGGATTGTTCTCGCGCCGTTTTCCCGAACACGATCCCTCGCACCCGTTCGCGCTCGAACAAATCCAGGCCGCCTGCGCTGTCATCCACAACGACCCTGGCCACGCTATCGAGGCATTTGCGCAGGCGCACGGCAGGCTGGCCGCCTGGCTGGCCGACGCCGACACGCACCTCAAATCCGGCCTGGCTCCGGATGTCATGCATCTGGAGCAGATCGAACGCCAGGAACTGGGCACCCTGCTGGCGCTGGAAAACCTGCATGACCTGACCGGGCGCCATCCTGCCCCAGAACCGGTATTGCGGCGGCTGGAAAACGCCTGGGTGCCGCATATGGCGTCGCTGTATGTGGCTGAAGCGGGCGAAGGCCCCGACTGGCGGGCAGCCTGCGCAACCTTGCTGCAGCTTTTCCTCAGTCTGCAGGCGCCGGGCAGCAACGCCGCGCGCGAAGACCGCCTGCAATCGATTCCCCGCATCAACGCCGAATTACGCCGCGGCTTGCTGGCGCAAGGTGCCACCCCTGCACAGCTGAAAGATTTTTTCAGCGCCATCACCGTGACCCAGGAATCCTGGATCCGTCCCGCCGGCGGGCAGCAGAATGCCGCGGTCGACGCGTTTGCGCCCCGGCCTGTCTCAATCGAATCGCTTACCCGCCGGCTGCCGGCCGTTCCCCCGAGCGACGCCATCCTGCAGCAGGCACAGCAGTTACTGGAAGGCGACTGGGTGGATTTCGATCCGCCATTCGAGGGTCTGGCGACCGCGCGCGTGGTCTGGGTCGGTGTACACGGCTATCTGCTGTTTTGCGACAGCGAGGGCGAACAGCGTTTTTCGCTCGATTGCGACCGGCTCGCTGCGGAAATCCGTGCCGGCCGTGCGCAGATTCCGGAGCAGTCGCTCACGCGCAAAGCCATGCTGCGACTCAAAACGCACCTGTCGGCCGGTCCCGGCTGAAATTTACAATCCGGACACTCAAGTTTCTCTCCGGCCGGCCGATAAATCAGTTATGCGGTTGTGCGCCCAAGTACAGGCACAGTCGCCGACCACGAACAGGGCAAACCCGCCGCGAGACGGGGACGCAAAGTTTCCGGTCTCGATATCCATGCCATTCAGGGCGTTCCCCACTGGCGGTCGAGACAGCGGGACCGCCGGCAGCCATCCGGTCATGCACATCCCACCCCATTCCTGGCCGGCCAGCCGCCGATACCGCGAGGTGACACCATGGAGCCCGAGATGCCGGACAATTCAGTCGTAGTTAACCTCAATCAGTTCGAGCGTACACGCCGCGCGCAGGTCTCGGCCGAGACCCTGTCGGTTCTGCATGGCAGCCGCGACCTGTTGATAGAAGGTGCAGCCCGCGTGCTGACACGGCAAGCCGAAGCGATGGAAAACACCCTGCTGGCGATGGCCGATCGTACGCCGCTGCTGGATGCACGCAACACCTACTATGCTGCTCAGGGCATCCTCAACAAACAGGCCAATGAATTGCTGAGCGCGTGCAAGGAAGCGTATTGCCAGGCTTTCAGCGATTTCCCCCACAACCGCGAGAAAGCCAGCGGCAGCGAATTGCTGGAACTGTCGCTGGTGGACGACCATGATTTTGAGATCACGCTGGCGGTCGACAAGGCCACCTCGCGTCTGCGTTACAACTGCGCCGAGGAACTGGTCGCCCTGGATGCCCGCATCGCCCATCTGCTGGGCCGCACGGATCTGTCCGAGAACGACAACCCGCTCGGTCCGCGTGCGCTATGCGAAGCGCTGCTGGACGGCATCGCCAGCATGCAGCCGGAACAGGATACACGGATCGTGCTGTTGAACCAGTTCGATCTGGTGCTGACCACCGAACTTGCCCACATCTACCAGTCCATCAACCGTTTTCTGATCGACCATGGCATCCTGCCGGATCTCAAGGTTGGCGCGAAAAACCGCACGCAGAATACCGCTGCTGCCGCAACTGGCACCACTTCGGCCAGCGCCTCTCCTGCCACGCAGGGCCAGACCGGCGGCGACATGTTCAGGCTGTTCGAGCAACTGGCCGGAGGCAGCGGACATGTATCGGCAGGAGCCGGAGGATACGGTGGCGCGCCGGCGGCTTTCGCCGGATTCAACCTGCTCGACTCGCTCGGCCAACTGCAATCCGGTGCCATGACGCTGCCTGACGGCGGCCGTTTCGAGCTGCCGCTGCTGGAAGCCGCCACTGTGCACAATGTGCTGCGCAGCCTGCAGCAAAGCCCGGTGATGCAGGCGGCAAGCCCGCTCGATGCGGTGCTGGTGGATGCGGTCGCCATGCTGTTCGATGTGGTGTTCGACGAAGTCTCCATCCCCGACCGTCTCAAGGCGCAAATCGCGCGGCTGCAGATTCCGGTGCTGAAGGCGGCCATGCTTGACCGCAACTTCTTCTCGCAGCCGAATCATCCGGTGCGCCGCATGCTGGATGCGATCGCCACGCTCGCCGTCCACCTGCCCGACAACGAGACAGGCAATGCCAGGCTGGAGACCATTTCACAGGTGGTCAGCCGGGTGCTCGACAGCTTCGAGCAGGACATCGCCGTATTCGATTCCGCCGCAGCGGAGCTGGAAGCAATAAGCGCCACCCTGGACGACACGCTGGAAGAAACGGTGGACGCCAGCCTGCAGGAGGATATTGCCCAGATCAGGCAATCCGAGCGTGCCGAGCTTGCCCCCGTCATCGTCCACGATTTCATCAACCGTGCGCTCAGGGATCAACCGGTGGCGGATGCCGTGCGTGAATTCCTGCGGCGCGACTGGGCGCAGCTGCTGACCATGGATTATGTCGACGCAGGCGAGCAGGGCGCGCATTTCAACAGCCACGTCGAAACCATGCGCGAACTGGTGTGGAGCGTGCAGCCCAAGGCCGACATGGATGCACGCCTGATGCTGGTGCGCATACTGCCCGGCTTGCTGAAACGCCTGCGCGAAGGCACGGCAGAAATCGCGCTGCCGCAAAAGCTGTCCGACCGCTTTTTCGCCACTCTGGTCATTCTGCACGCCAATGCAGTGCGCCCCAACGCCCAGCCAGTGCCGCTGCCCGATATCACGCCCGAAGAAATCGAAGCGCTGACGCCCGCCCCTGTGGCCGATCCCGTCGCAGCACCCGTTTCCGAAGCCGAACCCGCGGCCCCCGAAGTGGAAGACGAGTTCAGCTTGCGCGCCCGCGCCTTGAACAAAGGCGACTGGGTGGAGTTCCACTACGACGACGGCACTTTCCGCTGGGCGCGGCTGGGCTGGGTCAGCGGTATCCGCAACACCTACCTGTTCTCGGATCAGGACGGCATGAACAGCTTCTCCATCAGCCTGCACCGTCTCGCCGACAAGCTGCGGCGCGGCGAAGCAGTGCTGGTCGAACGCAAATCCATCACCGAATCGGCATTTGGCAAGTTGATGAACCTGTTCCGACAGAAACTCAGCCACGTCTGAGTGTAGTTTCACCCATTGATTCGCCCTTTCACCCCGGCTACCCTGCCGAGGTGAAATCGTTTGCTTCCCGCATCGTCCGCTGGCAGCGGCACCACGGCCGCCATGCCCTGCCCTGGCAGGCCAGCCGCGATCCCTACCGCATCTGGCTGTCTGAAATCATGCTGCAGCAGACCCAGGTCACCACGGTCATTCCCTATTTCGGGCGCTTTGTGGCGCGCTTCCCCGATCTGCCCTCCCTGGCTGCGGCACACGAGGACGATGTGCTCGCGCTATGGAGCGGACTCGGCTACTACAGCCGTGCGCGCAACCTGCATGCGGCTGCGCGCACCATCGTCGCCCATGGCGGCAATTTTCCGGCCAGTCCCGACGCCATCGCGCAGTTGCCAGGCGTCGGACGCTCGACCGCGGCGGCGATCGCGGCATTGGCTTTCGGCCAGCCTTGCGCCATCCTCGACGGCAACGTCAAACGCGTACTGGCACGCCACGCCGGCATTGCCGGCTGGCCAGGTGACAAAAAAACCGCAACGGCGTTGTGGCAACTGGCCGAATCGTACCTGCCGCACACCGCCATCGAAGCCTACACCCAGGGCATGATGGATCTCGGCGCGCTCGTCTGCACCCGCAGCCAGCCGGCCTGCGCAGACTGTCCG
>NZ_JANJXQ010000282.1 GCF_024708915.1 Thiobacillus sp.
TTTTAGCCGCGAAATTCTACCCGTGTTCGTCACCTTCCCCAATAGCCCGTTCCGTCTGTTCCAGCCGTTTCCACCGGCCGGCGACCAGCCGACCGCGATCGCCCAGCTGGTCGAGGGGATCGAGGACGGCCTGTCGTTCCAGACCCTGCTCGGGGTGACCGGCTCGGGCAAGACCTTCACCATGGCCAACGTCATCGCGCGCACCGGCCGGCCGGCGCTGATCATGGCGCCCAACAAGACGCTGGCGGCGCAACTGTATTCGGAGATGCGCGAGTTTTTCCCGGAAAACGCGGTCGAGTACTTCGTCTCCTATTACGACTACTACCAGCCCGAGGCCTACGTGCCGGCGCGCGACCTGTTCATCGAAAAAGACTCCAGCATCAACGAGCACATCGAGCAGATGCGGCTGTCGGCAACGAAATCATTGCTGGAACGGCGCGATACGGTGATCGTCTGCACCGTGTCGGCGATCTACGGTATCGGCGACCCGTCCGACTACCACAGCATGATCCTGCTCTTGCGCGAGAACGAGAAGATGAGCCAGCGCGAGGTCATCGCGCGGCTGACGCAGATGCAGTACGACCGCAACGACATCGAATTCAAGCGCGGCGTGTTCCGCGTGCGCGGCGACGTCATCGACATCTTCCCGGCGGAACACGCCGAGACCGCAATCCGCGTCGAACTGTTCGACGACGTGGTGGAAACGCTGCACCTGTTCGACCCGCTCACCGGGCAGATCCTGCAGAAGGTCGGGCGCTTCACCGTGTTTCCGTCCAGCCATTACGTGACGCCGCGCGAGACAACATTAAGGGCAATTGAACAGATCAAGGTCGAACTGCGCGAGCGGCTGGAGTGGTATTACGCCAACGGCAAGCTGGTCGAGGCGCAGCGGCTGGAGCAGCGCACCCGCTTCGACCTCGAAATGATGGTCGAGCTCGGCTTCTGCAAGGGCATCGAAAACTACTCGCGCCATTTGTCGGGGCGCCAGCCGGGCGAGCCGCCGCCGACATTGATCGACTACCTGGCGAAGGACGCGCTGATGTTCATCGACGAGTCGCACGTCACCGTGACCCAGGTCGGCGGCATGTACAAGGGCGACCGCTCGCGCAAGGAAAACCTGGTCGATTACGGCTTCCGCCTGCCGTCGGCGCTCGACAACCGGCCGCTCAAGTTCGAGGAGTTCGAGGCGCTGATGCCGCAGACCGTGTTCGTCTCGGCGACCCCGGCCAAGTACGAGGCCGAGCACACCGGCCAGGTGGTCGAGCAGGTGGTGCGCCCGACCGGGCTGGTCGACCCGCTGGTCGAGGTGCGGCCGGTGGCGACCCAGGTCGACGACTTGATGAGCGAAGCGGGCAAACGCATCGCCGTTGGCGAACGCGTGCTGGTGACCACGCTGACCAAGCGTATGGCGGAAGACCTCACCGATTACCTCGCCGAGCACGGTGTCAAGGTGCGCTACCTGCATTCCGACATCGACACGGTCGAGCGGGTCGAGATCATCCGCGACCTGCGGCTGGGCGAATTCGACGTGCTGGTCGGCATCAACCTGCTGCGCGAAGGCCTCGACATTCCCGAGGTATCGCTGGTGGCGATTCTCGATGCCGACAAGGAGGGTTTCCTGCGCTCCGAGCGCTCGCTGATCCAGACCATCGGCCGCGCCGCGCGCCACCTGCACGGCAGCGCGATCCTCTACGCCGACAGGATCACCGATTCGATGCGCCGCGCGATGGACGAAACCGAGCGCCGCCGCAACAAGCAGCTTGCCTTCAACAGCGAACACGGCATCGTCCCGCGCGGCGTGGTCAAGCGCATCAAGGACATCATCGACGGCGTCTACGACGCCGACGCCACGCGCCAGGAACTCAAGGCCGCGCAGACCGTGGCCGAATACAAGGTGCTGGATGAGAAAGCACTGACCAGGAAGGTCAAGAAGCTGGAAAAAGACATGCTCGACGCGGCGAAAAACCTGGAATTCGAGAAGGCTGCGGAACTTCGCGACCAGTTGAAGGCACTCAAGCAGGTATTGTTCGGAGTGGAAGAACACGATTCATGACTAAAGTACTTTTCGTATGCATGGGTAATATCTGTCGGTCGCCGATGGCGGAAGGCATGTTCCGCAAGGCTGTCCAGGATGCCGGACTGAACCGGGAGGTGGAGGCGGATTCCGCCGGCACCCACGCCTACCATATCGGCTCGGCGCCCGATCCACGCGCGCGGCAGGCGGTGCGGCAACGCGGGGCGGACATCAGCGGACTGCGCGGGCGCAAGGTGGCGGACGACGACTTCGAGCGCTTCGATTACATCCTGGTCATGGACGGCGACAATTACAACAGGCTGATCCAGCGTGCACCGGTGCAACACCACGGCAAGATCCGGCGGCTGCTGTCGTTCAGCCGCAAGTATCCCAATCTCGACGTGGTCGACCCGTATTACGGCGGCGTACAGGGCTTCGAGGAAAACCTCGACATGATCGAAGACGCGGTACAAGGCCTGAT
>NZ_JANJXQ010000165.1 GCF_024708915.1 Thiobacillus sp.
TTGTCGCTGGGCGAGGGCTTCATCGTCATCACCGGCGAGGTCGGCGCAGGCAAGACCACGCTGGTGCGCAACCTGTTCCGTCAACTCGATGCCCACAATCTGGTGGCCGCGCAGCTGGTGTCGACCCAGCTCGATGCCGAAGACACGCTGCGCAGCGTGGCCGCTTCGTTCGGGCTGGAGCACGAAGGGCTGACCAAGTCCGCGCTGCTGAAAAACCTGGAGGATTTCCTGGGCGCCGCCAGCCGCCAGGGCAAGCGCGCGCTGCTGGTGGTGGACGAGGCGCAGAACCTGACGCCGCGCGCAGTAGAGGAGCTGCGCATGTTGTCCAATTTCCAGAACGACGAGCGCTCGCTGATCCAGACCTTCCTGCTGGGGCAGCCCGAATTCCGCGGCATCCTGCAGAGCCCCGACATGCAGCAGTTGCGCCAGCGCGTGGTCGCCTCGTACCATCTGGGGCCGCTCGATGCCGACGAGACGCGCGGCTACATCGAGCATCGCCTGCGCACCGTCGGCTGGCAGGACAATCCGGGTTTCGATGACGCAGCGTTTGCTGCGCTGCACCGCTTTACCGGCGGCATTCCGCGCCGCCTCAACACCACCTGCGACCGCTTGCTGCTGTTCGGCTTCCTCGAAGAGAAGGGCCATTTCGGCGAGGCCGAGGTCGACGAGGTGATTTCCGACCTGAAAAACGAGGTGGCGCATCAGGATTTCCATGGCCCCACCGGCGTCAACAACCACCTGTCCGCGGGCGGCGCGCCGCACAGCGAAGACCCGGCGCTGCTGACCTTGCGCGTCGAGCAGATGGAGCGTTCGATCAACCGCATCCTGCCCATCGTGCGCAAGATTCTCTACACCGTCAGCGAGCGGCCCGCGGCGGATGACGATGCATCGTCCGGGCACTCCGACACCGCGCATTAGGATCGGTCATGACTCAGGTTTTATGCGTCGCAGGTGCGCGCCCCAACTTCATGAAGATCGCTCCGGTGATGGCGGCGCTGGCCGAAACCGGCATCGCCGCGCAGCTGCTGCACACCGGCCAGCATTACGACGCGGCGATGAGTGACAGCTTTTTTGCCGATCTCGGCATTCCGCGCCCGGATCACCATCTGGAAGTCGGCTCCGCCAGCCACGCGGTGCAGACGGCCGAAGTGATGCGACGCTTCGAACCGGTGCTCGAAAGCGTGCAGCCGCAGGCGGTGCTGGTGGTGGGCGACGTCAATTCCACCATTGCCTGCGCGCTGGTGGCGGCCAAGCGCGGGGTGCGCGTGATCCACGTCGAGGCCGGCCTGCGCAGCTACGACCGCAGCATGCCGGAAGAAATCAACCGCGTGCTGACCGACCAGATTTCCGATTTACTGTTCACCACGGAGAAAAGCGCGCTTGCCAATCTGCAGCGTGAAGGCATCGATCCCGTTCGCGTCGAGTTCGTCGGCAACGTGATGATCGATACCCTGCACCGCAATCTCGCGAGGGCGGTGCCTGGCAGCCTGACCCTCGGCACGGCGCTGCCGCAGTATGCGGTGCTGACGCTGCACCGCCCGTCCAACGTCGACGACCCGGCCACGCTCGCCGCGCTGCTGGATACGGTCGGCGCAATCAATCGCAGCCTGCCGATGGTCGTCCCCCTGCATCCGCGCACGCGTGGCAACATCGAGAAATTCGGCCTCACCGCCAAACTCGATGGTCTGCATATCCTGCCGCCGGTTGGATATCTGGAAATGCTCGGCCTGATGCGCGACGCCAAGCTGGTGCTGACCGACTCCGGCGGCATCCAGGAAGAGACCACGGCGCTCGGCGTGCCTTGCCTCACCCTGCGCGACAACACCGAACGGCCGATCACGATAGCCGAAGGCACCAATACCCTGGTCGGGCCCGACCCCGCCGCGATTCAGGCGGCGTTCGGCGAGGTGATGGCGAACGGCGGCAAGAGCGGGCGCATTCCCGAATACTGGGATGGCCGCGCGGCGATGCGCATTGCCCACACGCTGAAGGGCTGGCTGCCGATGCAGAAAGGAACCCGGGCCGTCTGAATGAAAAACGCCATGTCGATCGACGTCGAGGACTATTTTCAGGTGTCGGCGTTCGCGCCGCACATCCGGCGCGAAGACTGGGACACGCTGCCGTGCCGGGTCGAACGCAACGTCGATGCCATTCTCGGCCTGCTCGACGCGGCCGACGCCAGGGCCACCTTCTTTACCCTCGGCTGGATCGCCGAACGCTATCCGCAGCTGGTGCGCCGCATCGTCGACAACGGCCACGAACTGGCCAGCCACGGCTATGGCCATCAGCGCGCGTCCGATCTCACGCCGGCCGAATTCCGCGCCGACATCGTCCGTGCCAAGCGTATCCTCGAAGACCTCGGCGGTGTCGCGGTGCGCGGTTACCGCGCGCCGAGTTTTTCCATCAATCAGGCGAACTGGTGGGCGGTCGAAGAACTGGAAAACGCCGGCTATGTATACAGCTCCAGTATTTACCCGGTGCGCCACGATCACTACGGCATGCCCGACGCGCCGCGCTTTCCGCACCGCCCGAATGGCGCGGGCGGTATCCTCGAACTGCCGCCGACCACCCTGCCGCTGCTGGGACGCAATCTGCCCGCAGCGGGCGGCGGCTGGTTTCGCCTGCTGCCCTACGCGATGTCGCGCTGGATGTTGCGCCGCGTCAATCGGCAGGATCGGGCGCCGTGCATGTTCTATTTCCATCCGTGGGAGATCGATCCCGGACAGCCGCGCCAGTCTGGGCTGTCGGCCAGGACGCGCTTCCGCCACTACGTCAACTTGCAGCGCATGCCGGACAGGCTTGGCCGGCTGCTGAACGATTTTGAATGGGACCGCGTCGACCGCGTGTTCCTGCCCGCCCATTGAATACACCCGCCGAATCCCTTGCCATGCCAGCCGCCGCCGCGGCCGAAGTCACGGTGCGCCCGCTGCAGGCGAACGACGCCGCGCGCTGGGATGCTTATGTCCAGGCGCACCCCGACGCGAGCTTTTTTCACCGTGCCGGCTGGAAGCGCGTCATCGAGGATGCGTTCGGCCACCGCAGCCACTTCCTGCTGGCCGAGCGCGGCGGCGAACTGGCAGGCGTGCTGCCGTTGGCCGAAATCGACAGCCGCCTGTTCGGCCATAGCCTGGGATCGCTGCCGTTCTGCGCCTACGGCGGCATCCTGGCCGACCACGACGCAGCCTGGCGTGCGCTCGACGAGGCCGCGCAGGCCCTGGCCAGACAGCTCGGGGTCGGCGCGCTCGAATACCGCAACCAGAGCGCGCAGCATGTCCACTGGCCGACCAAGGATCTGTACGTCACGTTCAAGAAGGCCATCGAACCCGAAATCGAGGCCAACATGACGGCGATTCCGCGCAAGCAGCGCGCGATGGTGAGGAAAGGCATCAAGGCCGGTCTGGTCAGCGAGATCGACGCCGATACCACCCGCTTCTTCAAGGCCTACTCGGCGAGCGTGCACCGCCTGGGTACGCCGGTGTTTTCGCGCAAGTTTTTCCGCTTGCTGAAAAGCGAGTTCGGCGACGATTGCGAGGTGCTCACCGTCACGCTCGATGGCCGGGTGATCTCCAGCGTCATGTCGTTCTACTTCCGCGACGAGGTGCTGCCGTATTACGGCGGCGGGGTGGAGGCGGCGCGGGCGGTGGCGGGCAACGACTTCATGTACTGGGAAGTGATGCGGCGCGCCTGCGAGCGCGGGCTGCGCGTATTCGATTTCGGCCGCAGCAAGCGCGGCACCGGCTCGTTCGATTTCAAGAAAAACTGGGGCTTCGAGCCGACGCCGCTGTATTACGAATATTTTCTGGTGAGCGACAAAACCGTCCCCGAAATCAATCCGCTCAATCCCAAGTACCGCCTCTTCATCCAGGCCTGGAAAAAAATGCCGCTGGCACTCGCCAACGTCATCGGGCCGCATATCGTGAAGAACCTGGGCTGACCATGGACGGGCTGCTGTTTCTCGCGCACCGCATCCCGTTTCCGCCCAACAAGGGCGACAAGATCCGCTCGTTCCACCTGCTGCAGCATTTGAGCGCACGTTATGAAATCCATCTCGGCGCCTTCGTCGACGACCCCGGAGACTGGCAGTACCGGGACGCACTGCAGCCCTATTGCGCATCGCTCAGGCTGCTGCCGCTGCATTCGCGCCGCGCCAGGCTGACGAGCCTGACTGGGCTGTTGACCGGCGAAGCGCTGACACTGCCGTATTACCGCAGCCGCGAACTCAAACGCTGGGCGGCCGGCCTGGCCGCTGCGGGGACGGTGACCCGCGGACTGGCGTTTTCCTCGGCGATGGCGCAGTTCATGCCGCAAAATCTCGCGCGCCGTGTGCTCGACATGGTCGACGTCGATTCCGATAAATGGGCGCAATACGCCCCGACGCAGCGCTGGCCGCTGTCGTGGGTGTATGCGCGCGAAGGCCGCAGGCTGGCCGAATGGGAGGCGCGGGCAGCGCGCGATTTCGACGCCACGCTGCTGGTGTCGCGCGACGAGGCGGCCCTGCTGCAACAGCGTGTGCCGCTTGCGCGCCATAAGATCGGCGCGTTCGAGAATGGCGTCGATGCCGACTATTTTTCGCCGCTGCGCGACTATCCGGATCCGTATCCGCCCGGCGTGCAGGGCGTGGTCTTCACCGGCGCCATGGACTACTGGCCGAATGTCGACGCCGTGACCTGGTTTGCCGAGCGGATTTTTCCGGCCATACGCGATGCGGTCCCGGGTGCGCAGTTCACCATCGTCGGCAGCCGTCCCGGCGAGGCGGTGCGGGCGCTGGCGCGCCAGCCCGGCGTCACGGTCACCGGCAGCGTGCCCGACGTGCGGCCTTATCTTGCGCACGCCGCCTGCGCGGTGGCGCCCTTGCGCATCGCCCGCGGCGTGCAGAACAAGGTGCTCGAAGCCATGGCGATGGCGCGCCCGGTGGTCGCCAGCGCGCAGGCGTCCGAAGGCATCCGTGCCGAAGCCGGGCGCGATTTCATCCCGGCGCAGGACGAAACCGGATTCGCCCATGCGGTGATTGCCCGGCTGCGGGCGCCCGGATCCGCAGCGGCGGCGCGCGACTGCATCCTGACCCACTACGACTGGACGCGCAATTTGAGCGCGATCGACGGACTGTTCGAACCGGCACCGGCCGCTGCCGCCGCTCTGGAGACCTGCCCCGCATGAACGCCCTGCCCGATTCCCTCCCTGCAACTGCGCGCAACGACTGGCTGCTGCCGGCTGCGCTGACCATCGGCGTCCTGCTGCTGCTGGGCGCCGCGTTCTGGCCGACCGTGCATTCGATGATCGAGGTGTGGGACCGTTCGGAGACCTTCACGCACGGCTACCTGGTTTTTCCCATCAGCGCCTGGCTGGTCTGGCGCCAGCGCGACGTACTGGCGCAGATCCGGCCGCGCCCCGACCTGCGCGGGCTGCTGCTGCTGGCGGCGGCCGGCGCCGGCTGGCTGCTGGCCGATGCCGGCAGCGTCAACGTCGCTGCGCAATACGCGTTCGTCGTGATGCTGATTGCCGCAGTCTGGTCATTGCTCGGCGCGGCTTTCGTGCGGGCCGCCTTCTTCCCGCTGATGTTCCTGCTGTTTGCCGTGCCGATGGGCGAGTTCCTGATCCAGCCGCTGATGGGGATCACGGCTGATTTCACCGTGGCGATGCTGCAAGCCACCGGCATTCCGGTGTACCGCGAAGGCACGTTTTTCAGCATCCCGAGCGGCGACTGGTCGGTGGTCGAAGGCTGCTCCGGTCTGCGCTATCTGATCGCCTCGGTCACGCTCGGCGTGCTGTACGCCTATCTCACCTATCGTTCGTGGCAACGCCGGCTGCTGTTCACCCTTGCTGCCATCGTCGTGCCGATCTTCGCCAACAGCGGGCGCGCCTACCTGATCGTGATGATCGCCCACCTGTCCGACATGAAACTGGCGCTGGGCGTCGATCATTACATCTACGGCTGGGTATTTTTCGGCCTCGTCATGCTGCTGCTGTTCTGGATCGGCAGTTTCTGGCGCGAAGACGACCAGCCCGCGCCCGCCGCCGCGCCCGGAGCGGCGGCGGGCGCAGCCAGCGCCGCTGCGCGTCCGTTCCTGCCGGTGGCGGTCGCGGTGCTGGCGCTTGCCGGCCTGTGGACGGCTTACGCCAGCTGGCTCGACACGCGCGCGCTGCCGGCCATGCCCGCATTGCAGGTCGAGGCGCAGGGCGGCTGGCAGCCCGGCGAGGATTTCACTGGCTGGACGCCGCACTGGATCGGTGCCGACCGCCAGCTGCGCCGCACCTACACCCAGGCCGGCCGCAATGTGTTGCTCGAACTGAACTACTACGTCACCCAGCGGCAGGATGCCGAGCTCGTCAATTCGCAGAATTTCATGATCCGGCAGAAAGACCCGCTGTGGTCCAACGTCGGCGAAACGCTCGCCACGGTGCAGATTGGCGGCATGACGCGCCAGGTGCGGCAGGCCAGGCTGCGCGGCAGCAATGGCCAGCGCCTGCTGGTATGGCAGTGGAACCTGATCGGCCACCATGCCACCGTCAACGATCATCTCGCCAAGCTGAGCCTGGCCTTCGAGCGGGTGCTGCTGAGGCGCGACGACGGCCTGTCGGTGCTGATTGCCACGCCCTACGAGGATGCGGAGATCGAGACTGCGGCGGCCACGCTGGCGCGCTTTGCCGCAGACATGGAACCCGCGATCGGGCGCGCGCTCGACCAGGTCGACGGGCCGTGACTGCACACATCGTGCATGTCGTCCATCGCTTCGACACCGGCGGCATGGAAAACGGCATGGTCAATCTGTTCAACGCCCTGCCGCCGCAGCGCTACCGGCACACGGTGGTGGCGCTGACCGGCTACAGCGATTTCCGTCAGCGCATCGGCGCGCAGGCGGTCGAATTCCATGCGCTGCAGCGCGCACCGGGGCACGGCCTCGGCTGGGCGGCGCGGCTGTGGAAACTGCTGCGCCAGCTCAAGCCCGATCTGGTGCACACCCGCAATCTGGCCGCGCTGGAAGCGCAGTTCGTCGCCGCCGCCGCCGGCATCCGCGCCACCGTTCACGGCGAGCACGGGCGCGACGTGTTCGACCTCCATGGGCGCAACTGGAAATACAATCTGCTGCGCCGCGCCGCCCGGCCTTTGGTGTCGAACTACATCGCCGTGAGCCAGGACCTCGAAACCTGGCTGCGCCTGACCATCCGTGTGCCGCCGCGCAAGCTGCACCAGATCTACAACGGCGTCGACAGCGCCAAATTCCATCCGCGCGCGGGGGCGCGGCCGGCGTTCGCCCACCCCGAGAGCATCGTTTTCGGCTCGGTGGGGCGCATGGTCGAGGTCAAGGATTACCCGATGCTGACGCGTGCTTTCATCCAGCTGGTGCATCGGCAGCCCGAGCGGGCCGAGCGTGCGCGGCTGGTCATCGTCGGCGAGGGCCCGGCGCGCGGGGTCTGCCAGGCCCTGCTGCAACAGGCCGGCCTGGCGCATCTGGCCTGGCTGCCGGGCGAGCGCGACGACATTGCGGAAATCATGCGGGCGTTCGATGTGTTCGTGCTGCCCTCCAAAAACGAGGGCATCTCGAATACCGTCCTCGAAGCGCAGGCGAGCGGCCTGCCGGTGGTCGCCACCGCGGTGGGCGGCAATGTCGAACTGGTGAAGGCGGGCGTCAACGGCATGCTGGTGGCGCCGGGCGACGTCAACGACATGGCACAGGCCTTGCTGGGCTATCTGGACTCGCCGGCGCGCATCGCCGAGCACGGTGGGCTGGCGCGGCGGCAGGCCGAGCAGCGCTTCAGCATTGCGGCCATGGCCGAGGCCTACGCCAGGGTATACGATCGAACGCTGGGGCGCCGTCAGGCAGCCTGAAAACTCGACAGCAACAGGGATAAACGACAAGTTATGTGCGGCATCACCGGTATTTTCGACACCAGCGGCGCGAACGAGATTTCGCGCGAACTGCTGCATCGCATGAACGAAACCCAGTTTCACCGCGGTCCCGACGAAGGCGGCCTGCATCTGGAGCCCGGCGTGGGGCTGGGGCACCGGCGGCTGTCGATCATCGACCTGTCCA
>NZ_JANJXQ010000241.1 GCF_024708915.1 Thiobacillus sp.
GAGGAGAGCGTGGTTGTTGCCGATTTATCGGCTTTACAACCACGGCCTACCCCTTGCGGGTGGGCGACATAGCCGGCTCTATGGCAACGACGAGCAACGCCGCCATGCGAAAAAAGACGCCGTTTCATGTTGCGATATTTCTGAGTCACGGCACTAGGGTTCGGGGTCGGATTTAAGAACGAGCTCGATCAACTGCCCGAGCGACTTCACGCCCATCTTCTCCGTGATGTTGGCGCGGTGCCCTTCCACCGTCCGCACCGACAGGCCCAGTTCCGCTGCGATCACCTTGTTGGGCTTGCCCCGCCGCAGCAGGTCGAGCACTTCGCGCTCGCGGCGCGTCAGGGCGGCGAGGCTGCGGCTCGCCCGGTCGCGGCGGTCCTCCTGGTTCCAGACCTCGCCGTACTTGTCGAGCGCGGCCTGAATGGCGTCGATCAAAACCTGGTCGTTGAAGGGCTTCTGCAGGAATTCGAACGCGCCGCTCTTCATTGCGCGCACCGTGATCGGCACGTCGCCGTGCCCGGTCACGATGATCACCGGCAGATGCGCGCCCTCCTGCGCCAGCTTTTCCTGCAGATCGAGCCCGCTCATGCCCGGCATGCGGATGTCGAGCACGAGGCAGCCGCGCATGCCGGGCTGGAAGGCATCGAGAAATTCGCGCGCGGACGCGAAGGTGCGCGCATTGAGCCCCACCTGCTCGACCAGCCAGCGGATCGCGTCGCGCACGGCCGCGTTGTCGTCGATGATGAAGACGTTGGCGTTATGCGTCGGTGTTTTCTTCATGCGGCAGTTCTCCCCAAGTGCCCGGCAGGGTAAAGCAGAAAGTGGCGCCGTTCATCGAATTGTCGTCCAGCCAGAGGCGTCCGCCATGCGCATCGATGATGCTCTGGCTGATGCCGAGACCGATGCCCATGCCGGTAGGCTTGGTGGTGAAAAACGGCTCGAACAGCCGGTCGGCGACGTCGTCGGGGCAGCCCTGCCCGCCGTCCCGGATGCAGACCCGGACATCCCCGCTGCCGTCGTGCGTCGCCCGGATGACAATCTCGCGCCGCGTCTCGTCGAGGCCGGACAGGGCATCCATGCTGTTGCGGATCAGGTTGAGCAGCACCTGTTCGATCTGGATCGGATCGGCCATCACCCCAGGCAGATCCGGCGCCACGTCGAGACGCATCCGGATCTGCTGCTGGCGGAGCTCGGCGCGCACGAAACTCGCCGTCTCCCGGATGACCTCGCGCAGATCGATGCGCTGCTGTCGCCGTTCGCCCTTGCGCGCGAAGTTGCGCAGGCGGCGGAATATCGCGCCGCCGAGCTCGGCCTGGCGCACCACCTGTTCCAGACCGTAGCGCACCTGGTCCGGTTTGCAACTGCCGGTGTCGATGATGCGCAGGCAGGTCTGCGCGTAGGTGGTGATCGCGCACAGCGGCTGGTTGAGCTCGTGCGCCAGCCCCGAGGTCATCTCGCCGAGTATGCTCAGGCGCGCGACGTGCGCCAGTTCCGCCTTGTGCTGGCGGTCGATCTCCTCGGCGCGCACCAGGTCGGTGATGTCGTGTCCGGTGGAAATGAAGTGCGTGATGCGCCCCTGCGCGTCCTTCAGCGGCGTGATGGTCTTCTGCTCGTGGAAGATGCTGCCGTCCTTCTTGCGGTTGACCATCACGCCGCGGTAAGCGTTGCCGTTCCCGATCACGTCCCACAGGTCGCGGTAGAACGCGTCGTCGTGCAGGCCCGAACGCAGAAAATAGGTCTTCTGGCCGATCACGTCTTCCTTGACGTAGCCGGTGAGCCGTTCGAACGCCGGATTGACGTATTCGATGCGGCGCTCGTGGTTGGTGATGATGACCGTGTCGGCCGTCTGCTCCAGCGCGCTCGACAGCTTGCGCATGTGCGCCTCGGCGCGTTCGCGCTGCAGTTCGTTGCCGACCCACTGCGACATGAGCTTGAGCGTCTCCAGGTCGGTCGAACTGAAGGGGGTGCGGCGCGGCGCCTGGCTGGCGAAGCAGAGCGTGCCGTAGAGGCTGCCGTCGACCTGCACGCGCGCGCCGATGTAGGCTTCCAGGCCGTGCTCCCGGTAGCTCGGATGATCCCGCCACGCGCTCGCGCCGGCCTGTTCGAAGGCCACCGGCTCGGTGGTGAAGACCGTCGCGCTGCAATAGGTCTGATCCAGATCCCTGACGACGCCCGCGGCATACGCCGGGCTGTCGCTGATCGCGTCCTGGATGCGGAAGAAGCCGCCGTCGATGCGGGACAGGATGGCGATGGGCAGGCCGAACTGCTCGCAGCCGAGCTGCAGCAGGCGATGCAGCTTATCGTCCAGGCCGAGTTCGAGATCGGAACTGATCTCGTGGAACGAGCGCAGCACCGTCGCGTGGAAACGCAGATCCTCCTCCGCGCGCTGGCGCTCCGCCTCCGCCGCCACCCGATCCGTCACGTCCTGCAGAATGAGCATCGCCCCGCGCTGCCCCGTCCTGTAGGACAGCGGCGTCAGCGTGACTTCGAGGAAACGGGCCGCCCGCTCTGCCGCATCGATCTCGATGATCTCCGGCCCGACCCGCTCCATGTTCTCCAGGCTGCGCTGCAGCCATTCGTCGAGACGCGTCCGCTCGCGTGGCGGAAAATGGTCGCGCAGCGGGCGCCCCAGGGCGGCGCGCTCGCTGGCGGCCAGCGTGGCCGAGGCCTGCCGGTTGAGGGTCAGGATCGCGCCGTCCGGATCGATCGTGAGCACGCCGATCGGCGCATGGTCGAGCAACTGATCCAGATAATGCGTCGCCTCGGGCTGCAGCAGCGGCAGTTTCTCCAGTTGGATCTGCGCCTTGGAGATCGTGTTCAGATAATGCGCACGCTGCTGCCGGCGCTGGATTGAATTGCGGATCGCGGACGGCAGTTCGTCGGCCTCGTCCGTCGACCAGGGCGTCACCTCGTTGCCCAGCAAGGGGCTGAACATCAGCGTGCGGCGCAATTGCGCGCAATGCGCGGATGCGCTGAGGATCAGGATCGGCACGCGGTTGTCGTAGGCGTGGATGCGCTGGGCCACGCGCACCGGCTCGTCAACCGCCATGCCCAGAAGCACGGTGTCGGGATGCCGGTGGCCTTCCAGCATCGAGTAGTAGAGCGCCTCCAGATCGGCCGCCACCTCGACCGCGACGCCCGGCTGCAGGTCGCGCTGCAGAAAGTCCGCCACGGCCGAATCCACGCCCACCAGATACAGCAGCCCCGGTTTCGCCGAACCGCCGCCGAACATCATGGCCGTCAGTCCGACAACAGCGGCTGGCCAAGCAGCGCGCGTCCGATCCAGACGCGCAGGATGTCGGTGGTGGGCGACATCAGATGCGCGGCGCGCGCGTCGCGCAATAGCCGGTGCAGACGCGAGCCCTTGCGATAGCCGATCCCGCCGCACAGAGTCATCGCTTCGTTGACGACGGCCACCACGCAGTCCGCCACCTCGACCTTGGCCGCCATGACCGCGGTCAGCGAATCGGGATCGCCCGCATCGAAACTCGCGGCCGCATGATAGGTCAGCCGGCGCGTGCGTTCGACCATGCCCCACAGCGTGCCGAGACGGTGTTGCAGGACCGACGCCTGCGCGAGACTGGAGCCGGTATGCGTGTGGTAGCGGCGGCTCAGGTGCCGCCGCGCCTCCTCCAGCGCGGTCGTGGCGGCGCCGAGAAAGGTGCCCGCCATGGCAATCAGGAAATAGGGCAGCACGACATTGAAGATGTACCAGATCTGGTCGCCTTCCTTGCCGAGCAGGTTGCGGCGCGGCACGCGGACACCCTGCAGTTCCATCGTGCGCGAGGAATTGCCGCGCATGCCGAGGCCCTCCCAGTTCGCGCCCCAGCGGATGCCCTCGGCATCCGCCGGCACGACGATGCAGGAAAACTGCCCGATCGGCGCTTCCGGCGAGGCGGCGACGACCGACACCACGTAGGAATCGGCCTGGCCGCCGTTGGTCACGAAGGTCTTGTTTCCGGTCAGGCTGAATGCGTCGTCGGAAACGGTCTCCATGGTGGTCTGCGGCAGGTAGAAGTGGACGCCCGTTCCGGCCTCGCTCAGCGAGAGCGTCGTGATATGGCGGCCTTCGCAGATCGGCGCAAGAAAGCGCGCCTGCTGATCGGGGGTCGCGTTGGCGGAGATGACGGACGATCCCACGCAATGCATGCCGAAGCAGATGGCGGTCGACGTGCATTCCTGGCCCAGGATTTCGCACGCCCTGGCCAGCGCATGGAGGCCGTGCCCCTTGCCGCCGTAAGCCGCCGGCACCACCAGACCGCCCAGCCCTTCGCGCTGCAAGGCCCGAATGCCCGCTTCCGGCCAGCCGGCCTCGGCATCGACCGTGGCCGCATTCGGCGCGACCACCGCTTCGGCGATGTCCTGCACCTTGAGCATGAGCGACGCAAAATCCTGCCTGTCCATACTGCGCTCCCGATTTGCACGACCGGTGCCCATGATACGACCTGCGGCGGGGTTCATTGAAGCCCCGCGCCCGGCATCAATGATGGTCGATCAGGGAGAAGGACAACACCTTGTCGACGGACTCGATGCGGTTGGCATTTGTGCCCACGACGCACTGCCCCTGCTTGTCGCATCCCCACAGATGATAGGCCCGGAATTCGAGCAGATCCGGATGCAATTGCTCGCGATGCGGCATCGTCCGCGAATCCAGCATGTCGGTGGCGCGTTCGGACGCCAGCATGCCCTTGATGCGCTTCAACTCGGCCATGAGATCCTGCGCCTGCTCGCCGTTCCAGCTGCCCACCGCGCGCCCGCTCGTTGTCTTGATTTCGTCCATGTTTGCTTACCTCCGGTCAAAAACGCTCGCGTACCATGCTCAGGACCGCCTTGGGCAGAATCCAGTTGCTGCCCTGCTTCTGTTCCTGAACCGCTACCTTCATGTTGTCGGTCGTGAAATGAATGCCCCGTTCGGCTGCCAGTTTGCAGTAGGCAGCAATGAAACTGTCGGCGTCGCGCGTCTCGTCGAGTCGGGTCAGCAGCGCGGGCTCGCTCATCACGATTTCCCCGAACTGCTTGATCGATTTCTCGAACGGCCTGTTCTCGATATCCCTGTCCTGCGCAGCTTTCAACATAACAATCTCCTGATCCGATTCGTGTGATGGGTTTCGCCCCGATTTGCCCCCGGGATACCGCGCGGCCCTCCGCGCCAGCCGTATCGCACCGGGTACACGACGATTTATACGCAATGCAGCCGTCAGGGTTAATTCGTAATGTCACGGCCGGAAGCAGGTAAAACCACGTATCCGCCGCGACGCATGGCGGGCGCAGGCCTGCATCGAGGGGGCACTCGAACGCGCAGCCGTGCTCCCGGGTTGCGGCTGCGCCGTCACGCCCGCACCGGCGTCACGTCGAAGCCAGCGCTCTTCCAGGCCTCGATTCCGCCCGCCAGGGAGGTCACGTTAAGGTAGCCCAGCTGTTTCAGGGTATGGGCGGCGAAGGCGCTGCGTCCGCCCGTCTTGCAGTACACCAGGATTTCCAGCTGGCGATCGAGCAGTGTTTTCTCGCAGGCCGGATAGGTCGGGTCGACCTTGAATTCAAGCACGCCGCGTGGAACGTTGCAGGCGCTGCCGATGCACCCTTCGCCGAATTCCGCGGGCTCGCGCACGTCCAGAAGGACGATGCCTTTTCGCGCGGCCAGCTCGCGCGCGGCGGTAGGGGCATCCCATTCGACGATCCGGGACCTGGCCTGGGCGATGAGGTCTTGCGTGGTAAAGCTCATGTGAAGTCTCCTGCAAATAGGAAACCGGCCTTCATTCTGCCAGGCCGATGTGTTCGAGATAGCTGCCGGCCTCCAGCAGATGGCCGGTTTCCGCCGCTGCGGCCAGGCGGATGCGCAACACCCAGCCCTCGCCGTAGGGATCGCTGTTGACCAGTCCGGGTTCGCCGCGCAGGCGCGGATTGACCGCCAGCACGCTGCCGTCCACGGGCGCGATCATGTCGGACACGGCCTTGTGGGATTCGATGGTCCCGAGGGGGGTGTCCTGGCGAATGGCAGCGCCCACCCGCGGCAGGTCCAGGAATACGACCTCGCCCAGGCTTTGCTGCGCGAAATAGTTGATCCCCACCAGGGCTTCGTCCCCATCCAGGCGCTGCAGCCAGAGGGCGTCGCGGTGATAGAGGCGGTCTTCAGGATAATGTGCCGGCATGATGGGTCTTCTCGCGTTTCATGGGTTTGTGCACGGCCTGGCCGAGCGCATCCTCGGCGGCTTCCAGCAGCGCTTCCGACAGAGTGGGATGGGCGTGCACGGTTTGGGTGATGGCATGCACGGTGGCGCCCTGGCGGATCAGCACCGCAGCCTCATGCACCATGTCGGACGCGTGTGCGCCGACGATGTGGACGCCGAGCAGGCGCCCGCTGACGCGGTCCGCCACCACCTTGGCCAGGCCGGTCAATTCGCCCATGGCCTGGGCCTTGCCGAGGCAGCGCAGGTCGAAGCGGCCGCAACTGACGACATGGCCTTGGTCGACGGCGTCCTGTTCGGCGAGGCCGACGCATCCGATCTCCGGCATGGTGAACACGGCCCACGGGATGGCTGCTTCGTCGAGCGGCACGGGGTCCAGCCCCAGGGCGTGATCCACCGCCAGACGCGCCTGCGCCGAGGCGGCATGGGCCAGTGCGAGGCGGCCGTTGACGTCGCCCACCGCATAAAGCCCCGCCAGGTTGGTACGCATCAGGCTGTCGGTCACGATCTCGCCGCGCTGGCCCACGGCCACACCGGCTTCTTCCAGGCCAAGTCCCGTGCTTTGGGGGCGGCGCCCGACGGCGACCAGGGCGCGTTCGGCGGTGGCCGCCAGCCGGCCGTCGGCATAGGCGGCGACGCCGTCCGGCGTGGCCTCAAGCCGTTCCACCAGGCAGCGGCCGATGAATTCGATGCCGAGCTTGCGCATTTCCCGCTGCACGACGGCGGCGATATCCCGATCCAGGAAAGGCAGCGGGCGCTCGGCCATGGCGGCGAGGGTCACCTGCACGCCCAGGGTGTGCATGATGAAGGCGAATTCGCAGGCCACCACGCCATCGCCGACGATGAGCAGGGAGCTCGGCAGGGTGTCCCATTTCAGCAGCTCGTCGCTGGTGGCGATGCGTTCGCCGTCGACCTGGAAACTGGCCGGCCGGATGGGGCTGGAGCCGGTGCAGACCAGCACGGCGTCGGCTTCGACCATGCCGTGCCCGGGCACGTCGACGTGCCGGCCGTCGACAACGCGGCCGCGCCCCTGGACAGGGGTCACTTTGCGGTCTGCCATGAGGCCATCGATGCCGCGATTGAGCAGACCGATAACCTGCCCGGCCTTGGCGCGCATCGCCGGCCAGTCGGCCTCGATGCTGCCGTTGAGGCGCAGGCCGCAGGTTTCCGCGCGGCGCATTTTTTCAAGGAGATTGCAGACCTCCACCAGGGTCTTGGTGGGGATGCAGCCGCGATGCAGGCAAGTGCCGCCCAGGGGATGCGGATCGATCAGGGTGACGCTGGCGCCTTCCGCCGCGGCGTGGGATGCGGCGACGTAGCCTGCGGGGCCGCCGCCGATAATGGCGATATGTTTGGGCATGGTGTGTCTCCTGTGTCCGTCCGACCGCCCGGAGGCGCCGAACGAACGCGTGCTTTCAGGTCAGGCCGGAAGCGCCTCGGCCTCCATCAGCTTGCCGTTGAGGGTGACCTGGCCGCTGACCTCGATGGCGCGTGTCAGGGTATCCAGCACCGGGCAGTGGCTTTCCACCGTCTGCACCAGTTTCATGAGCGTTTCGGCGTCGGCCGGGCTATTCACCTCGGTCTCGAAAATGATCTTCTGGTAGCCCGGCGGGGTGGCCCCATCCATGCCGAACAGGCCGCGCAGGTCGAGATAGCCGCGCAGATTGACCTTGACGCTGTCGAGCTTGACGCCCATGACCGAGGCATAGGCGCTGTACATGATTTCCTGGCATGCGCCCAGTGCGACCAGCAGCAGTTCCACCGGATTGGGCGCGGCGTCGGCCCCGCCCAGTTCGGGCGGTTCGTCGACGACGATGGCCGGAAAGTCGCGCACCTTGGCGCTGCAGCGCACGTCCTCTTCGAGTCGGGTATCGGCACGGAATACCACCTTGGCGGCACCGGAATTGCCCTGGATGCCGGCGATGGTCTGCATCAGGGCGGCTTTGACGGTTTCTTGCGACATGATCGGTTTCCTCTCGTGTGTGGGGGATCGGCGGCGCGCGACAGTGCATGCCGTTGCTTGCATTAAATGGGATTGCAGCGATGAAAATAATTCGGACGAGCGCGCATCCGGATGAGTAGATTCCCCTAATCCGGCTTGGGTATGCCCGGCGGCACGCGCCGGAACGATGCCCATGCTCGACGGCAGCGCCAGTCTTCCCCGGCTGGAATGGCGCAGGACTTGCGGCGACAGGCTGCGGCCTCAGGAAGCCGGGCTGGCTTCGTTCGCCGCCTGCGTTTCCATGCGCATCCACACCTGCACCAGTTCGGGCAGGGAATTCACACGCATCTTGAACATGACATTGGCGCGATGCACCTCGATGGTCTTCGGGCTCAGGCCCAGTTCGATGGCAATCACCTTGTTGGCCTTGCCGGCCACCACGTGCGCGGCGACTTCCCGCTCGCGCGGCGTCAACTGCCGGTAGTTGGCCTGGATCCGGGCCAGCTCCCCATGGCTGTGGCGGCGTTGCCGGCACAGTTCCAGGGCCAGCTGGATGCGATCGAGCAAGGCCTGGTCGTTGTATGGCTTCTGCAGGAAATCGATCGCGCCGGCTTTCATCGCACGCACCGCCATCGGCACGTCGCCGTGACCGGTGACGATGATGACCGGCAGGCACCAGTCGCGCTCCAGCAGGTGATTCTGCAACTCCAGGCCACTCATGCCGGGGATGCGCACATCCAGCACCAGGCAGCCCGGGGCGGTGCCGTCGTAGGCATCGAGGAATTCGCGCGCCGAGGCATAGCCGCACACCCGATGGCCGACCGACTCCAGCAGCCAGTGCAGCGATTCGCGCACGGCCTGATCGTCGTCGATCACGAAAACGGTTTGTTGTTCAGCCATCTATTTGCTCCGCAGTTGCCAGGCACAGGGTGAAGCGAAACGTGAGCCCATCGCCGTTCGGGTTGGAGAGGGAAATCAGGGCGCCGCCATGGGCCTCGACGATGGAGCGGCAGATCGGCAGGCCCATGCCCATGCCGGCCGATTTGGTGGTGAAGAACGGCTCGAAAATCCGGCTCTGCATTTCGCGCGTCAGCCCGGAGCCGGTATCGCGCACCTCCACCACCGCCTTCTCCTCCGCCACATAGGTGCGCAGTGTGAGATAGCGTCGTCCGGGCGGCACGTCGCCCATCGCCTCGATCGCGTTGCGCACCAGATTGAGCACGACCTGCTCGATCTGGATGGCATGGCCCAGCACATGCGGCATCCCGGCTGCCAGACTCAGCCTGACGTCGACCTGGTGCAGCTTCACTTCCGGCCCGGCAATCAGCATGGCTTCGCGCACGATGGCATGCAGATCCTGTGTCCGGCGGGGGCTGTCCTCCTTGTTCACGAAACGGCGCAGGCTGCTGATAATGCCGCCGGCGCGCTCGGCCTGCTGGCAGACCTGCTCGATGGCCTGGGTCAGGTCTTCCACCGTGCCGCCGCCGGAACGGATGCGCCGCAGGCAGCCGCGCGAGTAGTTGGCAATGGCGGCAAGCGGCTGGTTCAACTCGTGCGCCAGACCGGAAGCCATCTCGCCCATGGTGTTGACGCGCGCCGCATGGGCCAGCTCGCGGTAATGCAGGCGCACCTCGTCCTCGGCGTGCTTGCGCGCGGTGATGTCGCGCGTGATGCCAAGCAGCGCGATCACGTTGTCGCGCCCGTCGCGCAGCGGAACGACGTGGGTTTCCATCCAGCACCGGCGGCCTTTCAGGCTGACGATCTGGAACTCCATGACGCCGGATTCGCCGGCAAACACCCGTTCGGTGAGGGCGCGGTATTCGTCGCGGAATTCCGGCGCGACCATGTCGTAGACCGAGGTGCCGATGATGTCGCCCGGCTGACCGGCTTCGAGCAGCGCCAACCCGGCCGGGTTCATCTCCAGCAGGATGCCGTCGAGGGTTTGCAGCTTCACGCATTCCGGCTCCGAAGCGATGATCTGGCGCAGCCTGTTTTCGTTTTCCGCCAGTTTCTCTTCGGCCCGGCAGCGTTCGCCGATTTCCTTTTCCAGCACCTGCTTGGAATGGCGCAAGCGCAGGTTGAGACGGGTAACGTACAGCACCAAACCCGCCATCAGGGCAAGAACGGTCGACAGCAGTGCCCAGGCAAACGGATTAGCGGGGTAATCCAAATGATTCGCTCCGGTCGGATCGGGTCATTCCGGAACTGTGTGGCCTGAAGCGGCCAGCATCCATCCGGACGAACAAGCTTCCAAGCAACTATCGAACCAATTTGCAAGGCATGCCGCAAAGGCCGGCCGGCACTGGATTCCGGATCGCTTGAGCGGGCGCGATCTGTCTCGCGCTCGCGACAGCCGGATGACACTCTGTCATGCGGGCACGATTCCCCGCCGTCGGTTCTCGTGACAAGCGGATCGCCGGTTGGGTGCAGGCATCCGCCGGAACACCCGGCTTGAGCGGGCTATTTCCCGTGCGCCGCTTCGGGGGCCGGTTGCGCGCGCACCCGCCCCCCGGCCCGGGCGCGGAGGTCTCAGAAATGCCGTCCTACCGCCAGGCCGATCAGCAGCGGATCGAGCTTGATGGTCTCGATCTTGGCGCCGCCGCCGCCCGGCCGCACGTCGGTTTCCAGGTAAAACTTCTTCACATCGAAATTGATGAAATAGTCCTTGTTCACGCTGTAATCGAATCCGGCCTGCAACACCGCTCCGGTATCCGCCGGAAACCTGCGCAAGCCGTCGAACACCGGCCCGCTCTTGTCGAAGAACACGGTGTGGTGGATGCCGGCGCCGACATAGGGGCTGAAATCCGACTTCGGCATGAAATGGTATTGCAGCATCAGGTGGAACGGCGCCATGCTTGCCTTGCCCAGCGTCGTGCCGCCGGCGCTGAAGGTATGGCGCGTGATCCCGGCGGCCGTGTTCAGTGCCAGGTTCTCGTTCAGGTAATAAGTCAGGTTCAGGATCGGTTTGGTCTCGTTGCTGGCATCCGCCCCGACCACGGGCGATTCGACGTCGGGACGGATGTTGACCAGCCCAAGGCTCACATCGAGCCGCTTGTCGGCATGCGCCAGCGTGGCGAACGCCGCCAGCAGCACACCCGTCAGCGTGGCGCAGGGAAAAGATTTGTTCATTGCGTCTCCTTATGGTTGATGGCCCAGCGCGTCGCGCGAGGGGCCAGGCTTCCATTACAGGGGTACGCCAGAGCGCCGTAAATTGGCATCAATACTGTGTCAATACAGTATTACTACCTAGTGTCGTGACTCGGAAATATCGCAACATGAAACGGCGTCTTTTTCCGCATGGCGGCGTTGCTCAAGGGAATTCCCATGGCTCGCCTGCGGAGGATTCGCTGCGTTGGGGTGTTGCCGGGCTCGGGGAAGCGCCGATGAGCGGCGCCGGCGCAACGCGCTCGACGCGGCCTCAGTCGCGCGGCGCCGGCACGCCCAGCGTGATCTCGATCGTGCTTTGCTTGCCGGCGCCATCGCGCACGGTCAGCGTCATCGGCACGCTGTCGCCGCCGCCGAGCGGCGTTTTCAGCCCGATCAGCATGGCGTGCAGGCCGCCGGGTTGCAGGCTGACGGTCTTGCCCGCGGGCAGCCTGATCGATTCCAGCTCGCGCATTTCCATGCGCTCGCCGTCCATGCGCATGAAATGCAGCTCGACCGCTGCCGCCGCCGGCGTGGCGCCCGCCACCAGTTCCAGGTCGCGCTCGGCGGTGATGTCCATGAATGCGCCGGCTACCTGCTGGCCCGGCACCGTGGGGCGCGCCCAGGCGTTCTCGATCCTGACATCGGCCGCCTGCGCCGGGCTGGCGAACATCAGGGCGGCGAGCAACGGAAGCACATAAATACGCATGGCAAACTCCTGGTCGGATCGAAGCTTCAGTTCTCGCTGCCCAGGGCCTGCCAGACCTTCAGCGCATCCACTGTGGACGCCACATCGTGCACGCGCACGATCGCGGCGCCGCGCATCGCTGCGAGCAGCGCCGCGGTGACGCTGGCGATCATCCGTTGCTCCGGAGTCCGGCCGGCAATCTCACCGAACAGCGATTTGCGCGACACCCCGACCAGCGTCGGCGCCTCGCGCGTGAAGCGGCGCAGTTCGCGAAACAGTGCAATGTTGTGCGCCGGCGTCTTGCCAAAGCCGAAACCCGGATCCAGCACCAGCCGCTCGCGCGCGATGCCGGCATGGCGCGCTGCCTCGAAACGGGCGCGCAGATAATCCGCCACTTCCTGCGCCACATCGTCGTACGCCGGCGCCAATTGCATGGTTTGCGGCGTGCCCTGCATGTGCATCAGGCAGACGCCGCAAGCGGAATCCGCCACCGCCTGCAGCGCGCCCGGCGCGCGCAGGGCGTTGACGTCGTTGATCATGTCGGCGCCGGCGGCCAGCGCGGCCGCCATCACCTCGGTCTTCATGGTGTCCACCGACAGGGCCGCGCCGCACGCCGCGAGGCCGGCGACGACCGGCAGCACGCGCTGCAATTCCACCCCCGCATCGACCGGCGTGGCGCCAGGCCGCGTCGACTCGCCGCCTATATCGAGAATGTCGGCGCCCTCCTCGCGCAGCCTCAGGCCGTGCTCGATGGCGCGCCCGGCATCGGCATAGCGGCCGCCGTCGGAAAACGAATCCGGCGTCGCGTTGACGATGCCCATGACCAGTGGACGCTCCAGGTCGAAACGATAGCGGCCGCATTGCAGCATGGTTCAGCCGCTCCCGAATTCGAGGGTTTCGCAATTGCCGATCCAGACCAGCCACATGCGCGCCGGATCCAGATTCTGAAAATGCCCGGCCACCGCCTGCAGCACTTCGTGATGCGTCACCACCAGCACGGCAGATTCGTCGGCCTCGCGCAGGTCGGCCAGAAAGCCGTGCACGCGCGCCACCATTTCGCGATAGGACTCGCCACCCGGCGCCTTCCACGCGAAAGGATCGGGCGCGCCCTGCATGGCGTTGAGATACTGCGTCACCGGCCGCCCTTCGAAACCGGTATTGCGGTCGTCGAGCCGGGCGTCGACATGGATTTCGGCGTAATGGCATGCGTTGACGATGGCCGCGGTTTCCTGCGCGCGGCGCAGGCGCGAGACGTAGACGCGGCGGATCGGCAGGCCGCGCAGACGCTCGGCAGCGGCTTGCGCCTGCAGCCGTCCGGTCGGAGTCAGCGCCACCGGCACGGCGGGATCGGCATTGCACAGACCGCTCAGGTTGTACTCGGATTCGCCGTGGCGCAGGAACACCAGTTTTTTCATGCCGGCGCCAGGATTTCCCCTTTGCCGCCGAAGGCGAGGTCGCCCATGTAGCGGCGCACGCGCGGCGAGTCCGGCACCACGCCGGGCAGGATGGCGTCGGCGTGGCGGCGCAGCAGGCCGAGCCAGGACAGATCCGCCACGCCGGCATCGTTGTAGGTGGCCGGGATGATGTCCGGCGCACGGCCGAGAATCAGGCTGCCGCGCCGCAGGCCGGGGCCGGGCGCGCCGGCGCATCCCCCGGCGACCACCAGGGTGCCGGCCAGCAAGCGCGCACCGCAGGCTGCGCCTGCCTTGCCGCGCACCAGGATCAGGCCGCGCCGCATGCGGTCGCCGAGGCGGTCGCCGGCATCGCCCGCCACTGCGACGACGCCGCCGCCCATACCGGCGCGCTCGCCGATCAACGCGGCGCCGAGCCAGTTGCCGGCATTGCCGGCGATGCGCAGCAGGCCGCCGCGCATGCCGTTGGCTGCGCAATCGCCGGCGTCGCCTTCGATGAGCAGTTCGCCGCCGCGCAGATTCTGCCCGGCATAATGTCCGGCCGGCCCTTCGACGCGCAGCGTGCCGGCCGTCATACCCTTGCCGAGGCAATCGAGACGGCCGCTGCCGGCGTCAATCAGCAGCGCGCCCGCCTCGCCCGGCGTCACCGCGAACAGCTCGCCCAGCGCCACGGGATTGCCGTCCACCCGCACGGTTTGCGCGGCGATGTCGCCGGCGCTACGGCCGCCCAGGGTTTCGGGCAGCACGCCGCTCATGTCGATGCGGCCGGCCGGGGCGGCGCGCAAGCTCAGTGTCATGGCGCTCATGCCAGGATCTCCCGCAGACGATAGTGGAACTGCCCCAATTTGCCGCCGTAATTGCCGGCCGACAAACGCACGATGCCGCCCGCCGCGCCGATCGCACACACCGCGTCGAGGCCCGCCTTCATGGCCACGCGCATGTCGGCGTCGCTGACCGCGTCGATGACGATCTCCAGCACCGCTTCCACGTCGGCGCCCAGTTCCGATCGGGCCACGCCGCGCAAGGTCGGACAGAAGGCATCGTTGGTGGACGCCGGCAGCGCCTTGTACTTGGAGCCGATCTTGGAACCGGAGCGCACCACGCCGCCGGGGAACGGCGCGATCGCGCCGGGCACGCCAGCGATCGCCGCCGCCGCCGCCTCGCAGGCGGCGAGCGCCTGGGCGCGGGAACGGGCGAGAACCAGGAAGTTGCCGCCGCCGACGGAGCGCAGCAGGCCGGTGGATTCTTCGGCCAGGAATTCGCCATCCATCACCGGGATGCGCCAGTAGCGCCGGCCGCCGATCAGTTTGGACATCTGCCAGCCGTCGCCGAAATAGCGCAGGTTCTTGCCCAGCGGCAACGGCTCCTCGCCTTCGCAGCCGGCGAACACGGCGGTGGTGGGACAGGTCAGTACGCACTGGCCGACGCGGCGTTCCAGCTGTTTGGCCAGTTCCTTGGTGGAGACCGCGAACAGCAGGCCGGCCACACCGGGACGGCCGTCCGGGGTTTCCTCGGGGGCAAGTTCGCGCTCGATGGCCGCCTCGCAGCCGCAGGCGATCACCGAGGTGGCGAAGCCGAAGGCTGTGTTGGCCGCATGCTTCGCCCAGGTCAGGCTGTCCGCGGTGATGAGGATGCGGGTGGCCTTCATGCCGAAGGCTTCGGCATAGGTGTCGTCGATGCTCACGCCATTGATGATCACGCCGTCCTCCCCTTGCACGCATGGGGAATCAGCTTGCTGGCGCCGCAGGCGCAGATCTCGTCGTCGCTTACCCGGATATGTTCCATCTTCACGGTCATGTAACGGTCGTAATATTCCTTGAGCGGTTTCTCGATCGCCTTGTCGTATTCCGGTTTCACCGCGTGCTGGGCGCCGTTGACCACCTTCACCACCCGGCCGTCGCGCACGATGATCTGGCCGTCCTTGAATACGTACTCGGGTTTTTCGAACATCGCTTCGCGGTTGGCATCGTCGTGGTACACCACGATGTTCGCCGCCGCACCCGCGCCCAGATGTCCATGCTCGGAGAGGCCGAGGGAACGGGCCGGCGCGGCGCGGGTCATGATGGCGATCTCGTACAGGCTGTATTCCCGCTCCAGGCTGCGCAGCTGGCTGTGGGCCGCCGCCTCGGCATTGATCTCGTCCAGTTTCGCGTTGCGGAAGCCCCGGTCCATCAGCAGCCGGATCAGGTGGGGATAGCTGGTGAAGGGCGCGCCGTTGGGATGGTCGGTGGTCAGAAAAATGCGCCAGGGGTCGCCGACCCGCAGGAACAGTTCCAGACCGATGGCCCATTGCAGCGCGTTGACGAAGTTCTTGTCCTTGTACTTGAACGGCACCACGCCGCAGCCGGCATCGCACTCGATGTCCATGGTCACCCATTTGTCCGGGCTGGCATGACGGTGATTGCGGTGCTGGCTCATGTTGTCGCCGGAGGCGGTGACGGTCTGGCCGAACAGGACCTGGCCGACGTCGGCCGACACGTTGCTCATGCGGTTGATGGCGTCGGCGATGCGTTCCGCCTCCGAGGAGAACTTGCGCTCCCCTTCCGTGCCGTAGCTGTGGAACTGGATGTGGGTCAGGTGGATGGGCAGGCCTTCCGCCGCCGCCATGGTGGCGAGCGTGCTGTCGGCGTTGCCGGGAATGCCCAGGTTGCTGGCGTGCACGTGCAGCGGATGCGCCACGCCCAGTTCGTGCACGGCACGGGCCAGGGCGCGGATCACCTGGCGCGGACTGACGCCGTAATGCGGGTGCGCCTCGTCCAGGTCCAGGTTGCGGGCGTTGAACTTGAAAGCGGAAATGGCGCCCGGGTTCACCACCTTGATCGCCATGGCCTGGGTGGCATCCAGCGTCCAGCCGACGTAGTCGTTGATCAGGCGCTGGTCGCTGCCGGAAGCCAGCAGGCGCAGGAAGAAGTCGTCGCTGCCGAGCATGGCGTAGGCGCCCTTGTCCACCATCGGAATATCGCCCATCTCCAGATGGGCGTGGCGCGCGTTGGAGGGCAGCATGGCCGGCTCGAAACAGGCGGTATAGCCCATCTCGGCGTAGCGGTAGCCGGTGGTCCAGGTGGACGGCGCGGCGTGGCCGCAGCCGGCGTGCATGTCGCCCATGGCCGGTACCGGATCGGCGCGGTGATCCTCCGGCAGCAGGGCGCGGGCGATGTTTAGCTTGCCGCCGCCGATATGGGTATGCAGGTCGATGGCGCCGGCCATCACGACCCGGCCGGCGAGGTCGATCTCGCTGTCGATGCGGGTTTCCGGGCCGGGCGCGGCAACGATGCGGCCATGCTCCACATAGAGATCGCGCACCTCGCCGTCGACGCCGTGCGCGGGGTCGTAGAGGCGGCCGCCTTTAAGTCGCAACATGATTCATCTCCTGCTGGATCGCGGCCAGGGCCTGGGCCACGCTGGGCAGTTCGGTGGCGGTGTGGCCTTGCAGCGGCAGCGCCACCACCCCGTCCATGCGGTGCATGAAGCCGGCGTGGTGCACACCGGGCACGGCCACCGGAATGAATACATCCGGCGGGTCGGCAAAGACCATGTCCGGCCGGCCCAGGACGATGCGCGGGCAGGCGGCGGCGGGCGGCACGCGCTCCGGATCGAGCGCGGCGATCCATAGCAGGGCATCCACCTCGCGCGTTTCCAGCAGACGCGCGCTATCGAACAGCAGCGGCTGATAGTGCGGGCCGGAAGCCTCGAAGGCGGTACGCAGCGGATAGCCCGCCTGCCAGGTGCAGACCTGGGCAGCGGAGGTGTCGCCGTCGTTGCCGCCGAGCGGCAGGCCCGACCAGCGCGTGGTCTGGTTGAGATCCTTGACCAGATCGACCATGGCCTGGATCGCCAGGTCGGCGTGCGGAAACGTCAGTTCGGCCGCGTTCCACACCAGCACGCCGTAGCGCGCTGCGCGCAGCGTCTCCAGCAAGGCGTCGACCTGATCCATCGGCACCCCGGCCACGCTGTCGGCATCGAGCCGCCGGCCGGCCAGGCGCGCGCGCAGGGCGCCGCACAACTCACCCAAACGCGCGTTCGGCAGCGGGACGACGAGATCCGGCGAGACGGCGTGCGCCGCCTCCGCGGAAAGATCGCTACCCAGGACAACCAACCGCCGGCGCAACTCGCCGAACTGGGATTCCGGCGCCAGGCAACGCTCGAAGAAACGCGGAAAACGGCGGGTGTCGGTGCCGGCGAGCACGATCAGATCGGCGCGGTTGCGCACTTCCGACAGCGTCGTGGTCATCCAGCCGCCATCCTGGTATGCCAGCCAGTTGCGGAACTGGGCGGCGCCGTTCATGTGATCGACCACGCCGCCGGTTCGTTCGGCCAGCGCCAGGGCGGCACGATGGCCGGTGACATCGCAGGCCAGCCCACCGATCAGGGGGCGCTGCGCGCGCGCCAGAAGAGCAGCGGCGGCCCGGTAGGCGGCGGCAGGTTCGGCCGCCTGACCGGCAACCTGGGCCGTTCCGCGCGCAGGCACCGGGAACAGTCTGACGGCGCGCGCGCAGGCCGGGCTCTCGGCGCGCGCACCGCTAGCGTCGACCGCGACGCGGATGTCGTCGCAAACGAGTCCGCAGAAAGGACAGCAGGAATCAGGCATGGAGTGAGGTCGATGTGTGTGGAAGCGACCTGATCATGCAGATTCCGTGCCACATGCAAGGCGCGACGGCATTTGTCTGGCGAATCAAACGGTTTGTCCTGCTGGCGCCAGTGCGCCCGGCGTCCCGGTCAGATGTCACGCCGTCTGTTCCGCGTGACAGAGTGTCACACAGTGACAACCCAGCCGAAGCGATAGCGCACTGATTGGTATGGTCTTTTTTCATGGCATGGGGCTTGCTTCCAGTCAATCCCAGGCATCCTTGATTACATTGACCAATGAATCTCACCACCAATCGCAGCGCAACCGTAAGAGCCCCCGCAAGGCTGCATATGGGGTTTCTCGACCTCAACGGCAGCCTCGGGCGGAATTTCGGCAGCCTGGGGCTGGCCGTGGAGGAGCTCGCCACCACCGTCACCGCGTATGTCGATGACCACATCTCGGCCGAAGGCCCCCAGGCCGACCGGGCCGAGGCTTACGCGCGCTCGTCCCTGCACGCCCTCGGCATCGAGGGCGGCGTGCGTCTGTTCATCCAGCAGGCCATTCCGGAGCATACCGGGCTGGGCTCCGGCACCCAGCTCGCCCTGGCGGTCGGCACCGCGCTGGCACGCCTGTACGGCATGACATGGTCGCCGCGCGAGGTGGCCACCGCACTCGGCCGCGGCGGGCGCTCCGGCATCGGCCTCGGCCTGTTCGAGCATGGCGGCTTCGTCGTCGACGGCGGCCGCGGAGAACGCGACCTGCCGCCCACGCTGATCTCGCACCTGACATTCCCCGCGCAGTGGCGGCTGGTGCTGGTATTCGACCCCGCCTACCGGGGACTGCACGGCGAAGCGGAAAAACAGGCTTTCGCCAGCCTGCCGACATTTCCGGAGGCCAGCGCCGGCCATCTGTGCCGCCTGGCACTGATGCAGGCGATGCCGTCCCTGGCGGAAGGGGATGTCGCGGGCTTCGGCGCCGCCATCAGCGAGATCCAGGAGGTGGTGGGCGACCATTTCGCGCCGGCCCAGGGTGGCCGCTTCGCCAGTCCGCGCGTGGCACGCGCCCTCGACTGGCTGTCCGGAAACGGCGCCGCCGGCGTGGGCCAGAGCTCGTGGGGGCCCACCGGGTTCGCGCTGGCGGATTCGGAAACGCGGGCGCGCGCCCTGGCCCAGTTTGCGCGCATCGAGTTCGCTGCCGACGGCCTCGAATTCATGGTTTGCGCCGGCCGCAACCGCGGCGCGGATATACGCATCGCGGCGAATGCGGCGCAGGCCCCGGCACATCACTGACCCGCTACGGGAACCCCCAACAAAATAACGATGAAGCCCATGGAAAAACCCTATCTGCTGCATTTCGCAACGCCGGACAACCGGGTCAGCCCGTTCGACGTGAACATGGCTTACGACGCCGGCTGGAACGCGGTGATTCCCTATGGCGGAGTCGGCCTCGCCGACATCGCCGGCTTCACCCAGGACGCCATTTTTTCGCGTGGCCCCAAGGGCGCGAAGCGAACCGGCATTTTCATCGGCGGCCGCGACGCGATCCTCGCCACCGATATGCTGGATGCCGCTCGCCGGGCCATGGTGCCGCCGTTCGAGGTTTCCGTGTTTGCGGATCCCAGCGGCGCCTACACCACGGCCGCCGCCATGATCGCCAAGGTGGAGCAGGCCCTGACGCAAGCCCACGGCACGACCCTGGATGGCCGTCAGGTCGTGGTATTCGGCGGCACCGGCCCGGTGGGCATGACAGCGGCGGTGCTGGCCGCGCAGGCGGGCGCCCGGGTCACGATCCCGGGGCACGACGGCCTGGCTCGCGCAAGCGTAGCGGTGCGCCTCCTCAATGGCCGCTTCGGCGTCGACATCCAGGCCGACGACGCCAGTTCTGACGCGGCCAAGCACGCCCTTCTGGCACAGGCCGAGGTCGTACTGGCTACCGCCAAGGCCGGGGTGCAGGTGCTCGGGGCCGCGCATCTCGGCCGTGCCGCGGCACTCCTGGTGGCGGCGGACATCAATGCGGTGCCGCCGGCGGGCGTGGAAGGCATCGGCGTCATGGACGACGCCGTTCCCCTGTCCAGCGCTACCGGCAAGGCTGTAGGCATCGGGCCGCTGGCCATCGGCAACGTCAAATACAAGGTTCAGCAAGGCTTGCTGCAGAAGATGCTGGCTGCCGGAAAGCCGCTTTATCTGGGTTTCCCCGACTGTCTGGACGAGGCCCGCCTGCATGCAGCCTGAAGCCCGCCCAGAGGCTTTTCTCCTGGTATCCCTGAGCGGCCGCGGCCTGGCGCAGGCAGCGGCACGCGCCGGCCGCATCGCGGTGGGCATGGACGGCTTCGCCGACCGCGACACCTGCGACCTGGCCCCGCTCTGGCAGCGGCTGCCGCTGGACGAAAACGGCGATCTGGCGCCCTTGGGGCTGGTCGAAGCCGCCGCGCGCCTCAGCCCGCTAGAGCATTGCCTCGGCCTGGTGTACGGCTCCGGCTTCGAGGCCCAGCCGGAGTTGCTGAACCGGCTGGCCTGCGGCCGCCAACTCCTGGGCAATCCCGCGGAAGTCCTGGCCGAGAGCGCCAATCCCATGCGTTTCGCCAGCCTGGCGCGCCGCCTCGAACTGCCCTTTCCCGAAGTGCAGTCCGCCCCGCCCGCAGACCCCGCCGGCTGGCTGGCCAAACGCGCCGGCGGATGCGGCGGAATCCACGTGCGCGAAGCGGCGGGTATCGCGGCGCGCCGCGGCGTCTATTTCCAGCGCCGCGTGGACGGCATGCCCTGCTCGCTGCTGTTTCTCGCCGATGGCCGGGAGATGCGGGCGATCGGTTTCAACCGTCTGCTGCCGGCGCCGGCCGAAGCGTCCGGACGCTGGGCCTACGCCGGCGCCGTGGCGCTCGACGATGCGCCCGGCGGCGTCGGCCCGGCCGTGCAGGCAGCGGCCCGCGCCCTCACCGCTGCGCTCGGCCTCAGGGGTTTGAACGGCATCGATTTCGTGGTGAACGGCAGCGGCTGGAGCCTGCTGGAACTCAACCCCCGCCCCACCGCCACGCTGGAACTCTGGGATGCGAATCCGATGCCGGCCCTGTTCGACCTGCATGTCCAGTCCTGCCTCGGACGCCTGCCGGTCGCACTACCCAAACCGGAGGCGAGCCGCGCCGTCGCCGTAGCCTACGCCGGCGAAACCCTGCGCGTTCCCGCCGGCTTTCCCTGGCCGGACTGGAGTGCCGACCTGCCCCGCATGGGCACCCTGCTGGAACCCGGCGACCCGGTCTGCACGGTGCACGCGACGGCGGCCGATGCCAACGCGGCGGAACAACAGGCCTTGAGTTTCCGCCAGCGCATTCTCGAACGTCTGTCCCGGCATGGAGCGGTCGAAACCGACCGCACGCCCCTCCGCCCTGGACGCGTTTCACCCCTCCTTTCCACCACCGGGCGGAACTGAAGCACCATGACCCTGAATCCCACCCCTACCTCGCCCAGCCTCAACCAGCTCGCCGCTCCGCTGGTGGAGCAACTGGTGCAACAGGCGCAAGCACTGCGCCTGTCCGTTTCGCGCCAGGCCAACGGCACCCGCATCGTCGACGCCGGAATCCAGGTGCCGGGCGGGATCGAGGCAGGCCGGCGCATCGCCGAGATCTGCCTGGGCGGCCTTGGTCAGGTCGCCCTCGGCCCCTCGGGCAGTTTTACCGGCTGGCCCTGGGAGCTCGCCGTATCGACCGCCCAGCCGGTGCTGGCCTGCCTGGGTAGCCAGTACGCCGGCTGGAGTCTGTCGCATGGCGAAGGCAAGGAAGGATTTTTCGCCCTCGGCTCCGGCCCAGGCCGCGCCCTGGCCGGCAAGGAAACGCTGTTCCAGGAACTGGGCTACCGGGATCAGGCCGAGTCCGCTTGCCTGGTGCTGGAAACCGGCAAGGTTCCCCCCATCCCGCTGCTCGACAAGATCGCCGACCAATGCGGCGTGGCGCCGCAGCAGTTGACCCTGATCCTCACCCCGACCAGCAGCCTGGCCGGTTCGGTTCAGGTGGTGGCGCGGGTGCTGGAAGTGGCCCTGCACAAGGCGCATTTCCTGGGTTTCCCGGTGGCGCATATCGTCGACGGCATGGGCACGGCGCCGGTCTGCCCGCCATCTCCGGATTTCCTCGTCGCCATGGGCCGCACCAACGACGCCATCCTGTTCGGCGGCCGCGTGCACCTGTTCGTCTCCGGCGAGGAGGCGGCGGCGGAAGACCTGGCCCGGCGCATGCCCAGCGAGGCGTCCAGCGACTATGGCCAGCCCTTCGCCCAGGTCTTCAAGGCGGCCGGCCATGATTTCTACAAGATCGACCCCCTGCTGTTCGCCCCTGCCAGCGTGAGCGTCACCTGCCTGACCACAGGCCGCACCTTCCGGGCCGGACATCTGAATGGGGAACTGCTGGAGCGTTCGTTTTCATGATCGGCCGCATCGCTCTCTTCACCGACGACCCCGGCTGGCACGGCAAGAAGCTCGCTCGCGCCTTCGCCGCCCGCGGCTATCAGGCGGTGAACCTGTCGCTGAGCGAATGCCGGGTGGATCTGGAGCGCGGCATCGCCGGCCTGGTGCTGCCGGGTTTCGAGGAGCGCCTGCCGGACGGCGCTTTCGTGCGCGGGGTGTCCGGCGGCACCCTGGAGCAGGTGATCCTGCGCCTGGATTTCCTGCACGCCCTGCCCGCCGCAGGCGTGCCCGTATACAAC
Source organism: Thiobacillus sp. (assembly GCF_024708915.1). The sequence continues at coordinate 22,627 of NZ_JANJXQ010000241.1, forward strand.
CCGGTACGCGCCATCGAAACCAGCGTGGACAAGGCCATGACCAGCCTGCTGCTGCACCGGGCCGGCGTGCCTACCCCGCCCACCTGGGTGATGGAGTCCGAAGCCCAGGCCCGCGCCCTGCTGATACGGGAAGCCGCCAGCGGCCACGAACTGGTGCTGAAGCCCCTGTTCGGCTCCCAGGGCAATGGCCTGCGCCGCCTGACCGCGCCCGCCGACCTGCCGCCGGCAGCCGAATACCGCGACGTCTACTATCTGCAGCGCTTCGTCGGCTCGACCGCCGGCAACTGGGAGGACTACCGGGTTCTGGTCGTGGGCGGCCGCAGCCGCGCCGCCATGATCCGTCGCGGCGCCAGCTGGATCAACAACGTGGCGCAGGGTGCCTGCTGCCTGCCGGCGCCGGCGGACCCGGCGTTGTTCCAGATGGCGGAGGCGGCCAGCCAGGCCCTCGGCATGGCGTACGCCGGGGTGGATCTGATGCGCGACCGGGACGGCCGGCTCACGGTGATCGAGGTCAACAGCATCCCGGCCTGGCGCGGTCTGCAAACGGTCGTGAAAGACAATGTGGCCACCCTGCTGGTGAACGATTTTCTCGACCGCTACGTGGAAGCCGCCTTGCAGGAGCGTTACGCATGAACGCGCGCCTGTCTCCCCTGCCCGGCACCGCAGAACTCGCGGAAGCCTTCCGCGCCGCCTGCGAACTCGACGTGCTCGCCTTCAAGCCCGGCAACGTCAGCGTCGAATCGCCCGGGCACGGCATGCACGCGCGCGATTTCCTGCTCAGCGCCGAAGCCGCCGCCCCGCACGCGGCCGACCGCACACTGCCGCTCGGCGAACGGATCTATCGCGCGATCGAAGCGACGCGCCAGGCGGTCGGCTGCAACACCAACCTCGGCATCGTGTTGCTGACGGTGCCGCTGCTCCATGCCGCACAGCATCGCCTGCCGCACGAGTCCCTGCCGCAGCGCCTGCGCCGCGATCTCGACGAGACGACGCGCGACGATGCGGAATGGGTCTATCGCGCCATCCGTCTGGCCGCGCCGGGCGGACTCGGCAGCAGCCCGCGCCACGATGTCCACGCCGCCCCCAGCGTGAGCCTGCTCTCGGCCATGCGCGAAGCCGCGCAACGCGACCGCATCGCCAGCCAGTACGCCAGCGGTTATGCCGACATTCTTGGCCTCGGCATGGACGCACTGAAGCAGGGCCGCACCCGCTGGGGCGAGGAAACACGGGCGCTGACCGATGTCTACCTGACCTATCTGAGCCATTTTCCCGACAGCCACGTGCTGCGCAAATTCGGTGCGCCTACCGCGGCGCAGGTGCAGCGCATGGCGCGTGGCTGCGTCGCCGACATGGCGCCGTGTCTCGGCTGGGACTGTGCCCGGCGGCATCTCGCGAGCCTCGATCAAATCCTGAAATCGGCCGGCGTCAACCCCGGTACCAGCGCCGATCTGGCCGTTGCCACCTGGCTCGCGGATCGCCTGTCGGCGACGCCAGCCGGCGCCCCTGATGCGGGCCGGCCGGCAGGAGGGCAAGCCGATATTTGATGTTTCGAAACGTCTTCCAGACGTTGTAGCAGCGGCTCCTCAGCGGATAACTCGGCGCTGGCGGACCGTCCCAATCCAACCGAGTCAGTGCAATTCAAGGAGAAAGTAAAAATGGCTAAAATCGATCGCGTAATGGTAGGCGAGGCCTTGGTTGGCGACGGCAACGAAGTGGCGCATATCGACTTGATCATGGGCCCCCGCGGCAGCGCCGCCGAAACGGCATTCTGCAATGGGCTGGTCAACCAGAAGGAAGGCTGCAATACCCTGTTGGCAGTGGTCGCCCCCAACCTGCCTTGCAAGCCCAACACCATGATGTTCAACAAGGTGACCATCAAGGGCGCCAAGCAGGCCGTCCAGATGTTCGGCCCGGCCCAGCGCGGCGTCGCCATGGCAGTGGCGGACTGCGTCGAAGACGGCACCATCCCCGCCAACGAGGCCGACGACCTCTTTATCTGCGTAGGCGTGTTCATTCACTGGGAAGCCGCCGACGACACCAAGATCCAGGACTACAACTACGAAGCCACCAAGCAGTCCATCAAGAATGCCGTTTCCGGTACGCCCACGGCAGCGGATGTCGTAGCCAAAAAAGGCAAAGCGGGTCACCCGTTCGCCGCCCACAACTGATCGGGAGAGCGTAATGCGTTGCCTGGAGTGCGGAACCACGGTAATGGAGCTCGACAACGAGCATCTGTTCGCCTGCAGCGGTCTCACCTTGCAGGAGTATGCCCTGCGCCACGCGCTCCCGCTCGACCTGTTGGTGACGCCGGACAGGATCGGGACGGCGGATGCCGCCCCCCTTCCGCCCATGCCCGTCGCGGTGCCGGACGAAACCGCACGCGCGGTTCTCGCCGGCCTGCGCCTGGCCGGCAAGGTCGACGACAACGGCACGCTGTGCCGGATCGAAGGCGAGATCGCCTGGCTGGATCTGCTGTTCTGCGATCTGGCACAACTCGCACCTTACGGTTTCCGCTTCCGTCAGGAATATCACTACGCTCCGGGTACCCACCGGGTCGTGGCGAAGAACCGTCTGGTAACGCAAAAACGCAATCTGGTCGGCCCCTGGCTACCCGCCAGGGTGCCCCCACCGGAACGGCGTATGAAATACGCAACCTATCTGGCCCATGCTGGCGAATTGCATGCCGGCTACCTGTTTCTTCCCTTCGCTTCGCCCGACGATGCGGAGGATGCAGCCGAATATCTGGCGCGCGAACTGGGTGTGGCTACCCATGCCCTGACCCACGATCTCGGCGCCGGCGCACCCCTGCTGCGCACGCTGACGCGCGCCGACACCACACGCCTGCTCGACAGCCTGCGGGTCGAGCTGGAGGCGATGCCCGGCGTCTGGGCGCGCCTTCATCCGGACACCCCGGAAGTGACGGTCAGCAAGGAAGTGGTGTTCGATTCCGCCCACTTCCTCACCGACCATCCCGCCAAGTGCAGCAATCTGCACGGCGGCCGCTATGTACTGCATGTGAAAGTGCGTGGCCGGATCGATCCGGTCAGCGGCTGCGTGCTCGATTACGGCTACCTCAAGCGGGTGGTGAACGCCCGCGTGGTCGAGCGCTTCGACCACCACACCCTGAACTACGCCGGCCCGGAGCTGGCCTGGCGCTCCACCACCGAACTTCTCAGCGTCTACATCTGGGAGCAGCTGATCGATTTCTTGCCCGAGCTGTGCGAACTCACCCTCTACGAAACGCCGCAGTCATGGTGCCAATACGTCGGCCCCGACCTGGAGACCTGGCAAAGCCAGGGCAGCCAGCCCCTGCTCGGCCGCTTCACCGATCCGGCTCTGGGGCGTTCGCCCTGGCGCCAGTGGTTGCGTTCCTGGGACGATCATCATGAAAAGCGGCAAGCTCAGCGCGACTGAGTGCCCCATCGTGCAAGGCCGAAGCCAGCAGCACGCCGGCCAGCCCGGCTCCGGCCAGCGCGGCGAGATCCGCCGCGTGGCGCACGCCGCCGGCCGCATACAGGCGGCAGGCCGGATTCAGGCGCCGCAATTGCATCAGGCGCGCCAGATCGGGGCCGGCGCCGACCCCAACCCGCGCCAGCGTCATGGCGATCACATCGTCCGGCCAGCGCGCCGCGTCGCGCAGCAGATCGGCCGGTCCGAGAAAATCCTCGCCGCGGTAATCCAGCGACAACACGCTGCCGCCGGGATAATCGCCGCGTGCGGGCGCTGCAGCCAGACTCTCGCTGCCCAGCACCGGCCGGCCCAGGCCGCCGCGGCGCCAGGCTTCGGCGGCAGCGGCATCGGCGAAACCGGCATCGACCCACCACTCCACAGCCGGATGGGCGCGCCGCAGGTTTTCCAGCGTGGCCCGGTGATCGCCGCGGCCGAGAATCGCATCCAGGTCGGCAATGTAGAAGCGGCGGAACGAGTACAGCGCGAGCAATCCCTCCACCACGGCCTCGGGCCGGCTGGAGTTGCACAACACGGAATGCAGCGCCCGGTATTCGTCGCGCCGGCCGGCACGCGCGCGTACCACCTGCCCGCCCATCAGGTCGAGTACCGGAATCAGGCTGAAGAAGGCGGTCATGAAAGTTTTCGTTTTTGAATTCGTCACCGGCGGCGGCTATGCCGGACAGGCGCTGCCCGGCGTTCTGGGCGACGCCGAGCTGATGTGGCGGGCACTGGTCGATGATCTCATCGCGCTGCCGGGAATGGAAGTCCTGACCCTGCGCGATGCGCGCCTCGCCATACCGGAACAGCCCGGCCTGACGGTCGTCGCCACCGACGCGGCACGCTGCCGCTCCGATTTCATGCGCTGCCTGGACGCCGCCGACGCGGCCTGGATGGTGGCACCGGAAAGCGGCGGTCTGCTGGAGTCCCTGAATCGGCAGGTCGAGGCCGCCGGCAAACGGCTGCTGGGCTGCCGGCCGGACGCGGTGCGCATCGCCGCCAGCAAGCACGCTACCGCCGCCCGCCTGGCCGGAGCCGGGGTGACGACGATACCTACCTTCGCCACCCCGGACCTGCTGACGGGCGCCGTAGTGGCCAAGCCCGACGACGGTGTCGGCTGCGAGGATACCCTGCTGTTTGCCGATGCCGCCGCCGCGCAGGCCTGGCATGACCCCCACCCCCGCGCGATGCACGTGTTCCAGCCTTATGTCGCAGGCGAGAGTCTGTCGCTATCCCTGCTGTGCTGCGACGGCCGGGCGCAACTGCTGAGCGTGAACCGCCAGCATGTCGGGCTGGCTGGTGACCATTTTGAATTCCACGGTGTGACCGTCAATGCACTGGGCGACGGCGACGGGCGTTACGCCGCACTGGCCGCCCGGGTGGCGGCCGCGATCCCCGGCCTGTGGGGCTATGTCGGCGTCGACCTGATCGCCGGCGCTTTCGGCCCGATGGTGCTGGAGGTGAATCCGCGCGCCACCGTTTCCTACGCCGGCCTGCGCGCGGCGCTCGACTGCAACCCGGCACAACACGTGCTCGCACTGCCGGAGATGCGTCCCTGCCGCGGTCTGCGCCCCGTCACACTGGAGATGGCCCATGTTTGAACCGACGGACATCACGATCGGCTGGGACGTCGGCGGCGCGCACCTGAAGGCCGCGCGCATCGAGGCCGACGGCCGCGTCGCGATGGTCTGGCAGGAGCCGTGTCCGCTCTGGCGCGGCCTGGAGCATCTGCACGCGGCCCTCGACCGGATCCTGGCCGGGAATGCCGCGTGGCCGGATTCTCCGCTCCGCCACGCCGTCACCATGAGCGGCGAGATGACCGATCTGTTTGCCACCCGCAAGGACGGCGTGCATGCCTTGGTCGAATTGCTGTGCCAGCGTCTCGGCAGCGGCGGCGTCCGCTTCTATGCCGGCGCCGAGGGCTGGCTCGATGGCGCTTCCGCGCGCCTGCGCCCATACCAGGTCGCCTCGGCCAACTGGCGCGCCGCCGCCGACCTGGTGGCAGCGCGCCACGGCGAGGCGCTGCTGGTGGATATCGGCAGCACCACCACCGATATCGTCCCGCTGCGCAGCCGCGTGGTGGCCACCGCCAGTGACAGCGACAGCGATCGCCTGGCGGCCGGCGAGCTGGTCTACACCGGCATCGCGCGCACCCCGCTCATGGCCATGAGCGCGGAAGCGCCGGTGGCGGGACGCTGGCTGCCGCTCATGGCGGAACACTTTGCCACCAGCGCGGATGTCCATCGGGTGCTCGGCTGGCTGCCCGACGGCGCCGATCTGCACGACAGCGCCGATGGCGGGCCCAAGACCGTCGAGGCCAGCCGTGTCCGGCTGGCGCGCATGGTCGGACGCGATGCCGGCGACCTGTCCGATGCGGCCTGGGCGGAACTGGCCGCCTGGTTCGCCGACGCGCAACTGGAACGCATCGGCCGCGCCATCCGGCAAGTGCTGTCGCGCGTGCCGCTCGACCCGCAAGCGCCCCTGGTGATGGCCGGCGCCGGCGCTTTCCTCGGCCCGCGCCTGGCGGCAAGGAGCGGACGCCCGGTGCTGAACTTCTCGCAACTGCCGCTAGCCGGTTCGCAGGTCGAGCACATCGACTGGTGCGCGCCGGCTGTGGCTGCGGGCCTGCTGCTGGCTGGAGAAAAATCATGCTGCTGACTGCCCTTCCCTACCGCGCGGACAGCGCCGAGCTGTTCGAGGCCATCGCCGACGAACCGTGGGCGGTGTTTCTTGACAGCGGCCGGCCGCGCAGCACCGCCGGACGCATCGACATCCTCGCCGCCCGCCCGAGCGCCACGCTGGTCACCCGTGGCGGCATGAGCGAAATCCGCCGTTACGACGGCGCCGGCCCGCCCGTCAGCCTCTCCCCCGACGACCCGTTCGACTTGCTGCGCCAGGCCCTCGCTGCCGACGGCCAGCCAGGCCCGCTGCCGTTCACTGGCGGCGCCATCGGCTATTTCGGCTACGATCTCGCGCGCCGCATCGAACGCCTGCCACGCCTCGCGCACGACGCCGAAGCCATTCCCGACATGGCAGTCGGCATCTACGACTGGGCCGTCGTGGTCGATCACGAGCAGCGCGCAAGCTGGCTGGTCGGCGCCGGGCGCGACCCGCGCACCGCCGCCACCTGGGATCGGCTGGCCGCCCTGTTCAGCCCCCGCCCCGGCGCTGCCGCCGCGGCGCAGCGGCGCCCGTTCCGCGTCGGCACGGTGAACTGCAATTTCACCCGCGACGCCTACCGCCGGGCCTTCAGCCAGATCCAGCGCTACATCGCCGCCGGCGACTGCTACCAGGTCAACCTCGCGCAACGCTTCGCCGCGCCCGCCACCGGCGATCCCTGGCTCGGCTACCAGGCCCTGCGCCGGCTCAACCCGGCGCCGTATTCGGCCTATCTCAACCTGCCCGACGTCCGCATCCTGTCGTCGTCGCCGGAACGCTTCCTGGAAGTGAGACAGGGACACGTCGAGACCAAGCCGATCAAGGGCACGCGGCCGCGCGCCGCTGCACCCGAGGCGGATTCGGTGCTGGCGCGGGAATTGCGCGACAGCCTGAAGGACCGCGCCGAGAACCTGATGATCGTGGATCTCCTGCGCAACGACCTCGGCAAGGTATGTGCGCCGGGCTCGGTGGCGGTGCCGCGCCTGTTTGAGATCGAGAGCTTCGCGACGGTGCACCATCTGGTGAGCACGGTGACCGGGCGTCTGGCCGGGAACGTGGATGCGGCGGCACTGTTGCGCGCGTCGTTCCCGGGCGGCTCGATCACCGGGGCGCCGAAGCTGCGCGCCATGCAGATCATCGAGGAACTGGAGCCGAACCGGCGCGGCGTGTATTGCGGAGCGGTGGGCTGGCTGGGGTTCAACGGCAATATGGACAGCAACATCGCGATCCGCACCCTGGTCCTGGCGCGCGACACGCTGCGCTTCTGGGCCGGCGGCGGCATCGTCGCCGACTCGAAGGCCGACGAGGAGTATCAGGAATGCCTCGACAAGGCGGCCGCCATGCTCCGGCTGGTGCGCGAATCAGGGGGTGGAATGGCTGCCACGCAAACGGAGGAACAATGCTCCGAGTCGTAAAATTGGGCGGCAGCCTGCACGATTCGCCGTGGCTCACCAGCTGGCTCGACGCGCTGGCGCAGGCCGGCGGCCGCGTCGTTCTGGTGCCCGGCGGCGGGCCGTTCGCCGACGCGGTGCGTGAGGCGCAGCGGCGCTGCCATTTCAGCGATGCCGCGGCACATCGCCTGAGCCTGCTCGCGATGGAGCAATACGGCCTGATGCTGTGCGATATGGAGCCAGGCCTGCTCCCCGCCGCCACGCCCCAGATGATCACCGATGCCATCGCGCACGGCCGCACACCGGTCTGGCTGCCATCGAACATGTGCCTGGGCGCGTCCGACATCCCGCAAAGCTGGTCGGTGACCTCCGACAGCCTGGCGGTCTGGCTCGCGCACCACCTCGGCGCAGAAGCCATGGCGCTGGTCAAGCACGGCGAGGGCGACGCGGGCGATATCCGGGCGCTGGCCGACGCCGGCCTGGTCGACAGTGCCTTTCCCGGCTTCGCAGCCCGCTACGCCAAACCGATCCACATCCTCAGCCACTGCGCCCCCGCCACCCTGTACGACTGGCTGGCCTGGCCGATGGCTGCCCCCGCTTCGTCGAGACAAGCGCACGACGCCTGCGGGTATGGGCAGTTAAAATACATCCGGAAATTACCGTCGGCGGCAGCCGCATCATCATCGCCCGATGTCCCGGCAGAAACCGGATAGCGCAGTGCGGCGCCAGAATGCGGGAAACGAGAGATGGCCCGATGAACCGCATGCATGAATCAATCCAAGCCGCCCGCGAAGGCAGCCATAAGCCTGCATCCGGACGAAAAGCGGAACTCGAACTGCTCGGCGAGGCTTTGGCCATCCTCGACGCCGGCTTCGCCGGCCTGCCGGACGCCCGCCCCGCTGCGCTCCCCGCCGGCCTGCGCGAGGCCCTGCTCGCGGCGGCGGAACGCCTGCGCGATACCGACCCCTATCATCATCCGCTCTACCTGGGGCACATGCAGAAGCCGCCTCACCCGGCCGCCCGGCTGGCCTATTCCCTGAGCCTCGGCCTCAACCCCAACAACCACGCCTACGACGGCGGCCGCGCCAGCTCGCACATGGAACAGGAGGCGGTGGCCCGGATCGCGGCCATGTTCGGTTGGGACACCCACCTCGGACACCTGTGCAGCGGCGGCACGCTGGCCAACTTCGAAGCGCTCTGGGTGGCGCGGGAACTCGGCCACGGCCGGGGCATCGCCGCCTCGACCCAGGCCCATTACAGCCACCAGCGGCTGGCCGGCGTGCTGGGCGTGCCATTCCATCCGATTGCGGCGGATCGCCTGGGGCGCATGGACATCGCAGCCCTGGAGCGCGCGCTGGCCAGCGGCACGGTGGAAACCGTGGTGGCCACCCTGGGCACCACGGCCACCGGCGCCGTGGATCCGCTTCACGACATCCTGGCCCTGCGCCGGCGCCATGCCTTCCGCCTGCACGTGGACGCCGCTTACGGCGGCTATTTCACCCTCGCAGCCAACCTCGACGACGCCACCCGGCACGCCTTCGACGCCCTGCCCCAGGCCGACTCCATCGCCGTCGACCCTCACAAGCACGGCCTGCAGCCCTACGGCTGCGGCTGTATCCTGTTCCGCGACGCGGACGTCCGGCAGGTCTACCGGCACGACTCGCCGTACACCTATCTGGGCAGCGCCGACCCCCACCTGGGGGAAATCTCCCTGGAATGCTCGCGTCCCGGCGCCGCCGCCGTGGCCTTGTGGACCACCCTGCGGCTGCTACCCCTGGTCCGCGGCGGCGAATTCGCCCGCGGGCTGGAAGCCGGCCGCGCCGCCGCGCTGGCGCTGCACCATGCGCTGGCGCAGGATGAACGCTTCGTCCCGCTGTCGCCGCCGCAGCTCGATGTCGTCGTCTGGGCCGTGCGCGCCGACACCGCCAGCCTGGCCTCGGACAGGACACGCCAGGTTTTCCAGGCCGCCCGGGAACGCGACCTGCATCTGGCCCTGGTCGCCATGCCCAGGGCCATGCTGGAGCCGTTCGAGCCGGTGCGTGCCTGGGACGCGGACGAGATCACCTGCCTGCGCGCCTGCGTGATGAAACCGGAACACGCGGCGTGGTTGAAGGACATCCTGCAACGGCTGGATGGGGCAGCCGGAAAATGCCTGACGTGAAAGGAGGATTGCATTGGCGGATAATGCCCGGCTTCCCCATTCGACAGTAGCCCGCGCCGCATGCAAAAAGAAGCCAAAGAGAAGCCCCAGTACGCCGTCGCGGCGTCGGTGCAGCTGCCGGGAGTAAGCGACGTCGAGTTCGAGGCGTCGCTGACCGAACTGCGCGAACTGGCCAAGACACTGGGGTTCACGGTCACCCGCACGTTCACGCAAAAACGTTCCGGCTTCGACTCGACGGCGTATCTGGGTGTCGGCAAGCGGCAGGAGATACGCCGCTTCGTGAACGGCGAGCCGGGCGACGCAAGCGAACCCGATCGCGCGCCGCAGAATCCCCTGCATCGCCTCTCCAATTTCGTCGAAGGGCTGGACGACGCAGTCTCGGCCGTGCCGATCGACGTCATCTTCGTCGACCACGAAATTTCACCGTCGCAGGCGCGCAACCTCGAAAACGAGGTCAGCTGCCAGGTGATGGACCGCACCATGGTCATCCTCGAAATCTTCCACCGCAACGCGCGCTCCCCCGCTGCGCGCGCGCAGGTGGAGATCGCGCGCCTCGGCTACCTGGCGCCGCGCCTGCGCGAGGCGGCCAAGCTGGCGGGGCCGCAGGGGCGGCAGCGCAGCGGCGTCGGCGGGCGCGGCGCCGGCGAGTCGCACACCGAGCTGGACAAGCGCAAGATCCGCGACCGCATTGCCGAACTGCAGAAGGAGATCGCCGCGATGGACGTCGAGCGCAGGACGCAGCGCGCGCGGCGGCAGGCGCACCAGGGGCTCGCCAGCGTGGCGCTGGTGGGCTACACCAACGCCGGCAAATCGACCCTGATGCGCGCCCTCACCGGGAGCGAGGTGCTGGTCGCCAACAAGCTCTTCGCGACGCTCGACACCACCGTGCGCAGCCTTTATCCGGAGAGCGTGCCGCGCGTGCTGGTCAGCGACACGGTCGGCTTCATCAAGAACCTGCCGCACGGGCTGGTCGCGTCGTTCAAGTCGACGCTCGAAGAAGCGCTGGATGCGTCGCTGCTGCTGCACGTCGTCGACGCCAGCGATCCCGGCTTCGAACGGCAGATCGAAACCACCGAACATGTGCTGAGCGAGATCGACGCGCAGGAGGTGCCGCGCCTGCGCATTTTCAACAAGATCGACCACGTCGGCGACGCCGCGGCGCAAGCCGAATGCGAAGCCGCGCTGCGCGCCGCCTACCCCGGTTGCATGGTGATGAGCGCGCGCCGCCCCGGCGACGTCGCGATGTTGCACCAGGCGATCGTGGCGTTTTTCCAGAAAGATCTGGTCGAGGCCGAGCTGTTTCTTCCCTGGTCGGCACAGCAGCTGCGCGGAGAGATCTTCGCGCGCTGCGAGGTGCTGGAGGAACGCGCCGACGACGAGGGTGCGTTGTTCCGCGTCCGCGGCGAACAGGGAAGCCTGGACAGCCTGCGCGAGCAGTTCGGCCAGGCGCGGTGAGCCGATCCATTGCGCGGCCGTCCTGAAGCCGCGGCCATCGCCTGTGGCGATCACGCCCCCGGTGCCGCCTCCCGTCCCATTGCCCCGCTGAGCGCCGCCAGGGCGCCCGGGTCCAGCGCCCGGGTGCGGGCGTGGTTGCGGCAGAGGGCGCCGCGAAAACCCAGGTAGTCCGCACCGATGGGCGCGAGGACAGGAATGTCGGCCAGCTTGAGCGAGCCGGCCAGGCCGCTGAGCAGCCCCGGTTTTTTCGTCTGCGCCACGAACTGCGCCAGGCGCGCCGCCGGCTGATGGGCCAGCAGACCGCCGCCGGCCTTGTCCACCGTGTCGAGCATGACGCCCGTGAAATCCCGTTCGGCAAGCCGCCCGATCAGGCTGAAATCCGGCTCGCGGTCGGCAAACAGTACGGCCACCAGGCGGTGGCGGCTGGCGAGCGGCGCCAGCGCATCCAGGCAATCGGCCAGCGCGGGCGACGGCAACAGGCCGATCTTGACGAAGTCGACGCCAGTGGCGGCCATGGCGGCAACGGCGGCGGCCACTGCAGCGGGGTTCATGTCCGGGAAATCGCCGATGGTGGCGCTGACCGGGACGCGCCCACCCACCGCCGCGACGATGGCGCGCACGGTGTCGTGCGGCAGCGCGCCGAGCGCGCCGGCATGCGGGTTCTTGGCATCGACGATGGCGGCGCCGGCGGCCAGCACCTGGCGCGCCTCGGCGGCATCGGTAATGCTGGCGAGCCAGGCGGTCATGCCGCTTCCCGGTGCGCCGCGATCTTCTCCCTGAGCCAGCCCCACGCCTCCAGCTCGCGCGGCCCGGCAGTCTTGTCGATGGCGATGGCGAGGTAGTCCATCTCCCGTTGCACCTTGTCGGCAGGCAGCATGTTCAGGCGGCTGACCAGAATGCACGCCTCGATGACGGCGGCCTGGGCGCGATTGTGGCCGGGAAACGGCGCGTGGTTGCGGGCGATCAGTTCGCGGCACAGAAAGCGCGGCCGCAGCGGGTCTTCCTCGATGCGCGCCACTTCCAGCTCGATGTGGCTGAGCGCGCTTTCCAGCCGGCCGCAGGCGATGCGTTCGCATGGCATGAGCGGCCAGTCGCGCCGCCCGGTGAGGCAGCCGGCAAACACACGCGTGTCGTCGGTGTGGCTCAGGGCGGCCAGGCCGGTGGCGCGCAGGTTGTCCAGGGTACGCGAGGGATGGAATGGCGCCAGCACGACGAACCCGCCTTCGCGCCGGAAGCCCAGCGGAGCGATGTGGGTGGTGCCGTCGGACGTGGCGCTGGTGAGGATGGCTTCAAAAATCAGGCTCACGACAATTCTCTCGTTGTATCGGTGCGGGTCGGGCCAGGGGCGCACTGCTGGTTCAGGTCTTCGGGCGGGCGCGGCTGCATGCAGCCCCAGGCCAGCTGCTCGTCCTGGCTATAGCGCTTGCCGAGCTGCCAGGCGATCTGGGCACGGGCGAGCTCGACGCCCAGATAGAAGGCGTGGCCGCCGTCGTGTTCCAGCTTGAGATGCGGCCAGAGCTGGAACGGATCGGTGGCGGTATGCAGGCCGTCGCGGTTGTATATGTGCATGCCCGCCTGGCTGATCTGGATGCGGAAGCTGGGGTCCTTCACCGCTCCGGCCATGGCGGCGATCTCGTCCGCGCCATAGGGAAACGGCTTGCGGTGGCGCAGCCCCAGGAGGTCGTCGGAAAAGTCGCGGGGCAGGCTTTGCGCCTCCCGGGCGGCGAACATGATGCGCCGGGCGGCATCGATCTCCCGCACCGCGCTTTTGCAATGGGGGCTGACCTGGGTGGTGAGCAGGGCCCGGATGTCGAGCTCGGCCATGATCCCCAGCAGCAGGGCATGGATGCCGGCGGTGTCGGCGTCGGTCAGTTCGGAGACGTTGCCGGTGCCCATGAGGATCTCCGCCTGTGGCATGCGCCGGCGCAGTTCGTGGTAGCGCGCCAGCGACGACGCAAAACCGAATGGCAACGGGTCGAGAATGGGATCGGCAAGATAAGGCTTGCCGCGCGCCTCCAGTTGTTGCATGGCGCCGACCAGGTCGTCGAGGTCGCCATGGCGGGCAGGGATCAACACCGGAATGGAGGCAACCTCGTCGGCCAGGTGCAAGGTAGCGGAACTGAGCGACAACAGGTAATCGGCGCCGGCGCGGCCGCCGCGCAGCAGTTCATCGGCATCCAGCGAATCCACGCTGACCCGGTGGCCGGCGGCCTTGAGCGCGCGTACGGTCTCTTCCAGATGCGGGAACGGCGTCTGCGGCAGGCAGCCGACGTCGATCACGTCGGCGCCGTCGGCGGCGTAGGCGGCGGCCTGGGCCAGAATGGCCTCGATGCCCATGCGCGGTGTGTCCACCAACTCGGCGAACAAAACGACGTCGTGGCGCGAGAGATCCGGCGCGCGGCGCTTGCGGCCAAAAAACTCGGGGATATCCATGAGTTCGTCGGGCCCACGTTCGACGGGGATGCCGAAATGCGCGGACAGTGCGGCCAGGTCGCCGCGGCAGCGTCCGGGCAGCATGATGCGATCGGCCCGGCCGGTGTCGGTGAGGCGGCGATGGATCATGTCGGTGGTCATCAGCGCCGCCACCTGCACGCCCAGCACCTGCACCTCCCAGGTGAAGCCGGCATCGCCCAGGTCGCCGAGCACGCGCCTGAGCTGCGACTCGGCCAGGCGGCCGGTCAGGAAAAGGATATGTTCAGGCATGCCAGGCGCTGCTCGATGGCCGCCTTGAGTGCGGCGACGTCCTCCGCCACGATGGTGTCGGGAAAACCCTTCAGGTGCCGCGTGCACTCAAGATCGATGGGGCGCGGGTAGACCATCACGGTACGGTCGGGTGCCTCGGTAATCACGGTCGGCTCGGTGTCGCAGGCAAACACGATGCTGGGGATGCGGCACTTGCCGGCCTGCGCGTAAAGGTTGGTGACCAGCGTGTCGGAAATGCCGGCAACACACTTGGCCACGGTGTTTGAGGTGGCCGGGCCGATGATCAGCGTATGGTAGTGGCCGCTGTAGAGAAAGCCCACCGGCACGCTGCTGGCGGTGTGATCCTGGTAGACGCGGTATTTCGCGCGCAGCGATTCGAGCGGGATGCCGTACATGCTCAACACCTCGACGGCGGCCCGGGTCACGAATATATCCACATCCGGCAGATGGTCGATCAGCTCCAGGCATTCGCGTAGATAGTGGCCGGAGCCGGTCAGCCCCCAGGCGATGCGGGGTATTTTCGGTTCAGTCATGACGCGGCCGGTGGCGTGATATCCCCCACTGGCGGTCGGCCTCCTCGACACCGATTTCCAGCAGTTGTACGCCGGTCGTCAGATTCTCGCGGCGCAGGGCGTCCACCAGCCGCTCGCCAATGTGGAAAGCGAGCAGTTCCGCCGTGACGTTGGCGATGGGCAGCACGATGCAGCCTTCCTTTTCCACCCAGAAGCGTTTGCCGAAACTTTCCGCCTTGATCAGGCCGTCCTCTTCGGCCAGCTTCACCACCGGGCTGGTACCGGGCAGAATGACGCGGTCGGAGAGTTCCTGGCAGATGCCGCGGGCCAGACGGGTCAGGGCGACGAAATCCAGCACATAGCCTTCGCCGCTGTCGCCGCCGTGGGCGGCCACCCGGGCATGGAAGTTGTGGCCGTGCAGGTTTTCGCACACGCTGCCATAGGTAATGAAGTGGGCGGAGTTGAAGCCCAGGTCGGCAGGCTCGACCCAGGTGACGAAAGGCGCGGACGGCAATTCATTCCTCCTTGTTGATGCGGATATTGAGATTTTTCATCTTGCGGTACAGGGTGTTGCGGCTGATGCCGAGATGGCGGGCAGCCAGCGTGACGTTCCAGCGGAACTTCTCCAGGTTGTGCAGGATGGCGTCGCGTTCCGCCGTTTCCAGGGACGACAGCGGCGCCGCCTCCGTGATGCATTCCGCGGGCTGCGTACCCGGCGTCAGCCGGCTGATTTCATCAAGCAGATCGTAGGCCGTGATTTCCCTGCCCTCGCGCATCGCCAGCGCGGTGCGCAAGACGTTGCGCAACTGCCGGATATTGCCCGGCCAGGAATAGGCCTCCAGCTGGCGCAGCGCCCCCTCGCTGAGGACCGCCTCTTCCCGGGTGCCGCATTCCATGGCAAGGACGTGGCGGATCAGATCGCGTTTGTCCTGGCGCTCGCGCAGCGGCGGCAGGGTCAGGGCGATGCCTTGCAGGCGGTAATACAGGTCTTCGCGGAAACGGCCCTCGGCAACCAGTTCCTTGAGGTTGCGGTGGGTGGCGCTGATCAGCTTGATATCCACCTTGATCGGGACTTCCCCGCCCAGCGGGATGACCTCGCGCTCTTCCAGTACGCGCAGCAGGCGGGCCTGCAACATGATCGGCATATCGCCGATCTCGTCCAGGAACAGTGTGCCGCCATTGGCCTGGAGTATCTTGCCGCGCCGCCCTTCCCGGTTGGCTCCGGTGAAAGCACCCGACTTGTAGCCGAACAACTCGCTTTCGATCAGGGTTTCCGGAATCGACGCGCAGTTCACGGCGACGAAAGGCCGGTTTGCGCCCGCGTGCTCGTAATGGATCGCCTGGGCAAAGATTTCCTTGCCGGTACCGGTCTCGCCGTACAGCAGGATGGGGATGTCGTGGTCCTGCACGCGTTTGGCACAGCGCACGTTGTATTCCATGGTCGGATCGCCGAACTGCAGTTCCTCCAGGCGCATGATCTTGGGGTTGCCCGGAACCGTGATCGCAGGCGCGGCACGGCGCGCGGGCGCAGCCGCGGACGGGCCCTGGTGTTCCGGCGGGCGCATCAGGCCGAAGAAACGATTGCCCTGACGGGCTTCGTAGAGCGGAACCGGGTTGAGCCAGCTCAGGTTCTTGTGGCCGATCAACGCGGACATGCCGGTATTGAACAGGTCGCGCAACTGCAGGCCGACCATGTCGACCGGCTTCTTGTAGCCTAACTGGAACAGTGCGCTGCGGTTGGCGGCGAGGATGCTGCCCTCCTCGTCCAGCGCCAGGACACCCTCCCACAGCGTACCGATGAGTTCCGGGCGGCTATGGAAGCGGAGCGCATACTGGTTGCGGAAGCGACACAGGAATGCGCGGTTCTCGATGATCTGCGCCGACATGTTGACCAGCACCAGCGTGTGCTGCTGCGCCATGTGGGAGAAACTGGAGGCATCCAGCACTGCGAGCAGGCCGCCTTCGGAATCGAAAATGGGCGCGGCCGAACAGGTCAGGCCGATGTTGCGCGTCAGAAAATGTTCATTGTGGTGGACCAGGATCGGACGCTGCTCGATGGCGCAGGTACCCATGCCGTTGGTTCCCTGGTGGCGCTCGCCCCACAGGGCGCCTTCCACCATGCCGCACTCGGCGGCGGTCTTGCTGAATGTCGGGTCGCCCAGAAAGTCCAGCACTACGCCTTCACGGTCAGTCAGCAGCACCGAGAAACCGGAACCCGCCAACTGCTGGTAAAGCGTCGCCATTTCTCCCTTGGCAATGACACGCAAGGGCTCCAGCGGCCCCTGGCGTTCCTTGAGTTCGTGATTATCGAGAATCACGATCGGCTCATCCTTTACCGGATCAAGGCCGAAATCGTGGGCGCATCGGTTCCATGAGCGCGCAATCGCCGGCCCCACTTCCACCGGTTCTATCGCGCCACCCAATCCCACCACCGCGTTCACCTGACGGGCATGTTCCAAGATTTCTTGCCTCTCCATCGCTTCGATCCTCATATAAAGCAATATCCACGCCCAGCCATTAAAACGGCTCTGAATGTTTATTGTTTTTTAAGGCGCAGCAGGTAAAGGCTCCCCACCTTGATCTCTTTAATAGTACTCGAACTGGCGAAAGATGCGAGACAGACTGTCCCGGAATCGGTACACCTCGCATGGCAACGCCGGTGATTGCTTGTTTTCGGGTACGGCAACCCCGGCTGCGGCACCGGCATCCCGATATGGCATGTCTTCTGCTTGATACCCCCCATCTTCATTCCGTACAAGGAACGACATGTCGGTGGCTCTGCGTATTTCACTGCTCTGGTTTGCCTTGTGTCTGGCTGGCCCGTCATGGGCGACAACGACACTGGGGGGCGATTTCACGCTGCACACGACCAAGGGAGAGCCGGTTTCGCTGTCGTCCCTGCGGGGCAAAGTCGTGCTGCTGTATTTCGGCTTTACCTATTGCCCGGAGATGTGTCCCGCGGAATTGCTCCAGTTCCAGCAACTGCTTGCTCAGTTGCCGCCCGAGAAACGCCGCCTGGTGCAGCCCATTTTCATCAGCGTCGACCCGCAGCGCGACACCCCGGACGTGCTCGACCCCTACATCAGGCACTTCGGCGGGGAAATCCTGGCCCTGACCGGTAGCGAGCAGGAACTGCACAAGGTGGCCGCTCAGTACGGCGCCCAGTTCCGCTACGTGCCGACCGGATCGAGCTACACCGTCGATCACACGGTCAACACCTACCTGATCGACACCGGCGGCAAGCTGGTGAAAATCATTCCCTACGGCACGCCCGGACCGGAAGTGCTGAAACAGGTTTCCAGATTCCTGCCGTAATGGCCCGTTCATAGAAAGCCGCCCATGATTACTTGCGATACCGTCTGCGAAACCGAACTGCCCTGCCCCGCCGCGCGCCCGGGCAGCACGGCCGCTTCCATGCCCGATGTCCAGAACACCCCCGACGCGCGCCGGATCGCCATCGACAAGGTCGGCATCAAGGCCGTCCGCCATCCCGTCAAAGTCCTGGACAAGACCGGCGGCGTGCAGCACACCATCGCCCTGTTCAATATGTACGTGCATCTGCCGCATCACTTCAAGGGCACCCACATGTCCCGCTTCCTCGAAATCCTCAATGGCTACGAGCGGGAAATATCGGTGGCGTCCTTCGAACACATGCTGCGCCAGATGGTGAAACGGCTGGAAGCCCGTTCCGGCCACGTCGAAATGAGTTTTCCCTACTTCATCAACAAGAAGGCACCGGTATCGGGGGTCGAGAGCCTGCTCGATTACGACGTGACTTTCATCGGCGAAATCCGCGACGGGCACTACCTTCAGACCATGAAGGTCGCCGTTCCGGTCACCAGCCTGTGTCCATGCTCCAAGCAGATTTCGCGCTACGGCGCACACAACCAGCGTTCGCACGTGACCCTGACGGTGCGCGCCAACAGTTTCATCTGGATCGAGGACGTCGTCCGCGTCGCCGAAGACAACGCGTCGAGCCAGCTCTACGGCCTGCTCAAGCGGCCGGACGAGAAGTACGTCACCGAACGCGCCTACGACAATCCCAAATTCGTCGAAGACATGGTGCGCGATGTGGCGGCGGCGCTGGATGCGGACAGGCGCATCGATTCGTACGTAGTCGAGTCGGAGAACTTCGAGTCCATCCACAACCACTCGGCTTATGCCTTGATCGAACGCAACAAGGCTGCAGCCTGAAACCGCGCGGCGGCCCGGGCGGACAGGTATACGTCCCGACCTGGAAGCTGGACGTCTGATACAGGCCCGGACGGGAAGTCTGGAGGAAGATGCTGGAGCAGCGACAGCAATGTCGTCGGCATGGCGCCACGGCCTGCCATTCGACGTCGGCATCCGTATTCTGAAAGCAGAAATACGCTGGCGCCTGGCAAATGGCGGAGAGGGGGGGATTCGAACCCCCGTCAGGATATTATCCTGAACACGCTTTCCAGGCGTGCGACTTAAACCGCTCATCCACCTCTCCGGGAGCCGCGCATCATACCGGAAGCCCCCACGCGCAGCAAATCGACATGCGCCGCGCCTCGCGCGGACCGCAGCGATGAAAAAATGCTGCGCCCTATTGAATCCGCAGGGTTCGGCCCCATTTACCTGCGAGGACAATTGGGAGCCGATATGCAGGACGACATCAAAATCAACGCGGAAGCGGCCGAAAGCCATCCCGCCAAGGAAATCATGCCCAGCCTGGAAGAGCTGCTGAAGGCAGCCGAGCTGCAGGCAGCCGAGCATCACGACGCCTGGCTGCGCGCCAAGGCGGAGACCGAAAACATGCGCCGCCGCGCGGCGGAAGACGTCGACAAGGCACGCAAGTTCGCGGTGGAAAACTTCGCCGGCGAGCTGCTGGCGGTGAAGGACAGCCTGGAAGCGGCGCTGGCGGCCGACTCGCCCAGCGTGGAGAACATGAAGGACGGCGTCGAGTTGACCCTGAAGCAGCTGGTTGCGGTATTTGGAAAGTTCAACTTGCACGACATTGATCCGATGGGTGAGAAGTTCGACCCGCATCTGCATCAAGCGATCCAGGTGGTCGAGTCCGAGCAGCCCGCCAATACGGTCGTCACCGTGCTGCAGAAAGGCTACCGCCTGCACGAGCGCACCCTGCGGCCGGCACTGGTGATGGTGGCCAAAGGCAAGGATTGAGCCGGCCCGGCTGGCCTCCGCCTTGAAATGGGCGCCCCCCCCCCCACATTCAAACCAATTAAAACTCTTTTAGAAGGAACGCATCATGGGACGCATTATTGGCATTGACCTCGGCACCACCAACTCCTGCGTGGCGGTGATGGAAAACGGCACGCCTAAAGTGATCGAAAACGCCGAAGGCGCGCGCACCACGCCGTCGGTCGTCGCCTACACCGAAGACGGTGAAATCCTGGTCGGCGCCCCGGCCAAGCGCCAGGCGGTAACCAACCCGAAGAACACCCTGTTCGCGGTGAAACGCCTGATCGGCCGCCGCTTTGAAGAGAAGGAAGTGCAGAAGGACATCGGCCTGATGCCCTACAAGATCGTCAAGGCCGACAACGGCGACGCCTGGGTTGAAGTGCGCGACAAGAAAATGGCCGCGCAGCAGGTGTCGGCCGAGACCCTGCGCAAGATGAAGAAGACCGCCGAGGACTATCTGGGCGAGGAAGTGACCGAAGCCGTCATCACCGTGCCGGCCTACTTCAATGACAGCCAGCGCCAGGCCACCAAGGACGCCGGCCGCATCGCCGGCCTGGACGTCAAGCGCATCATCAACGAGCCGACCGCGGCCGCGCTCGCCTTCGGCATGGACAAGAAGGAAGGCGACCGCAAGATCGCGGTGTACGACCTGGGCGGCGGCACCTTCGACATCTCGATTATTGAAATTGCCGAGATGGACGGCGAGCATCAGTTCGAAGTGCTGTCGACCAACGGCGACACCTTCCTCGGCGGCGAGGACTTCGACCAGCGCCTGATCGACTATATCGCCGAGGAATTCAAGAAGGAACAGGGCGTCGACCTGAAGAAGGACGTGCTCGCGCTGCAGCGCCTGAAGGAAGCCGCGGAAAAGGCCAAGATCGAGCTGTCTTCCGGCCAGCAGACCGAAGTCAACCTGCCCTACATCACGGCGGACGCCTCCGGTCCCAAGCACCTGGCGGTGAAGATCACCCGCGCCAAGCTCGAAAGCCTGGTCGAAGAATTGATCGCGCGCACCGTCGAGCCGTGCAAGATGGCGCTGAAGGACGCCGGCCTCACCACCTCGCAGATCGACGACGTCATCCTGGTCGGCGGCCAGACCCGCATGCCCAAGGTGATGGACGTGGTGAAGGACTTCTTCGGCAAGGAGCCGCGCCGCGACGTCAACCCGGACGAGGCGGTGGCGGTGGGCGCCGCGATCCAGGGCGGCGTGCTGAAGGGCGAAGTGAAGGACGTGCTGCTGCTCGACGTCACCCCCCTCTCCCTGGGCATCGAAACCCTGGGCGGCGTGATGACCAAGCTGATCCCGAAGAACACCACGATCCCGACCAAGGCTTCGCAGGTGTTCTCCACCGCCGACGACAACCAGAGCGCGGTGACGGTGCACGTGCTGCAGGGTGAGCGCGAAATCGCCTCCGGCAACAAGAGCCTCGGCCAGTTCAACCTGTCGGACATTCCGCCCGCGCCACGCGGCATGCCGCAGATCGAGGTCACCTTCGACATCGACGCCAACGGCATCCTGCACGTATCGGCCAAGGACAAGGCCACCGGCAAGGAAAACACCATCCGCATCCAGGCCAGCTCCGGTCTTTCCGAGGAAGAAATCCAGCGCATGGTGAAGGACGCCGAAGCCAATGCTGTCGAGGACCACAAGGCGCTCGAACTGGCCACCGCGCGCAACGCGGCGGACAGCATGATCCATTCGGTGAAGAAATCGCTGGCCGAATACGGTGACAAGGTCACGGCCGACGAAAAGGCAGCGATCGAAGCCGCATTGAAGGAGACGGAAGACGTCGTGCGCGAAAACGACAAGGACGCCATCGAAGCCAAGACCAATGCGCTCGCCACCGCCTCGCACAAGCTTGCCGAGCAGATGTACAAAGCCGAGCAGGCCAAGGAGCAGCCGGGTGAGGCTGCCAGTGGCGCCGCCGGTGCTGCGGACGACAACGTGGTCGACGCCGAGTTTGAAGAAGTGAAAGACAAGTAAGGCGTGAGGGGTGAGGCGTGAGGCATCAAGCCTTGCGCCTCGCCCCGCTGTTGTTCCCCCTCACTCCTAACCCCTCACCCCTCACCCATGTCAAAACGCGACTACTACGAAGTCCTCGGCGTCACCAAGAACGCCTCGGACGAAGAAATCAAGAAGGCCTACCGCAAGCTGGCCATGAAGCACCATCCCGACCGCAACCCGGACGACAAGGGCGCGGAGGAGAAATTCAAGGAAGCCAAGCTGGCTTATGAAATCCTGTCCGACTCGGACAAGCGCGCCGCGTACGACCAGTTCGGCCACGCCGGGGTCGACCAGCAGGGCGGCATGGGCGGCGGCTTCGGCGGCGGCGGATTCTCCGATGCCTTCTCGGACATCTTCGGCGATATTTTTGGCGGCGGCGGCGGTGGCGGCGGCAGCCGCCGCGACCGCGTGTATCGCGGCGCCGATCTGCGCTACAACCTGGAAATCGGGCTGGAAGAAGCCGCACACGGCACCGAAACCAAGATCCGCATTCCGACCCTGGAAGAATGCGGCGTGTGCCACGGCAGCGGCGCCAAGCCCGGCACCCAGCCGACCACCTGCACCACCTGCGGCGGCCACGGCCAGGTCCGCATCCAGCAAGGCTTTTTCTCGGTGCAGCAGACCTGTCCGCGCTGCAGCGGCACCGGCAAGATGGTGGCCGACCCCTGCACCGCCTGCCATGGCGAAGGCCGCGTCAAGAAACACAAGACGCTGTCGGTCAAGATTCCCGCCGGGGTCGACAACGGCGACCGCATCCGTCTGGCCGGCGAAGGCGAAGCTGGCGTCAACGGCGGTCCGCCGGGCGACCTCTATGTGGTGATCCACCTCAAGGACCACCCGGTTTTCAAGCGCGACGGCGACGACCTGCATTGCGAGATGCCGATCAGCTTTGCCACCGCCGCGCTCGGCGGTGAGCTGGAAATCCCCACCCTGGACGGCCACGCCAAGATCAAGATTCCGGCTGAAACGCAGTCGGGCAAGGTGTTCCGCCTGCGCGGCAAGGGCATCAAGGGGGTGCGCAGCCACGCGCCGGGCGATCTCCTGTGCCACATGCTGGTGGAGACGCCGGTGAACCTGTCCGAGCGTCAGCGCGAATTGCTGCGCGAGTTCGAGGCGCTAAGCCCCGGACGCAACAACAATCCGCGCGCGCAGTCGTTCATGGACAAGGTGAAGTCTTTCTTCAGTCAGTAGATCAAAGCGTATTCACCCGACTCGCGACGAACGCAGGCTACCTGCCGGGCTCGTCGCGCAGTCCTCAAGACGGGCAACGCCGCACCCCACCGCTTCTGCCCCCCGTCGTTCCATGAACGAACCGGCCTTAGCAAAGCCGCATCGGTCTCGAAGCATGCTGGTTCTTTTTGCCCCGGTCTTTTCTGACCAGACCGCTGCATGGCCCGCTCCATCCTGAATTACCATGCCCGCATGGCATCCGCAAACGCGCACATCGCAACATCTGAACGTAGAGAGGAGAAATATTGATGAAACGGTATCTGCCGTACATCGGTCTCGTTGCCGCAATCGCCGCCGCTTCGGCGCAACCCGTGCTCGCCGCGGAGTTTGCACCCTATGGAACCGCCAAGGTCGACCTACGCGAGACGCTGGCAACCGACGTCTTGTTCGACGTCAACTATGCCGAACCGCAACAGCTCCACGGCCTGTACAACTACGTCAAAAACATGCAGAAGGCCACCAAGGGCAAGCTGGTGGTGCTCACGCGCGGCCCCGAGTTGCGCGCCTTCGCCAAGGAGAACTACCTGCAGTACCAGGACATCGTCGACAAGATGGCCGCTCTGGCGAAGGATGGCGTGGAGTTCAGGATGTGCGGCAATGCCATGAAGGCCGCCGGATTCCAGGCCGAGGACGTGCACGGCTTCATCACGGTGGCGGCGGCGGGCGGTTTTCCCGAGCTGGTCTACTGGATGGGCAAGGGCTACGAGATCATCAACCAGTCCGTCAACCCGACCCCGCTGCCGGTCAGGGATGCGCGCTATCTCGACCAGCCGGGGCTCAGGAAATAAGCCGTAAAAAAACCGCCTGACGGCTGCTTCATCGCTGCCCGCCGTTTCAGGCGGTCGGCGCCTGCCCCGGTGCGATGTCGAACAGGCGGAAGAAATTGCGCGAGGTCGCATGGCCCACTTCTTCCACGGACAGGCCCTTGATGTGCGCGATCGCTTCCGCGACGTGCTTGACGAAGCCCGGCTGGTTGGTCTGCCCGCGGTGCGGCACCGGCGCCAGGTACGGCGCGTCGGTCTCGATCAGCATGCGCCCCAGCGGGATGGCCGCGGCCACCTCGCGCAGCGCAGCGGCATTCTTGAAAGTGACGATACCGGAAAACGAAATGTAAAACCCCAGTTCGATGGCGGCTTCCGCCACCGCCAGGCTTTCGGTGAAGCAGTGCATCACTCCGCCCGCCTCGCCCGCCCGCTCCTCGCGCATGATGCGCAGGGTGTCGTCGGCCGCGGCGCGGGTGTGGATGACCAAAGGTTTACGACAGGCCCGCGCCGCGCGGATATGGGTGCGAAAACGCTCGCGCTGCCATTCGAGGTCGCCGCTCAACCTGAAATAATCCAGCCCGGTCTCGCCGATCGCCACCACTCTGGGGTGATCGGCCAGCGCAACCAGTTCCTCCACCGTCGGCTCGGTGCAGTCTTCGTGGTCGGGGTGCACGCCGACCGAGGCGTACACATTCGGATGCGCCTCGGCGAGCGCGCGGATTTCCGGGAATTTTTCCAGTTCCACGCCGATACACAGCGCATGGCTGACCTGGTTGGCCGCCATGAGGTCGAATATCTCGGGCAGCTTGCCGGCGAGGTCGGGGAAATTGATGTGGCAGTGGGAATCGACAAACATTTCAGGTACAAGATTCAAGGCACAAGGTACAAGGTACAAGTTCTTGAAGGCGCGTGAGCGCCGCTCTTGTCACTTGGATCTTGCACCTGCCCTACATGGTGTGAGTGGGACGCGCCGATTTTAACGAACCGCCGAGCAAACCTTCAATCTTGTTTTGTGCCGCCTTGCCGCTTTCGTTCGGCGCAAACTGCACCCCGACGCCCTGGGTGCGGCTACCATGGGCGCCGGCGGGCGTCACCCACACCACCTTGCCCGATACCGGCAGCTTGGCGGGGTCTTCCATCAGGGTCAGCAGCATGAAGACCTCCTCGCCCATCTTGTAGCTTTTGTTGGTGGGAATGAACAGCCCGCCGCCCTTGATAAAGGGCATATACGCCGCAAACAAGGCGGACTTCTCCTTGATCGACAGCGAAAGCACGCCGGGGCGTACTTGTCCTGCCAGGTCATTGGCTACTGTTTTCATGGTCGACTCTCTTCAATCAAATAGGTGCCGGTACCGAATCAGCCAGGCTTGCAGCTGCACCGCCCGATTCAGCGGATGGGCGAGTATCCTGCCTTCGTTCGCCTGCATTCTGGCAAGCGCCAGCAGCTTCCCCAGATCGGCCTGCGCCCCCAGACGCATCAATACATCGGAAAAATCGCGGTTGAACTGCACGCTGCCCTGCAACTTGACCGCCAGCAAATCGCCCAGCCACTTATACACCACGGCATGCCAGGTCTGCGGCTTGACGGCCTTCCAGCGTTCGCCCTGTGTCACCGGGTCGAGTTGCGCGGGGTGCGCCAGGCCTTCCAGTACGCTGCGCCGCTCATCCAGTTCGACTCCCCCGGCCCAGTTCAACGCATCCAGCGGCGCCCCGCCGGACAAAGCCAGCAAGGTCGCCGCATCTTCCAGCTGCTGGCCGGCCAGCCACTGCATCGCGATTTCAGTCGCCGGCAGCCCGAGGTCCAGCCGGGTGCAGCGGCTGCGGATGGTCGGCAACAGGCGCCGGGGCTGATCCGACACCAGCACGAACACTGTATTTAACGGCGGCTCCTCGAGCACCTTTAACAGGGCGTTGGCCGCCGCCAGATTGAGGCTGTCCGCCGGATTGACCAGCACCACGCGCAAGCCCGCGCGATACGTGGATAGCTGAACGAAATCGACCGCTTCGCGCGCCTGCTCGACCTCGATGGCGGTGGCCATTCTGGTTTCGCCTTCCTTGCCGGTTTTTTCCTGCAGGGTGAGCAGGCGAAAATCCGGATGCGTGCCGCTGTCGAACCAATGGCAGGCCGGACAGCCGCCGCATGCCGCACCATCCGGCAACGGGGCCTCGCACAGCAAGGCCCGCGCCCACGCCAGCGCCAGCGCGCCCTTGCCCACTCCGCGCGGACCGGCCAGCAGCAAGGCCTGTGCCGGGCGCCCGCGGGTCGCCAGCAGGCGCTGCCACGCCGTCGCCAGCCAGGGATACGGTGCGCTCACGCCAACTCCCGCAGCAGCCGGCCGATTTCCGACTGCAACTCGGCGATACCGTGGCGCGCATCGAGCACGCGAATGCGCGCCGGCTCGGCATGCGCGCGGTCGAGATAGGCATTGCGCACGCGGCTGAAGAAGCTGTCGGCCTCGCGCTCGAAACGGTCGGCGCTGCGCGCAGCCGAACGGCGCGCCTCCGCCACCTCCGGCGGAACGTCGAACAGCAGCGTGAGATCGGGCGCAAAGCCGCGCTGCACCCAGGCTTCGAGCGCAGCGATGCGTTCGACCGCGATGCCGCGCCCACCGCACTGATAGGCATAGCTGGCATCGGTGAAACGGTCGGACACCACCCACGCACCGCGCGCCAGCGCCGGCCGGATCAATCCGGCCAGGTGCTCCTGGCGCGCGGCGAACATCAGCAACAGCTCGGTATCGGCATCCATCTCGCGATGCAGCAGCAGCTCGCGCAGGGTTTCGCCCAGCGGCGTGCCGCCCGGCTCGCGGGTGACCACCACGTCCCTGCCCTGCTGACGCAGCCAGTCGGCGACAAATCCCAGGTGGGTGCTTTTGCCGGCGCCGTCGACGCCTTCGAGGGTGATGAATTTGCCGGGCGTGCTCATCGTCGTTGGTAGCGGTTGACGGCGCGGTTGTGCGCCTCGAGGTTGCTGGAAAATACATGGGTGCCGTCGCCGCGCGACACGAAATACAGCGCATCGGTCTTCGCGGGGTTGAGCGCGGCCTGGATCGCCGCCGCGCTCGGCATCGCAATCGGCGTCGGCGGCAGTCCGGCGCGGGTGTAGGTGTTGTACGGCGTATCGGTCTGCAGGTCGACCTTGCGCAGGTTGCCGTCGAAGCGTTCGCCCAGCCCGTAGATCACGGTGGGATCGGTCTGCAGGCGCATCCCCAGCCGCAGCCGGTTGAGGAACACGCCGGCGATCTGCGGGCGCTCGTATGCCGCGCCGGTCTCTTTTTCCACGATCGACGCCATGATGAGCGCTTCATACGGCGTGCGGTAAGGCAGGCCGGGAGCGCGGGTTTCCCAGGCGGCCAGGAGTTTTTCGTGTTGCAGGCGGTAGGCGCGGCGCAACACGCCGAGGTCGGAGGTATGCGGCGCGTAGAAATAGGTGTCGGGAAACAGCAGGCCTTCCGGATGGCGTTCTTGCGCGCCGATCGCCTGCAGCAACTCGGCATCGCTCATGCCTGCGCTGTCGTTCTTCAGCAGCGGCTGCGCGGCAAGCGCGGCGCGCACCTCGCGCCAGTTCCAGCCTTCGATGAACTGCACGATCGCCTGCGATACTTCGCCGCGCTGAATCTTGGCATACAACTCCAGCGGTGTGAGCGGCCGGTCGAGCACATACACCCCCACCTTGAGCGTGCCGGCCTTGTCCAGCACGCGCCCGAGCAGCCAGAATACCTGCGCATTGCCGATCACACCTTCGCGTTCGAGCATCGCGCTCAGGCTCCGCAAATGGGTGCCGGGCGCCACGTTGATGGTTTTCGGCAACGGCTCGATACGCAAAGGCTGGTTGGCATACCATGCCAGCCCGCCTGCCCCCGCCAGTGCAGTCAGGCCGGCAAGCAGGGCCAATCGCTTAATCCACGTCTTCATACAAGGCCGTTTTCAGAATACCGGTCCAGCCCGCCGGCGACCAGGTCGAATCATCCAGACGGGCCACGCGGCGCACGCCGATGACGCTGTTGCAGATCATCACTTCATCGGCAGCGAGTATAGCGGCTGGCATCAAACGGCCGACATGGACAGGGATGCCGCGGCGTGCCGCGG
Source organism: Thiobacillus sp. (assembly GCF_024708915.1). The sequence continues at coordinate 50,208 of NZ_JANJXQ010000241.1, forward strand.
CGCGCAGCAGGCGCGTCCTGGCAACGCCGGCCACCCCGCATTCGCTCACATCCGGGGTATGCAGTTCGCCGTCCTTCACCGCCAGAAGATTGCTCATTACGCCGCCGATCACTGCGCCGGTGTCGTCGCACAGCAGTCCCTCCGCAATCGCCGGGTCATCCCACTCGGCCCGCGCCAGCACGTTCTCCAGCCGGTTCAGATGCTTGATCCCCGCCAGCCGCGGCTGGCGCGCCAGACGCAGCGTGCACCAGCGCGCAACGACGTCGTCCGGCGCATCGGTCTGCGCATGGGCAGGCAGGGGCGCAGACAGCACGATGCGGGTGGCGGCCTGCCCTTGCGGCGGCGCATAGCCGCGCGCGCCGACGCCGCGGGTGAGGATGATCTTGGTCACGCCTTCCGCGGCCGCGGCCACCCGGCAAACCTCGGCGCGCAAGCCGGCCTCGTCAGGGCAATCCAGCATCAACGCCGCACAATCGGCCGCCAGCTTGGCGTAATGATCGCGCCACCATAGCGGCTGGCCGGCGTGCATGCGCAAGGTGCGGAATACGCCGTCGCCGTAGGCCAGGCCGCGGTCTCGCGCATCCACGGCATCAGTCGGATGGCCGTTGACGAGTATCATGCGGCCCCCAGCGCGTGCAACAGACCGCATGCCTTGGCGCGCGTTTCATCGAGCTCGCGTGCAGCCATCGAATCGGCCACGATGCCGGCACCGGCGCGGAAACTCAATTCGCGGTCGCGCAGCAGGAAGCTGCGGATCAGGATATTGAAATCGAAGCTGCCGTCGCGGTTGATGTAGCCGAGGCTGCCGGTGTAGCTGCGCCGCGGCGTCCGTTCGAGTTCACGAATGATCTGCATGGTGCGTACCTTGGGACAGCCGGTAATGGTGCCGCCGGGAAACATCGCGCGCAAGGCGTCGACCACGCGCGTGCCGGTGCGCAGTTGTCCGCAGACGGTCGATTCGATGTGATGTACGTGGCGGTAGCTGGCGATATCCATCAGCGCCGGCACTTTCACGCTGCCCGCATCGCACACCCGTCCGAGGTCGTTGCGTTCCAGATCGACCAGCATGACGTGTTCGGCGCGCTCCTTGGGATGCGCCTGCAGGCGCGCGCGCAGTGCGGCGTCCTCCGCCGCATCCACGCTTCTCGGATGCGTGCCGGCAATCGGCCGGGTTTGCAGCATTCCGTCGCGGCCGAGGCGAACCAGCCGTTCGGGCGACGAGCTCACGATCGCCCATTCATCCATCTGCAGCAGCGCCGAAAACGGCGCCGGATTACGCTGCATCAACCGGGCGAACAGCGATGCCGCGGAAACCGGTGCGGCGAATTCGGCCTGCCAGCCGCGCGACAGATTGACCTGGAACACGTCGCCCGCGCGAATGTAATCCTGGATACGCGCAACGCCGGCAACGAACGCGTCGGGTGCGTCTTCATGCAGGGCCTGCAATTCGGGCAGCGCCGCGATGGGCGGCGGCAGCGCGGCCAGATCGCGCTGCATGCCGTCGAGCAGTTCAGTCTGCCCGACCTCAGCCATCAGGACGCAGCGCCGGTTCGCGCGGTCGAACAGGATCGCCGCGGGAATGCGCAACAGCCAGGCAAGGGGGAAATCGGCCTCATCCTCGACCTGCCCCACGCTGGGTTCGAACAGGCCGCCCAGTTCATACGCAAACGCGCACAGCCAGCCGCCGCTGAAAGGCAGCCCGTGGTCTTCCTGCCCGGGGCCGGGCCGCAACTGCATCGCCGGATGCGCCTGCAACGCGCGCAACCCACCGGCTGAGGCAATCCGCACGACCTCCTGCGGAAACGCAAACAGCACGTCCCAGCCGGTGTCGCCGCTGCTCAGGAACAGGCCGGGGTAACGCTGCGGATCGGACGCCTGAAGCCCAGCCAGATCAGGCCGCAGTTGGTCGGGCTGTAACGGCCATTCCCGGGTTTCGGGCGTGCTCGGGCGATCCGCAGCGACAGTCAAACGCGCTTGAAAACCAGCGAGCCGTTGGTGCCGCCGAACCCGAAGTTGTTCTTCAGCGCGAAGTCGATCTTCATATCACGCGCGGTGTTGGCGCAGTAATCGAGGTCGCATTCCGGGTCTTGCGAAAAGATGTTGATGGTGGGAGGCGACACCTGGTGGTGCACCGCCAGCACGCTGAACACCGACTCGACGCCGCCGGCACCGCCCAGCAGGTGGCCGGTCATCGACTTGGTCGAGTTGACCACCAGTTTGTAGGCGGCATCGCCCAGCGCCAGCTTGATCGCATCGGTTTCGTTCTTGTCGCCCAGCGGCGTCGAGGTGCCGTGTGCGTTGATGTAGTCGATCTGGTCGGGATTCACCCCGGCGTCGCGCATCGCGTTCAGCATCGCACGCCTGGGGCCGTCGGTGCTCGGCGCCGTCATGTGGTAGGCGTCGCCGCTCATGCCGAAGCCCGCCACTTCGGCGTAGATTCTGGCGCCGCGCGCCTTGGCGTGCTCGTATTCCTCGAGCACCAGCACGCCGGCGCCCTCGCCCAGGACGAAACCGTCGCGATCCTTGTCCCACGGGCGGCTGGCGGTGGCCGGATCGTCGTTGCGGGTGGACAGCGCGCGTGCCGACGCGAAACCGCCCACGCCCAGCGGCGAAGTCGCACACTCGGCGCCGCCGGCGATCATCACGTCCGCATCGCCATGCTCGATCATGCGGGCGGACAGGCCAATCGCGTGCAGGCCGGTGGTACAGGCGGTGACGACCGACAGGTTGGGACCCTTCACTCCATACAGGATCGAAAGGTTGCCGGAAATCATGTTGATGATGGAACCCGGAATGAAGAAGGGGGATATCTTGCGTGGCCCCGATTCCATCAGCAGGCTGTGGGTCTCCTCGATCAGCGGCAGGCCGCCGATACCGGAGCCGATGTTGATACCGATGCGTTCGGCATTGGCTTCGGTGACCTCGATGCCCGAATCGCGGATCGCCTGGATGCCGGCGGCCATGCCAAACTGGATGAAGACATCCATGCGGCGCGCCTCTTTCGGGTTGAGGTATTGCTCAACCTCGAAATTTTTGACCTCGCCTGCCATCTGGGAGGCGAAGGGCGTTGGATCGAAACGGGTGATCCGGGCGATTCCGCTACGGCCGGCGACCAGGTTATCCCAGGCTTCCGGTATGGTGTTGCCGACCGGAGATACGATCCCCAGGCCGGTTACGACGACGCGACGTTTGGACAAAAGTCAGTCCTTTTTATCGATCCGGCACGACACGGTGTACGCCGAATCATTGAGCATTGAAAAGCACACTATCGGACGGCCAGCAGGCATTGAACGCGCGCGCAGCTTCGCGCATGGCCGGGCCGCCTCGATAGCCGGGTGACGGTCAGCTTGAATGGCTGTTGACGTAATCGATCGCCTGCTGGACGGTGGTGATCTTTTCCGCGTCTTCGTCGGGGATTTCGCAGCCGAACTCTTCTTCCAGCGCCATCACCAATTCAACCGTATCGAGCGAGTCGGCGCCCAGGTCGCCGACGAAGGAAGACTCGTTCTTGATGTCCGCCTCGTTGACGCCCAGTTGCTCGGCGACGACCTTAATTACACGCTGTACGTTATCCATTACTGATCCTCTCTTGAAAAAGGGCCCCAATGAAATTGAGACCCGGAAAAATGAAGCCCGGCGATTTTACCAAACTTTCCGTGACGGTTACGCCATGTACATACCGCCGTTGACATGCAGGGTGGTGCCCGATATATAGCCGGCAGCAGGCGAGGCCAGGAAAGCGACGGCCTGCGCAATGTCTTCCGCAGCGCCCAGCCTGCCCAGCGGGATGTGCGCCAGCAGCGCCTGCCGCTGGGCGTCCGGCAGCGCGCGCGTCATGTCGGTGTCGATGAAGCCCGGCGCCACGCAGTTGACGGTGATGTTGCGGCTACCGACTTCGCGTGCCAGCGACTTGGTGAAGCCCATGATGCCGGCCTTGGCCGCGCTGTAGTTGGTCTGCCCGGCGTTGCCCATCGCGCCCACCACCGAGGCGATGCTGATGATGCGGCCGCTGCGCGCCTTCATCATCGCGCGCAGCACCGCGCGCGACAGGCGGAACACCGAGGTCAGGTTGGTCGCCAGAATGGCGTCCCATTCCTCGTCCTTCATCCGCATCAGCAGGTTGTCGCGGGTGATGCCGGCGTTGTTGACCAGGATGCCGATGGCGCCGAAATCCTTCTCGATCGCGGCGATCACGGCGTCGACCTCGGCGGCGTCGGTGACGTCGAGCTTCATGCCGCTGCCTTTGACGCCAGCGGCGGCGAGGTAATCGCCGATCGCCTGTGCACCCTTGTCGCTGGTGGCGGTGCCGACCACGATAGCCCCTGCCTGACCGAGCGCCAGCGCGATCGCCTGGCCGATTCCGCGGCTGGCGCCCGTCACGAGGGCCACTTGCCCATCAAGATTCGCGCCTTGCGCGAGGTGTCCTTGCAGCATGGTGTCTCCTTATTGATTGAGCGCGGCCTGCAGGCTGGCTTCGTCCACCAGCGCCATAGCGGGCAGGCTGTCGTCGATGCGCTTGTTGAGGCCTGCCAGCACCTTGCCGGGGCCGCATTCGATCACGCGTTCGATGCCGGCGGCTTTCAGCGCCCGCACGGTTTCGGCCCAGCGCACCGGGGTGTGCAGCTGCTTCGCCAGCGCGGCGCGGATCGCGTCGGGTTCGGTGTGGCTCTGCACGTCGGTGTTGTGCAGCACACGCACCGCCGGCGTCTTGATTTCGATGTCCTGCAGGTGCGCGCGCAGTTTTTCCGCCGCCGGCAGCATCAGCGAGGAATGCGACGGCACGCTGACCGGCAGCGGCAGCGCACGCTTGGCGCCCTTCTCTTTCGCCAGCGCCATGGCGCGCTCGACCGCGGCCTTGTTGCCCGCAATGACCACCTGCCCGGGAGAATTGAGATTCACCGCTTCGGCCACCTCGCCTGCAGCCGCCTCATTGCACACCGCACGCACGGCATCGTCGTCCAGTCCCAGAATCGCCGCCATCGCGCCGACGCCTTCGGGTACCGCCGCCTGCATCGCCTCGGCGCGGAAGCGTACCAGTTTGATGGCATCGGCAAAATCCAAAGATCCGGCCGCCACCAACGCCGCGTATTCGCCCAGGCTGTGTCCCGCCAGCAAGGCCGGGCTTGCGCCGCCCGCTGCCTGCCACACGCGCCAGACAGCGACATCCGCTGCCAGCATCGCCGGCTGGGTATTGACGGTCTGATTGAGCAGTTCGACCGGGCCGTCGGCCACCAGCATCCACAGATTCTGGCCGAGCGCGTCGGACGCTTCGCTGAAGGTGGCGCGCACTTCGGCGCGCTCGCCCCAGCCCTGCATCATGCCGACCGATTGCGAGCCCTGCCCGGGGAATACAAAAGCCAGTTTCATAGGAATATTTTCTTTTAATACTTAATACTTGAGGAGCGCCGAGCCCCAGGTGAAACCGCCCCCGAAGGCCTCCATCAGCACGGTCTGGCCACGCTGGATGCGGCCGTCGCGCACCGCCACGTCGAACGCCAGCGGCACCGAGGCGGCCGAGGTATTGCCGTGCCCGGCAACGGTGGTGACGACATGGTCCATGCTCATGCCGAGCTTTTTCGCGGTGGCGGAGATGATGCGGATATTGGCCTGATGCGGCACCAGCCAGTCGATGTCGGACTTCTGCAAACCGTTGGCTTCCAGCGTCTCGTCGACGATGCGGTCGAGCGTGTTGACCGCCATCTTGAACACGGCGTTGCCTTCCATCCGCATCAGCGCAGGTTCCTTCATGCCGGTCGAGGTGCCGCTGGTGGTGCGCAGCAATTCCTTGTGGCGGCCGTCGGCGTGGATGTGGGTGGCGACGATGCCGGGTTCGGCGGACGCGCCCAGCACCACCGCGCCCGCGCCGTCGCCCCACAGGATGCAGTTGCTGCGGTCGTTCCAGTCGGTGATGCGCGACAGGGTTTCGGCGCCGATCACCAGCACGCGTTTGGCCGCGCCGGTCTTGATGAACTGGTCGGCCACGCTCAAGGCATAGACGAAACCGCTGCACACCGCCTGCAGGTCGAACGCCGGGCGGCCGTTGGTCATGCCGAGCTTGGACTGCACGATGCAGGCGGTGCTGGGAAACACCAGGTCGGGCGTGGTGGTGGCGACCAGCAGCAGGTCGATGTCGTCGGGCGCCAACCCGGCCGCTTCGAGCGCGGCACGCGCAGCCTGGGCGGCAAGATCGCTGGTGAATTCGCCCTCGGCGGCGATATGGCGCTCGCGGATGCCGGTGCGTTCGACGATCCACTGGTCGTTCGTCTCGACCAGTTTTTCGAGATCGGCGTTGGTGAGGATGCGCGCCGGCAGATAACTGCCGGTGCCGAGAATGCGGGAATAGGTCAAGCAGCCACCCGTTGCATAAGTTGAATCTGGTCTGTGATGCGCTTCAGCACATTGTTGCGGACTTCTTCGCTGGCAGTCTCGATCGCATGCTCGAATGCAAGGCGGTCGGCCGAGCCATGGCTTTTCACCACCACGCCCTTGAGCCCCAGCAGCGTGGCACCGTTGTAGCGGCGCGGATCGAGACGGCGCTTGAAGGCATTCAGCACCGGCAAGGCGAGCAGACCGGCGATGCGGGTCAGCCAGTTGCGCTTGAATTCGGCGCGCAACGTGGTGACTATCATCTTGGCGAGCCCTTCGGACGCTTTCAGGGTCACGTTGCCGACGAAGCCGTCGCACACCACCACGTCGGTGGTTCCCTTGAAGATGTCGTTGCCTTCGACATTGCCGTAGAAATTCAGGTGGCTGTCGCGCAGCAGTTCGGCGGCACGTTTCACCATCTCGTTGCCCTTGATGTCTTCCTCGCCGATGTTGAGCAGGCCCACGCTCGGGTTCGGCTTGTGCTCCACCGCCGACACCAGCATCGCGCCCATGATGCCGAACTGCAGCAGATGCTCGGCGCTGCAGTCGACGTTGGCGCCCATATCCAGCACCAGCGCGTGACCGCTGATCGTCGGCATCACGGCGGCGATCGCGGGACGGTCGATGCCGGGCAGGGTTTTCAGGACGAAGCGCGCGGTCGCCATCAGCGCACCGGTGTTGCCTGCCGACACGCAGGCGTCGGCCTCGCCGGATTTGACGAGATCGATGGCCACCCGCATCGAGGAGTCTTTTTTGCCGCGCAGCGCCAGCGCGGGCGCCTCGTCCATCGCCACCACCTGGCTGGCGTGGCGCACGATGAGGCGCGGCCCGGTCTTGGCACGGCGCGCCTTGAGTTCGGCGGCGACGATGTCCTGCGGCCCGACCAGAATCACGTTCAGGTCGGGATGACGCGCAAGACAGCGGATCGCCGCCGGGACGGTGACATGGGGGCCGTGATCGCCCCCCATGACATCAATGGCGACTGTGATATTTCTCATGCAGCCGAAAGCGTAGGCTGATCGGGACACCCCCGGCCACGGCAATCATGGCCGGAGGCACGCGGGGGCGGAATTATTCGCCTTTGGCCTTGACGACTTTGCGGCCACGATAAAAGCCGTTGGGGCTGATATGGTGACGCAGATGCGCTTCGCCCGTGGTCGGCTCGACGGCCAGCGGCGGATTGGTCAGAAAATCGTGCGCACGGTGCATGCCGCGCTTGGACGGGGACTTCTTGTTCTGCTGGACAGCCATTTCCTACTCCTTGAAAATTCGTTTCACCCCTCAGGCGGGGCATTCACCTTCTGCGTGCATGGCCGCCAACGGCAGGCTCAACAACACTTCATCCTCAACCAGTTCGACGAGATCCAACGTCTCGCCAACCGGAATCGCATCGCTGCCGGGCAGCGCATCCAGCCGTTCCAGCTCGGCCTCGTTGCGCGCCAGATGCAGCGTGCGTTCGATCTGCACCGCATGCCGCATGCCGCCCAAGCAGCGCTGACACGTCATCTCGACTTCGCCGCGTATCGCCAGCAGCAGGGACAGGCCGCCGCGCTGATCCGTCTGCCCGGCGACTCGACAGAACAGCGTGCCTTGCGTAAATTCGCGGGCTAGACGCGGAAACGCAGACACCTCCGACTGCGCTTCCCACGACTGCGAATCCCTGCAAAAACGCCGTGGATCGACCTCAACAGGCTGATGCACGGCACCCCCGATCAACAGCGTACTGGGTTAACGCGCACAGGCTCGACATGACGCACCCGGTTAAACATTAGCCCGCAATGATATGATTTCGCGTTATTTTTGTCAAAGAAACGGTGGCCATGATTAAGAAAATACTGGTCGCCAACCGCGGCGAGATCGCCGTCCGCATCGTGCGCGCCTGCGCCGAGCTGGGTATCAAGTCGGTCGCCATCTACACGGATGCCGACCGCCACGCGCTGCACGTCAAGAAAGCCGACGAGGCCTACCATATCGGCAAGGATCCCATTCTCGGCTATCTGAACGCGCACACGCTGGTCAACCTGGCGGCGGCGTCAGGCTGCGACGCGCTGCACCCTGGCTACGGTTTCCTCTCCGAAAACCCCGATCTGGCCACCATCTGCGCGCGCCGCGGCATCCGCTTCATCGGCCCCTCGCCCGAGGTGATCCGCCGCATGGGCGACAAGATCCAGGCGCGCAACGCCATGATCGCCGCCGGCATTCCGGTGGTGCCGGGTTCGGACCACAATCTGGAGAACGTCGAGGAGGCGCGCACGCTGGCCAACCGGATCGGCTATCCGGTGATGCTCAAGGCCACCAATGGCGGCGGCGGGCGCGGCATCCGCCGCTGCGACAGCGAAGAGGAACTGCTGAAAAATTACGACCGCGTGGTGTCGGAGGCCAGCAAGGCCTTCGGCAAGCCCGAAGTCTTCGTCGAAAAATGCGTGGTTCGGCCCAAGCACATCGAGGTGCAGATTCTCGGCGACACCCAGGGCAGCGTGATTCACCTGTTCGAGCGCGACTGCTCGATCCAGCGGCGCAACCAGAAGCTGATCGAGATCGCGCCGAGCCCGCAGCTCACCGAGGCGCAGCGGCAATACATCGGCAAACTGGCGGTGCGCGCCGCCAAATCGGTCGGCTACGTCAATGCCGGCACGGTGGAATTCCTGCTCGACCAGGACAACCAGTTCTATTTCATGGAAATGAACACCCGGCTGCAGGTCGAACACCCGATCACCGAGACGATCACCGGCGTCGACATCGTGCAGGAGCAGATCCGCATCGCCGACGGCAAGCCGCTGCAATACAGGCAGGAAGACATCGCGCATCGCGGCTACGCGATCGAATTCCGCATCAACGCCGAAGACCCGAAAAACGAATTCCTGCCCAGCCTCGGCCGCATCACGCGCTATTATTCGCCGGGCGGCCCCGGCGTGCGCGTCGACGCGGCGATTTACACCGACTACGTGATTCCGCCCTATTTCGATTCGATGTGCGCCAAGCTCTCGGTGTGGAATCTGAACTGGGAAGCGACCGTCGAACGCGGCCGCCGTGCGCTCGACGACATGCTGGTGTACGGCGTGAAGACAACGATTCCCTATTACCAGGAAATTCTGAAAAACCCCGAGTTCCGCAGCGGACGCTTCAACACCGGCTTCGTCGACGAACATCCGGAACTCACCCAGTACACCGAAAAGAAACCGCCGGAAGTGATCGCCGCCGCCATCGCCGCCGCCATCGCCGCTCATCAAGGGTTGTAAACATGACCAAAGTATTCGTTACCGATCTTGTCCTGCGCGACGGCCACCAGTCGCTCATCGCCACCCGCATGCAGACCGCCGACATGCTGCCGATCTGCGGCAAACTCGATGCGGTCGGATTCTGGTCGCTGGAAGCCTGGGGCGGCGCCACCTTCGACGCCTGCGTGCGCTTTCTGCGTGAAGATCCGTGGGAGCGCCTGCGCAAGCTCAGAAAGGTACTGCCCAACACGCGCATCCAGATGCTGTTGCGCGGGCAGAACCTGCTCGGCTACCGCAATTACTCCGACGACGTGGTGCGCGCCTTCGTGCAGAAATCCGCCGACAACGGGGTCGACGTGTTCCGCGTGTTCGACGCGATGAACGACCTGCGCAACCTGCAGGTGTCGATCGAAGCGGTCAAGGCGGCCGGCAGGCACGCCGAAGGCGCGATCTGCTACACCACCAGCCCGGTGCACGACATCCCCCACTTCGTCGAACTGGCCAAGGGTCTGGCGCAGATGGGCTGCGACACCATCGCGATCAAGGACATGGCGGGCCTGCTCACGCCCTACACCGCGTTCGAACTGGTGCAGGCAATCCGCGCCGCGACCCATCTGCCGATCCATACGCACAGCCATGCGACCTCGGGCCTGGCGCACATGACGCACCTGAAGGCGGTGGAAGCCGGCGCCAGCATCATCGACACCTGCGTCGGCGCGTTTGCCGAAGGCGCCAGCCACCCCACCACGCAAAGCCTGGTCGCGGCGCTCGCCGGCACCGAATACGACACCGGCCTGTCGCTGCCGCTGATCGAGGAAATTTCGGCCTACTTCAAGGAGGTGCGCAAGAAATACTGGCAGTTCGAGTCGGCCTTCACCGGCACCGACACCCGCGTGCTGATCAACCAGGTGCCGGGCGGGATGATTTCCAACCTCGCCAACCAATTGAAGGAGCAGGGTGCGATCGACAGGATGGACGCCGTGCTCGAAGAAATTCCACATGTGCGCGAAGATCTCGGCTACCCGCCGCTGGTCACGCCCACCTCGCAGATCGTCGGCACCCAGGCAGCGTTGAACGTGCTCACCGGCGCACGCTACAAATCGGTCACCAACGAAGTGAAGCTTTACCTGCAGGGCCGCTATGGCAAGGCGCCCGGGCATATCAACGAAGAAGTACGCAAAATAGCCATCGGCAACCTCGACGTCAGCACCTGCCGGCCGGCCGATCTGCTGGCCGACGAGCTCGACAAGCTGCGCGGCGAAATCGAGGGGCTGGCCAAGTCGGACGAGGACGTGTTGACCTACGCCATGTTCCCCGAAATCGGCAAGACCTGGCTGCAGGAACGCGCGGCGGGCACCCTCAAGCCCGAAGCGCTGCCGCCGCCGGGTGCCGCGCAACAGGACAGCGCGCCGCGTTATGCAGCCGACGAATTCAAGATCACGCTGCACGGCGAGACCTACCACATCAAGTTGTCGGGCAGCGGCCGCAGCGACGCCTCGCAACGGCCCTACTTCGTGTCGGTGGACGGCATCTCGGAAGAAGTGCTGGTCGAGCCGCTGAACGAAGTCGCCGTG